>CANOBV010000019.1 GCA_947564255.1 uncultured bacterium | reverse complement strand
CAGCCGCTACACGATTTCCAATCGTGCTCGTTATGACCTCTTCGATACCGCTGCATATTACAAGCCCATAGCAGAGTTACAATGCTATAGCTATCACTCCGCTGTGCGAGGCAACAAAAGTTATTATAGCAGATTTTTCCCTGTTGTCAAGTGAATTTTGCGCAATTTCCCTATTGGAAAATGTCAAGGGTTAAACGCAGAAAAATCCAAAGCACTTTTTTGTGAATTATTTACCAAAACAGTTCCACTCCACGCTCTCAATCCCGGACACATGAGCAAGTTCCATCAGCGCCTGCCCAGCACGCCTCCCACCAAGGATGCCCCGCGGGTATTCACCCACCGCTGTACTTTCAATGTGCCGCCTCCGTTATGCCGGTGAAGTCCGCCTCCTTTGGCACCCCCCGCCGAATCATGCGGTTACCGTTCCCGCTGTTCCCTCGCTCAAAGGCACTGTACGGATGGCAATACAGGTAAAAACTTATTAAAGACGCCATATCTTTATCACGACAGCTGTCAAAAATTTTTCGAGTGTGAATACACACGGCCTCGCGGATACCGGCGGTATCGCAGATGGGGCCTGGCTCGATATATTCGGCCATATTAGTACCTCCCGGTTCTGGTTGATGAGAAGGGAAGCTGATAGGCCATTCCCCTTCCACTCTCATTGTATGCAAGGGGTGAAATGGGGTGAAAAAGAGACGGCGGAGGGGGGCCTCCGCCGTGCGCATTCACAGATCTTTAATGCGGCTTTGCTCCAGCTGCCGCCTGGTCTTCCGACGCTTGAGCCCACGGCACAGGCCGTAGGCGGCCAGCAAGAACAGCGTGGGGATGTTCTCCACGGTGAAAGCCACCGCCAGTGCCTGTCCCGGATTCGCCAACCACGACGAATCGGCATGGACCACCTGAACCGCCCGGAATGCCAGCCGCAGCACTGCGAGCAGCAGCCACAGTCCAGGCAGGACCAGGCCCAAACGTCCGTCTTTTTTCAGTGAGAGGAAGACCTCCAGAGCCACCGCTGCCGCCAGCATGGTCAAGATGATGGGAATATCCTGCCCTTGTATGGTAAACAGAGGCATATCTTCGTTGAAGTGAAATCCTGTGCTCAAGTCTCATTCCCCCTTTATTTTCCTGTATTCGTTGATGAGCAGCTTGGCGGTGTCGAAATCCAGTTTGTCGTCTATTGCCAGCCGCTTTATCAGCGACACATAGGGATCTGCCTCCGCCGCCTCGGCTATGTGGATCTTTTGAATCAGCCGGTCCAGCCGCAGCCGAACCGTAGGGTAGCTCACCCCATACTGCGTGGCCATCTCTTTCAGGGAGCCGGAGGCCAGCACAAAGCGCTTGATAAACGCCGCATCCTCATCCTCCAGAGCCTCCATCCAAACGGGTACTGCATCCAGCGCCATCACCCCCTTCACAAAATTTAGTATATCATAAATATTATTAAAGTCAAGCTTAATTTTTATTTGCATAAAAATAAAATACCGCCCCTGTTATGGAGCGGTATTTCACATAATTTTCAGTCAGGACGTCAGCTCAGCAGCAGCTTGTCGTCCGCCTCGTCGGACCCGGTGGCCTGGCCAAACCGGGCCAGCAGATCCTCCACGGTGAGCTTTTTCTTGTCCTCCCCGGAGATGTCCAGGGCGATGCGCCCCTCGTACATCATGATGAGCCGGTTGCCGTGGACGATGGCGTCCCTCATGTTGTGGGTAATCATCAGGGTGGTGAGCTTATCCTTTTGGACGATGCGCTCGGTGGCCTCCAGCACCTTGGCGGCGGTCTTGGGGTCCAAAGCGGCGGTGTGCTCGTCCAGCAGCAGCAGGTCAGGCTTGCGCAGGGCGGCCATCAGCAGGGTCAGCGCCTGGCGCTGGCCGCCGGACAGCAGCCCCACCTTGGAGGTGAGCCGGTCTTCCAGGCCCAGATCCAGAATTTTCAGCATCTCCCGGTAGTGGTCCCGCTCGTTTCGGGTGATGCCGGGGCGCAGGGTGCGGGCCCGGCCCCGGCGGGCGGCCAGGGCCATGTTCTCCTCGATCTGCATGGTGGCGGCGGTGCCCATCATGGGGTCCTGGAACACCCGTCCGATGAATTTGGCCCGCTTGTGTTCGGGAAGCTTGGTCACGTCGGTGCCGTCGATGGAGATGGAGCCGGAGTCCACCGGCCACACCCCGGCCACGGCGTTGAGCAGGGTGGACTTGCCCGCCCCGTTGCCGCCGATGACGGTGACAAAGTCCCCGTCGTTCAGGGTGAGGGACACCCCGGCCAGCGCCGTCTTTTCGTTGACGGTGCCGGGGTTGAAGGTCTTGCGGATGTTCTGTACGTCAAGCATGGGCGCTCTCCTCCTTTTTCGCGGGCTGGACGGGCTTGGAGAAGTACTTCCCCTTCCAGTAGGGGATGGTGAGGAAGACGGCCACCACCAGGGCGGTGAGCAGCTTCAGGTAGTTGGCGTTGAGGTTGCCCAGCTTGAGCACCGCCGTGATGACCACGTAGTAGATGATGGCGCCGAAGGACACCGCCAGCAGCTTCAGGGCGAAGTTGCGGAAGATCTTGCCGAAGAGCACCTCGCCGATGACCACGGCGGCCAGGCCGATGACGATGGCGCCCCGGCCCACGTCGATGTTGTTGGCCCCGTTATACTGGCACATCAGCGCCCCGGACAGGGCCACCAGGCCGTTGGAGATCACCAGCCCCAGCACCTTGGCCCAGTCGGTGTCGATGCCCTGGGCCCGGGCCATGTTCTGGTTGGAGCCGGTGGCCCGCAGGGCGGAGCCCAGCTCGGTGCCGAAGAACCAGTACAAGATGGCGATGAGGGCGGCGGTCAGGAGGCCCACCACCACCACGGGGTGCCGCCACAGGGGGTAGCCTGACTTGGAGCCCTGGACGAACCGCAGGGACACCAGCAGCTTGTTCAAAATGTCCTCCTGGGTGATGGGCAGAGCCACCGAGGACTTGAAATCCATGACAGCCATGTTCACCGTATACAGCCCCAGCTGGGTGAGGATGCCCGCCAGGATGGCGGGGATGCCGCACACCGTGTGGAGCAGGCCGGTGACCAGCCCCGCCGCCATCCCGGCCAGCAGGGCCGCCAGCATGGCGGCCCACAGGTTGACGCCGCCGGAAAACAGGACCACGAACACCGCGCCGCCGGTGCAGAAGGAGCCGTCCACCGTCAGGTCCGCGATGTCCAATATCTTATATGTGATGTATACGCCGATGGCCATGATGCCCCAGATGAGGCCCTGGGACGCCGCCCCCGGCAGCGCGCTCAAAAATCCTGCCATAGTGGATGTTCCTCCCAAAATCAAAATGCGCGAAAGCGGCGGGAGGGGGAAGCCCTCTCCCGCCGTTTTACGCTGGGTTGTGGTTACTCGGCGGCGATGGCCTCGTAGCCGTCGGGCACGGTGATGTTCAGCGCCTCGCAGGTGACGGGGTTATACTTCTTCACGAACTGGGGCGCGTACTCGATGGGCATGGCGGCGATGTCGGCCTCACCGGTGAGGATTTGGGCGGCCATCTCGCCGGTCTTGTAGCCGATGTCGTAGTAGCTGATGGACAGGGTGGCCACGCCGCAGCCGCCGCAGATGCCCTCCTCGCCGGCGAACACGGGCTTCACGCCCTGGCAGATGTTGTTGACAATGCCGGTGTTGTTGGCGGCGGTGTTGTCGGTGGGCACATAGAGCACGTCGTTGTTATCCACGGCGTCCTGCACCACGCTGGCCATGTCGTTGGTATCGGAGAAGGGGTACTGCTTGCAGGTGTAGCCCAGCTCCTCCAGCTTTTTCTGGACGTTGTCCACTTGGTACTGGCTGTTGGGCTCGGCGGAGCAGTAGATGAGGCCCACGGTCTTAGCGTCGGGATACCACTCCTTGATCATCTCGGCCTGCTGGTCCAGGGGGGCCAGGTCGGAGGTGCCGGACACGTTGGTGCCCACGGTGCCGGAGAAGTTGTCGATGCCCAGGGCCACGCCGTACTCGGTGATGGAGGTGCCCAGCACAGGGATGGTGTTGGTGGCGGAGGCGGCGGCCTGGAGGGGGGCGGTGGCGTTGGCCATGATCAGGTCCACATTATCGGAGACGAAGCCGTTGATGATGGTGGCGCAGGTGGGGGTGTCCCCGGAGGCGTTCTTGTTCTGGATGTCCACCTGGCCGGGGAGCTTCTCGTTCAGTGCGTCGATGAAGCCCTCGGTGGCGGCGTCCAGGGCGGGGTGGGGGGCCAGCTGGCAGATGCCCACCACATACTTGCCGTCCCCGGCGGGCTCTTTGCTCTCTGCGGGGGCGGCGCTGGGCTCGGCGCTCTCGACGGGCTGGGTGTTCTCCGCCTGGGAGGGGGATTTGGTATCCTTCTCCCCGGTGTTGGAGCAGGCGGCCAGAGACAGGGACATCACCAGCGCCAGCAGCAGCGCGGTGAGCTTTACGGTCTTTTTCATTCTCTATTCCTCCAAACAATGGTTGCTTTACCGCTTTGCGCCGCCAAAGTGACTGGGCGCAAAGGAATGAGCTCTTCGGCTCACGGACGCTAGTATAGCGCTTTAACGCGCTGGTGTCAAGGGCGAATTGCACGAATTTCTAAAAATTCGACAGCCTTCCCGGACAAAACCCACAAAGCAGAATGAATATACTGTAAATACTTCCCGGCATGGGTGGACTTTTTTTCGGGACTGTGTTAAAATGCCAGAAGAAAATAGCGCCGTATTCCAGGCGGGAGGGGGTGCCGGGCCATGCTCCGCGTGATTGATACCAGCGTCTTGGTTGACGGCCTGTTCCCCGGCGGGCGGTTTGACCTGACCCGGTGGGAAGATTACATCAACGCCATTTATCCGGATTCCGCAGCCCTGTTTCGGGAGGATGTGGACGCCTGTCTGGCCGGAGGGGCCTTTACCTTTGAGGATAATTTTCTCCCGGTGATCCAGAACGTGTACCAAAATCCCCGGCTGGACACCCTTCGCGCCTCCTTTTCTGCGGTGACAGACGGGCTGGAGGAGCGGATCGCGGGCCAGTTCGGCCAGGGGCTGGACGCGGACCTGACGCTGTATCTGGGGCTGTGCAACGGGGCGGGCTGGGTGACGCGGCTGGCGGGCCGGGATGTGGTCCTGCTGGGAATTGAGAAAATCCTGGAGCTGAACTGGCAGGGCCCGGAGGCCATGGCGGGCCTTGTCTACCACGAGCTGGGCCACATATATCACCGGCGGCACGGCGCGCTGGACCAGGGCCCGGAGGAGGGTCCGGAGGGTTTTATCTGGCAGCTGTTCACCGAAGGCGCGGCCATGTGCTTTGAGCAGGACCTTGTGGGGGACTCCCGCTGGTTTCATCAGGACAGCGGAGGCTGGCTAGCCTGGTGTGAGGCGCACTTTCCCCAAATCCTGGCCGATTTTGACCGGGACCTGTCCGCTATGACCCGCCAGAACCAGCGGTATTTCGGCGACTGGTGCCGTTATCACGGTCGGGGGGATACGGGCTACTATCTGGGGGCGCGGTTTGTCCGCCGTCTCCTGGAGCGTTTCACATTCCAGCGGGTCATCGCCTTGATGCCGGAGCGTGTGTATCCCCAGTACCGGGAATTTGTCCGGCAGTGCGCCCGGCCCTGGGGGGCATAATTTGAAAGGAAGTGGGTCCCATGCGCACCGATGTGCTGGGCGTGGCCTTTGACAATGTGACCATGGACGAGGCGGTGGACCGGGCCCTGGCCATGCTGGAGGAGGACCGGCCCCACCTGGTGGTCACCCCCAATCCGGAGATCGTCCAGCGGGCGGGCAAGGACCCCGAATTCGCCGGAATCCTGTCCAAAGCGGACCTGGTCCTCCCCGACGGGGTGGGGGTGGTCTACGCCGCTAAAATTTTGGGGCGCCCCCTCCGGGCACGGGTGCCCGGCATCGACTTCGCCTCCGCCCTGCTGGAGCGGGTTGCGGGGACGGGCAAGCGGCTGTTTCTGCTGGGGGCCGCCCCCGGCGTGGCGGAACAGGCGGCGGTGAACCTCCGCGCCGCTCACCCCGGACTGGTGGTGTGCGGCGCCCGCGACGGCTACTTCAAGGAGGATGGCCCGGTGGTGGACGCCGTCCGGGAGGCCGGGGCCGACCTGGTGTTCGTATGCCTGGGGGCGCCCAAGCAGGAAAAGTGGATCGCCGCCCATGGAGAAGCCGCCGGGGCGCGGCTGTACGTCGGGCTGGGCGGATCGCTGGACGTGTTCGCCGGCAAGGTGGAGCGGGCCCCGGAGCGGTTTCAGAAGCTGGGGCTGGAGTGGCTGTACCGGCTGGTGAAGGAGCCATCCCGGGTCGGCCGCATGGCAAAGCTGCCGCTGTTTCTGGTGTCCGCCCTGGGGGCGCGGCTGAGAGGAAAATAAAGGAGCGTTTGAATCAATCGCCGCAGGCGGTTTATTCTAAAGGCCCTTGAAGAATATCAATTGGTATGAAAGGTAGATGCTCTATGGTCTATATCCTGTTGGGCGAAGGCTTTGAGGAGGCCGAGGCCCTGGTTGCCGCCGACGTGCTGCGCCGGGCGGACCTCACCGTCACGCTGACGGGAATCGGCAATGAGTTTGTCACCGGGTCCCACAATATCACCGTCAAAGCCGACCTGCCCGTGGAGGCGGTCAAACTGGAGAAGGGCGATATGGTGGTCCTCCCCGGCGGCATGGGAGGCGTGGACTCCATTGAACACAGCCCGGAGGCCATGGCCCTGGTCCGTCAGGCCGCCTCCAGCGGTGATTACTGGCTGGCCGCCATCTGCGCCGCCCCCACCCTGCTGGCCCGGGCGGGGCTGCTGCCCCAGGGTGTCCCCTGCGTGTGCTACCCCGGCCTGGAGGGAGAGCTGGAGGCCGCCGGAGCCGCCCCCGCCTCCTGCGCTGTTGTTGTCACAGAGGGCCTGATCACAAGCCGGGCCCCCGGCACCGTCTTTGACTTTGCCCTGGCCCTGGCGGAACAGCTGGTGGGTGCTGAGGCCGCCCTGCGGGTCCGCAAGGCGCTGGATTATGTGCCATGACCCGCAAGGAGCGCAAGGCGGAACTGCGCCGCCACGCCGCCGGCCTGCCCCAGGAGGACGCCGAGGCGCTGTTTGAGCGGTTTCTGGCCCTCCCGGAGGTGGAGGGGGCGGACACGGTGATGGTGTTTTACGGCACCGGCCGGGAACCGGACACTCTCCCCCTCATCCGGGTCCTGCTGGAAAAGGGTAAACGGGTGGCCCTTCCCGTGGTGCTGCCCCACCGGGGGATGGAGGCCCGGCAGGTGCTGGATGTGGACCAGCTGGTTCCCAACCGCTTCGGCATCCCCGAGCCGGACCAGGATTGTCCCGTAATAGGGAAGGGGGAGATCGCGGTGGCCCTTATCCCCCATCTGATGTGCGACCGGGAGGGCTACCGCCTGGGCTGGGGCGGAGGATATTATGACCGCTGGCTGGCGGACTTTACCGGCCTGACGGTGTCCGTGTGCCGGCCCAACCGGCTGATAGACCACATGCCCCGGGAGGAGTTCGACGTACCGGTGAAGCTTGTCCTGATTGAGGAATAGAGAGGGCGGAGGGCATTTGCCCTCCGCCCATGGGTATAGTAGTTGCGGCGGCTCAGCAACAACCGTCGTTGCAGCCGCAGCCATTGTTGTTGCCGCAGCCACAACCGCAGCCGCAGCCGTTATTGTTGCCGCCACAGCAGCAGCAGCAACAGCCGTTGTTATTGCCGCCCCAGCTGTTACCGCCGCCGCAGCAGCAGCACAGGATGAGAATCAGGATGATGATCCACCAGCAGCCCCCGCCGAAACCACCATTGTTACCACAACACATGATTTTGTCACCTCACATTTGATGTCCCGGTCACAGAGACCGGCCCTGACGCCGCCTCCGGCGGCGCCGGGGGCGGCCCCCGTACACCTTGGTTTCCCGGTCACAGAGACCGGCTCGGACGCCGCAGGGAGAAATACTGCGGCGCCGGAGCCGAGCCCCGTGGCGTCCGGCCCTGCGGCCGGCTCTCTTTCCGTTTCCGTGTTATACTATGTGGGGGGTCAAAAATTGGTTACCCCTCTGCCGGGCGTCGCCCGGATGCTAAAGGAGTGAATTATATGGCAGATGAACGCCGTACGGCTGGACGAGGTCCGTCTCAGCCTCGGCCTGAACAGGGTCAGCGTCAGCCCCACTACGGCCAGCCCCGGCCGCCGCAGTCTCAGGGCCAGCAGCGCCGCCCTCCTCAGGGCCAGCCCCAGCGGGAGCCCTCTCAGTCCCACACGCGGCGGGCCACCAAGCGGCGGAGGAGCGCCGCGGCCAGAGTGGCGGGAGCGTTTTTATATGTTCTGCTGGTCATCGGCGGCTCCGCCGTGCTGTCCACAGTGGGCTGGGTGTGGGCCTGTGACCTGCTGGGCCTTAACAAGGAGCCGGCCACTATTGAGATCACCATCGACGAGGACACCCAATTCTCCGATGTGGTGGACCTGCTGGAGGAGAAGGGGCTCATTGAGTATAAGTTCCTCTTCAAACTCTACGCCGCTTTCTCCCACGCCGAGGACAAGATTGCCCCCGGAAGATATGAGCTGAAGAGCGAAATGGACTACCATGCCTTGGTGTCCAGCATGAGCGCGTCCTCCTCGACCCGGCTGACCACGGACATCACCATCAAGGAGGGCCTCACCATCGACCAGGTCTTTGAACTGCTGGACGACCGTGGGGTGACCTCGGTGGACAAGCTCCGTGACATGGCCGCCAACTACGATTACGCCTTTGATTGGCTGAAAGACCGGCCCCTGGGGAATTACCACCGGCTGGAGGGCTATCTGTTCCCCGACACTTACACCTTTGAGCTCGGGGAGAACCCCAAGTATGTCATCAATAAAATGCTGGTGAATTTTGATGCCAAAATGGACGAGTATATGCCCGCCCTGGCCGCTGAAGATGCCCCGTATTCTCTGCATGACATCGTCACCATCGCCTCCATGATCGAAAAGGAGACGGACAGCGAGGACTACCGCGTCATCTCCTCCGTCATCTACAACCGGCTGACCAATCCCCAGGCGGAGACGGTGGGCTACCTCCAGATCGACGCCACGCTGGTCTATCTGAACGGCGGCAAGGTGCCCACCCTGGCGGACCGGGAGATCGACTCCCCCTATAACACCTACAAATACCAGGGCCTGCCCGCCGGGCCCATCTCCAATCCCGGCATGGCCTCCCTGATGGCCGCCATGAATCCGGACAGCACCAACTATTATTTCTATGTCCTCAACCCGGAGACCAAGCGCCACGAGTTCACCCGCACCTACGCCGAGCATGACGCGCTGGTCCAGCGCTACCAGGGCAATGGCGGCTAAGCCGGAGGTGCTCTCCCCCGCCGGAGACCGGGAGCGGCTGGACATGGCCCTGGCCTATGGCGCGGACGCGGTGTATCTGGCAGGAAACTCCTTTGGGATGCGGGCCTTTGCCGGGAACTTCGACCGGGAGGGTCTGGCCCAGGCGGTGAGGGCCGCCCACGCCAAGGGGGTGCGGGTCCACGTGACCTGCAACACGCTGGCCCGGAACGATGAGGTGGCCAAGCTCCCGGAGTATCTGGAGTATCTGGACGGCATCGGGGCGGACGCGGTGATTGCCGCCGGGCCGGAGGTGCTGGACCTGTGCAGGCGCCACGCCCCCCATGTCCAGATCCACATGTCCACCCAGACGGGCATCACCAACTATGAGTCGGCCCGGGTCTGGCACGAGCTGGGGGCCTCCCGGGTGATCCTGGCCCGGGAGCTGTCTCTGGAAGAGGTGGCCGAGCTGAAGGCGAAGGCCCCCAGGGGGCTGGAGGTGGAGTGCTTCGTCCACGGGGCCATGTGCGTGAGCTGGTCGGGCCGGTGCCTACTGTCCAACTATATGACCGGGCGGGACGCCTCCCGGGGGGCCTGCGCCCAGCCCTGCCGCTACCAGTACGCCCTGATGGAGGAGAAGCGCCCCGGCGAATACTTCCCCGTCTTCGAGGAAAACGGGGAGACCTTCATCCTGAACAGCCGGGACATGTGCATGATCGACCACATTCCGGAGCTCATGGCCGTCGGGGTGGACTCCCTGAAAATCGAGGGGCGGGCCAAGAGCGCCTATTACGCCGCCATGACTACCGCCGCCTACCGCCGCGCTGTGGACGCGGCGGCGGCGGGCTGTCCCCTGGACCCGCTCTGGCGGGCGGAGGTGGACAAGGTGAGCCACCGGCACTACTCCACCGGGTTCTGGTTCGACCGGCCGGGGCAGTACACCGACTCCGCCCGGTACGTCCGGGACTGGCAGGTGCTGGCCGTGGTCCGGTCCTGCGACCCGCTGGGGAACGCCGTGCTGTCCCTGCGCAACAAGTTCGCCGCCGGGGACGAAATCGAGGTGGTGGGGCCGGACGTACCCGCTTTCCCCCTGACCGCCCCCATGATGGGGGACATGGACGGCTTTGAGCTGCGCGAACCCCGCCATCCCCAGATGGTCTTTCGCATGAAGCTGCCGCGCCAGGTGCCGCCCCTTTCAATTGTCCGGGCCTGCCGCCCCAGTTCATAAAAACATCTGCCTGGGCCCCTGCCCAGGCAGATTGCTATCCGGCCCATATTGGGCATACTATGAAAGCGCCGCTCTCTCGCGTGAGAGAAAGGAGCCCGTCGGAGGCGAAAGGAGGAAAATTGTCATGCTGGACGCGCTTCTGCGCCGTTTTATCCCCCACTACCAAGACACCCACGACCCCATCGTCCGGGAGCGGTACGGTCTGCTGGCGGGGGGCGTGGGGCTGGGACTCAACCTGCTGCTCTTTGCCGCCAAGCTGCTGGCCGGTATCCTCACCGGGGCCATCTCGGTGACCGCCGACGCTTTCAACAACCTGTCCGACGCCGCCGGGTCCGCAGTCACCTTGGCCGGGTTCAAGCTGGCCGCCCAGAAGGCGGACGAGCGCCACCCCTTCGGCCACGGCCGCATTGAGTATCTGGCGGGGCTGGGGGTGTCCCTGCTCATCCTGCTGGTGGGAGTGGAGCTGGGCCGGGGGTCGGTGGAAAAAATCTTCCAGCCGAAACCCGCCGCCTTGAGCCTTTTGGCCGTGGGGCTGCTGGCCCTGTCCATTCTGGTGAAGCTGTGGATGGGCTGGTTTTACGCTGAAATGGGGCGGAGGGCCCAATCTCCCGCCTTGTCCGCCGCCGCGGCGGACGCCCGGTCCGATGTGCTGGCCACGTCGGCGGTGCTGGCTGGTCTGGCCGTCTCCCACTTTTTCCACATTCAGCTGGACGGCTGGCTGGGCCTGCTGGTGGCGGCGCTCATCCTGCGCACCGGCTGGGGGGCGGCCCGGGACACGCTGGATCCCCTGCTGGGCACGCCTCCCGACCCCGCCGTGGTGGCGGATATTGAGGCGCTCATCCTCAGTGACCCCAGCGTTCTGGGGGTCCACGACCTGATCATTCACGACTACGGTCCCGGACGGAGGATGATGTCGGTCCACGCCGAGGTACCCGCCGACGGTTCCCTGGTGGCCCTCCACGACGTGATCGACCGAACGGAGCGGGAGCTGGGGGCCCGGTTCGGGTTGGAGGCGGTTATCCACATGGACCCGGTGGAGCGGGGCGACCCCCGGCTGGAGCGGCTGCGGGCGCTGGTAGAGGAGCTGGCTCAAGAGATTGACCCCGCCGCCACAGTTCACGACTTCCGCTGCGGCGAAGGCGGAGAAATTTCTTTTGACGTGGTGGCATCCTATGGTGTGGCTCTGTCCGATGATGAGGTGCGCGGAGCTCTGACGGAAAAACTGCTGGAGCGGGAGCCGGGGTGCCGCCCCTCCATTGTGGTGGACCGTTCGCACGTTTTGTAAAGACCCCCTGAATAAATTGGAAAGAGCGGTTTGCGAGAAAGACCCGCAAAGCACTTCGGGCGCATTTGCCCGGGGATTCTTGGAGGGGCGGTGTCCCGTAAAAAATTAATAATTTAACAATTTTCTATAGAATTCTGTCGCTGTCCGGCTTATAATAACGAAAGACTGAAGCTGCCGCGCCGCGCCTGTTCACGGCGGCTCTGCGCATATTGACGAAAGGGTGGTCTGAATGCCCCGCAGTGTCCTCATTGTAGAAGACGATAAAAACATTGCCGATCTGCTCCGGCTTTACCTGGAAAAGGAGGGGATGACCTGCCACGTGGCCGGGGACGGTCTGGAGGGGCTGGAGAAATTCCACGCCGTTCAGCCCGACCTTGTGATGCTGGACATCATGCTGCCCTCCATGGACGGCTGGTCGGTGTGCCGCAAGATTCGTGAGACCTCCAAAGTGCCCATCATCATGCTCACCGCAAAAGGGGAGCTGGAGGATAAAGTGTCCGGCCTGGAGATGGGGGCGGACGATTACATCACCAAGCCCTTCGAAACCAAAGAGGTGCTGGCCCGCATCCACGCGGTGCTCCGCCGTTTCGGCGAGGAGGAGCAGCCGGAAAAACGGCTCAGCTTCGACAAGCTGGTGGTCAATCTGGACTCCTACGAGCTGCTGGTGGACGGCAAACGGGTGGACACCCCGCCAAAAGAATTGGAGCTGCTGTTCCACCTGGCCTCCGCCCCCAACCGGGTGTTCACCCGCAACCAGCTGCTGGACGAGGTGTGGGGGTTCGATTATTTCGGCGACAGCCGCACGGTGGACGTGCACATCAAGCGCCTGCGGGAGAAGCTGGAGGGCGTGTCCGAGCAGTGGTCCCTGAAAACCGTGTGGGGCGTGGGGTATAAGTTCGAGGTCACCAACTCATGAAAACCATGTACGGCCGCCAGTTCGCCACCATGGTGGGCATGGTGCTGCTGTCCTTCCTCATGCTGGGGGCGTCCTTTGCCACGCTGAGCTACCAGTACACCATCCGGGAGAAAAAGGACACTCTGGGCCGCAATGCCGAATATATCGCCCAGTTCACCACCGAGTCCATCCAGGCGCCTATGGCCGGCGGGGGTCTGGTGTGGAAAACCGACGCGTTCCAGAGCTATCTGGCCTCGGTGGCCAAGGTGTCCGACTCCCATGTCATGGTGGCCACTCCAGAGGGAGTTATCGTCTATGCCACCAGCGGCGACGCCGCCTTGACGGACCTGCAGTACGCCAGCCTGCCCCAGCAGAAGGTGGAGGAAATCGTAAACGGTTCCTGCATGGGCATGACCACCTTGGACGGGCTGTATGCCGAACCGCGCTATCTGGTGGGCCTGCCCATCACCACGGCCATCGACGGTACGGACTATCTCCAGGGGCTGGTGCTGGTGTCCTCCTCCGCCTCCAACATCAGCGGGGTGTGGCGGGACCTGTTCGCCATTTTGCTGGTCACTACCCTGGCCGTCATCCTCATCGCCGCCATCATCAGCTCGGTGACCAGTATGCGCCAGTCCCAGCCTATCAAAGAGATCGCCGCCGCGGCCCGGCAGTTCGGCCTGGGCCAGCTGCACGTGCGGGTGGACGTGGGGCCCCGCCGGGACGAGGTGGGAGAGCTGGCCGACGCGTTCAACGTCATGGCCGACTCCCTGTCCAAGAGCGAACAGCGGCGCAGCGAATTCATCGCCAATGTGTCCCACGAGCTCAAAACCCCCATGACCACCATCGCGGGCTTTGCCGACGGCATTCTGGACGGCACCATCCCGCCGGAGCAGGAGCGGCACTACCTTCAAATCATCTCCTCCGAAACCAGGCGGCTGTCCCGGCTGGTGCGTTCTATGCTGGACCTGTCCCGCATCCAGTCCGACGAGCGGGCCGCGCAGCAGCAGTTTGACATGTGTGAAACGCTGGTCCGCGCCCTGGTCACCCTGGAAAGCAAGGTGAACGCCAAGCATTTGGAGGTAGACGCCCGGCTTCCCGAGGACGAACCCGTCCCCGTATGGGGGGACCAGGACGCCATTACCCAAGTGTGCTACAATCTGCTGGACAACGCCATCAAGTTCTCCAAAGAGGGGGGTGTGCTGGGGCTGGGCGTCACCGTCAAGGGGCCCAAGGCCACCGTCACCATCAGCAACCAGGGAGAGACCATCCCGCCCGAGGAACAGTCCCTGGTATTCGACCGGTTTCACAAGACCGACCACTCCCGCTCCGCCGACCGGGACGGGGTAGGCCTGGGGCTGTATATTGTCAAGACCATCCTCAACAGCCACAAGGAGAACATCACCTGCGTCAGCGAGGACGGCGTGACCAAGTTCATCTTTACCATGACGCGGGCATAAACCGCAATTCCCCTATAAAAACAGTCTAAAAGTCTTTCTTTTTGCTTCTTTTTCTTTCTTCAGAAAGAAAAAGAAGGCCCGGCGCCCATTCTTTTGATCGGAGGACCGACTATGGACAACTATCTCAAGCATCGGTGGCCCCAGGGGCCGGGCGCTCAGCCGCCCCCCATACCGCCCGGTCCGGCAAGGCCGCTCCGGACGGACAAAAAGCGCTCGCCCCGGCGATGGATCGTCCCGCTGGTGTCCATTGTACTGTGCCTGTCTTTGCTGGGCGTAATCTGTTTCTGGGCTGTAAACGGCATCGCCGATATCATCGCCCAGGCCAGGCCTGCCCTGCCCGACGACCCGCGTCCCTGGGTCAGCCGCTATCTGGACAACGGCGACTCCGACTGGTCCCCCGACGACCTGCCCTGGGAAGACCCGGACCCGTCGGTATCGCTGTCGGTCCGCGCCGCAGGGCCCGCCCTCTCCGGCAGGGAGGCGTATCAGGCCGCCCTGCCCACCCTGGTGTGTGTGGAGGCCGTCCACGCCAACCGCTTTGAAGGCGCCAGCGTGGGCACGGGCGTGGTGGTCGCCCAATCGGGCTATGTGGTCACCAACTACCATATCATTGACGAGACGGTGTCCATTCAGGTGGTGCTGCTGGACGGCACGGAACGCTCCTTTGAGGCCGGGGTCATTGGCTTTGACGAGGATTTTGACCTGGCCGTGCTGAAATTCGACCCTGAGGGCGTGGAGCTTACCCCCGCCCAGCTGGGCGACTCCGACGAGCTGATGGTGGGCGACCATGTGTACGCCGTGGGCAATCCCATGGGCTATCTGACGGGCTCCATGTCCACGGGCATTGTGTCGGCTCTGGACCGGGAGCTGGACCAGGACAACAGCAAATCAAACGGCTCCCTGGGGCTGATCCAGACCGACGCCCCTCTTAATCCCGGAAATTCCGGCGGGGCCTTGCTCAATACCTCCGGTCAGGTGGTGGGCATCACCTGCGCCAAGATCACCGGGCTGTCCCGGGAGACCGGGGACGCGGTGGAGGACGCAGTGGTCATTGAAAACATCGGACTGGCCATCCCGATTACCGACGCCGTTCCATTCCTGAACCACATACTGGCCACCGGCAAAAGCTGGCGTCCTGCCATCGGGATACAGTGCAGCGCCGCCGAGGTGGACGGCCGCCGGGGAATCCGGGTGGCGGAGGTCACCGGAGAGGCCCCCCGGGAGGCGGGACTGCGGGAGGACGACTTAATCGTCGCCGCCAACGGCACGAAGGTGGCTACCTTGGTGGAGCTTCGGCGGGTGCTCTACCGCACCGGAGTGGACGGAGAACTGACCTGCACCGTCCTGCGGGATGGGGAGGAGCGTCAGGTCACGTTTGTCCTGACGGACAGCCTGGAACAGAATTGAGGTCGGGGTGATGGAACGGGAACAGGTGGCCGCCCTGCTGGCCGAGGGAGAGGGATACCTCTCCGGCGAGCAGATGAGCCGCGCCCTGGGAGTCACCCGGGCGGCGGTTTGGAAAGAGGTTGAAGCATTGCGCGGGGCGGGCTGGCCCATTGAGTCCTCCACCCGGAAGGGATACAGGCTGGCGGGGCCGCCTCCCGCCCTGTCCGCGCCCTACATCTCCGCCCGGCTGGGCAAAGACAATATATTCGCGGGGAAGGTGTTGGTGGAGCCCTCGGTGGACTCCACCAACACCCAGCTGAAAGCCCGCGCCGCGGCGGGCGCACCCATGGGGACCGCCCTGCTGGCCGAGGAGCAGTCCGGCGGCCGGGGCACCCATGGGCGGTCGTTTCAGTCCCCCAAAGGGGACGGACTGTACCTGTCGGTACTGCTGCGGCCCGCGTTCACCAGCCTGCGGGACCTGCTGACCCTGACGGGGTGGGTGGGCGTGGCCGCCCGTGAGGCGGTGGAAAAGGCCAGCGGGGCCCCGGTGGATATCAAATGGCTGAATGATTTGTATCTGAACGGGAAAAAGCTGTGCGGCATCCTCACTGAGCTGTCCTTTTTGGGGGAGAGCGGCGAGCCCGACTACGTGGTGGCGGGCATGGGGGTGAACATGTATCAGACTGCCGAAACCTTCCGTGCCCAGGGGCTGGAGAACGTCGCCACCTCCCTGAAGCTGGAGGGCTTTCCGGTGGAGCAAAACCGTCTGGCCGTGTGCCTGCTGGAGGCGATGGACAAGCTGAACCGGGAATTTCCGGCAAAGCGGGCGGACTATCTGAACCGCTACCGGACGCACTGCATTACATTGGGCCGGCGGGTGAGCTTCGACGGAGAGAGAACCTGCCTCACCGGGACTGCCGCAGGGGTGGATGAAAATTTTGCCCTGCGGGTGGCCGGAGACGACGGAAGGGAGTATACCGTATCCTCCGGGACGGTGACGATGATAGGGAAAGCGCCCGAGGAGTGAGCCATGACGGCGTGAATAATTGAAGCACGTAAAAAAGCGTGATGCCCGGCATCACGCTTTTTTACGTAAGGAAAGGGGAAAACCCTCGTCCATCCGGCGGTTTCGGCTGTTAAGGAAGCACTGATTAAATGGGTCTGCGGTGCTTTGCAGATCTTTTCCGCCCCGGCTTCGTTGTGATTTCTTGCAATAAACACAATTATTCCTGCGAAATCACGCCTTGCTGTGGCGAAAAATCTCTCGCAAATCACTCTTGCCGATTTAATCAGTCCTTCCTGAATACAGATTTTTACAGAGACAGGATGAACTGCAGTGCGGTCCGAGGGGTCTGAGCGCCGTGGAACCGCTCCCAGGCCACCGCCCGGCTGTGGAGCTCCTCCTGGGGCAGGTCCACGCCGTTCCGGGCCGCCAGCATGTCCACCAGGGCCAGGAATTCCGGCTTGGTCAGCCCCTGAAACAGCACCCGCACCCCGAACCGGTCGGCGAGGGAGGTCTTTTCCCGGATGGTCTCGGACCGGTCCATCTCATCCCCCGCCCGCTCGGAGATGGTCTGCCGCACCAGATGGCGGCGGTTGGAGGTGGCATAGACCGCCACGTTTTGGGGCCGGCGCTCCACGCCCCCCTCCAGAATGGTTTTCAGCACGGAGTATGTAGGGTCGTCCCGGTCGAAAGTGAGGTCGTCGATGAACACGATAAACTTCTGCCGACGCCCGTCCAGTTTCCGGATCAGGGCGGGCAGGCCGCCCAGGTCTGCCTTGTCCGCCTCAATGAGCCGCAGCTCCTCCATGCCGGGCAGGGTGAGCAGGTGCTTCACCGTGGCGGATTTGCCCGTGCCGCTCTCCCCGTAGAGGAGTACGTTGTTCACGTATTTACCCTCTGCCAGGGCCCGGGTATTGCGCTCTACCTCGGCCCGCTGCTCACCGTAGCCCAGCAGCTGGTCCGAGGAGGGGCAGTCCGGGTGGTCCACCGGGATGAGCCTCCCGCTCTCCCACACAAAGGCGCGGCAGCGGGCGAACTGTCCCGCGCCCTCTTTGCGGTAGGCTTCGGTGAGCTGGTCAAAAGAGAAGGGCACCCCCCGCTGCCACCGGGGAAGCCCGGTGAGCACGCCCTGGTAACTGCTGTCCAGCAGCCTGCCCAGGTGGGCCAGCCACTTGTCGCAGTCCACGCTGGCAAGAAGCTCGAAGGCGGAGATGTCCAGCTTTGCCGCCTGCTCCAAGGCCGGGTCCCGGTCTCCGCGCTCGGCCAGCAGGGGATAGGGTCCCTCCGACCACCGCAGGGCCTGGCCCAGCCAGTGGCCCAAGCCGGGCTGGCCCTCCACCCGGAGCTGGTAAAACAGGTCGGTGTACGCCTCCAAACCGCCCAGCCCGTCCCCCTGGGCGGCGCTGGTGAGCAGCCGAAGGGCCCGCTCCATCACCGGCAGGGTGAGAACATCTTTGTAGGCCGCCACGCCCTGCAGGGCGGCCAATATGGTCTTTACATTCATGGAAATCACCTCAATGGGGATATTATACGGTATTGGACACAAAATGACAATCCCCTGATTTCCCGGGAAAATCTGACTTTCCGGCTTTCTATTTTTCATCCGGTGTGGTAAAATGTCTTGAAGCGTGAAAATAATCAGGCGGGAGGTTTTTGATGTGGAATTGATGGAGAAAACGTTGGGCAGCCATCAGGTTTTCGACGGGCGGCTGCTGAAGGTATACCGGGACGAGGTGGAGCTGGTCAACGGCGGCAGGTCGATCCGGGAGTTCGTCCACCATCCGGGCGGCGCGGCGGTGGTGGCCCTGGACAAGGAGGGTAACGTATATCTGGAGCGCCAGTTCCGCTATCCCTACCACAAGGTGGTATTGGAGATTCCTGCGGGCAAGCTGGAACCGGGGGAGGACCCTGCGGACGCCATCAGGCGGGAACTGAAGGAGGAGGTCGGCGCGGTGGCCGGCCGGTGGGACGCCCTGGGCTATATCATGCCCAGCGTAGGGTATACCGATGAGATGCTGTACCTCTATCTGGCCCGGGACTTGCACGCGGGGGAGCGGCATCTGGACCAGGACGAGTTTCTGGAGCCCTTCAAAATGCCTTTCCAGGAGGCGTTGTGCCAGGCCGCGGACGGACGGATAAACGACGCGAAAACGGTGGCCGCCCTGTTCCGCGCGGAAAAGCTCATGCGGGAGGAAGCCAATGGGTAAGAAAATTCTGGTGGTGGAGGACGAGCGCAATATCGTGGACATCCTCACCTTCAACCTCCAGCGGGAGGGATATGCCACGCTGGAGGCGCTGGACGGGGCGGCGGGCCTGCGGCTGGCCCTGGAGCAGGACCCGGACCTGATTTTGCTGGACCTGATGCTGCCCAAGATGGACGGCTTCCAGGTGTGCCGCACCCTGCGGGAACAGGGAAGGGCGACCCCCATCATCATGCTCACCGCCCGGGAGGAGGAGACGGACAAGGTCCTGGGGCTGGAGCTGGGGGCGGACGATTATATCACCAAGCCCTTCTCCATGCGGGAGCTGCTGGCCCGGGTGAAGAGCAATATCCGCCGCACGGAGATGCTGACGAAGGCCGACCCCAGAACCGCCGCCAACCGGCTGGAGCTGGGGCGGGTGCAGGTGGACCTGGACGCTATGCTGGTGTACAAAGACGGCGAGGCCCTGGACCTGACCCAGCGGGAATACGAGCTGGTCAAAACCCTGGCCTCCAGCAGGGGGCAGGCGGTGTCCCGGGAATCGCTGATGGAGCAGGTGTGGAACTACGAGGGTTATGTGGGCGATGTGCGGGCGGTGGACGTGGCCATCCGCCGCCTGCGTGAGAAGCTGGAGGACGACCCCGCCGCTCCCGAGTTCATCATCACCCGCCGCGGGTTGGGCTACGCGTTCGGCGCGTAACGCCCCCGGAGGGCGGCGCCTGCGCCGCGCGCAGGAGGGAAAGGAGGTGCGCCCATGCGCAAAAGCCTGCACATCAAGCTGGTGCTCATCATGGTACTGCTCATTGTCTCCCTGATGGTGGTGGTGGGCGCGTTTCTGATGAATTCGGTCACCGGCTACTATATTGACGAGTTTTACAGCCAGATTATCGGAGCCTTTTCCCAGGACAACGATTTTATCCGGGACCTTCGGACCGCCACGGAAGAGAAGGAGGACGGCGCGGCCATGGTGGAGCTGCTGGACGCCTACGCGGGCATTCTGGGGGTGGACAGGCGCAACCGCAATTTCTACGTGCTGGACGGAACCACCGGACGGTGCCTGGGCGGGTCTGCCCCGGAACCGGAGGGAGGAGTGGCCGTCACCCCCAATATCTCGTCCGCCCTGCTGGGGCAGCCGGGTGTTGACAGCAGCGTCACCGCCGATTATATGGACGCCGCCATCCCCATCACCCGGGGCGGCCAGCCCTATATCGTCTATATCCTGGATAACCGGGAGACTGCCCGGAGCCTCAACGGCGAGATGTTTTCCCTCATTATGGAGGCTCTGGTGCTGGGGCTCATCATCTCGGTGCTGCTGTCCTTTCTGCTGTCCAAAACCATGGTGACCCCCCTCCAGCGTTTGAGCGACGGCATTGAGGAGGTGGCCAGGGGAGACTTCTCCCGTAAGCTGGAGGTGACCTCCGGCGACGAGATCGGCCAGCTCACCGAGAGCTTCAACGCCATGGCCCAGCAGCTGGAGTCCACCATCGCCGCCGTGGAAAACGAGCGGAACAAGCTGGACACCTTGTTCCTCCATATGGCGGACGGGGTGGTGGCCTTTGACCGGGAACAGCGGATGATCCATGTAAACCCCGCCGCCGCGCGGCTGCTGGGGCGTACCTTCACCCAGGAGGACCGCTATGAGGAGCTGTTCGGCGACCTGTTCACCTTCCAGCAGGCGGAGGCGGCGGACGGCCATCTGGCAGGCTCCCGGACGGTGGACGGGCGGTATCTGGAGCTGCTGCTGGCCCCCTTTGCCCGGGCCAACCAGGGCGGCGTATTGGTGCTGATCCATGACGTCACTGAGCAGCGGGAGGCCGAACAGATGCGCAAGGATTTTGTGGCCAACGTGTCCCACGAGCTGCGCACCCCGCTGACCAACATCCGAAGCTATGCCGAGACGCTGGACGACGGGGTGGGAGACCTGCCCCCTGAAATGGAGCGCAAATTTTTGGGCGTCATCCTCAATGAGTCGGACCGGATGGCCCATATTTTGCAGGACCTGCTCACCCTGTCCCGGTTCGACTCCGGGCGCAGTGAGCTGCGCCTCACCTGGTTTCCCTTCGCCAAGGCGGTGGACGACACCTATCAGGCCATCCTGATGGACGCCCAAAACCACTCCCACACTGTGGAACTGGCTATGCCCGATTTCCTGCCCCAGGTGCGGGCGGACCGGGAACGGGTCATGCAGGTGATGATGAACATCGTGTCCAACGCCATCAAATATACCCCCGACGGGGGCCATATCGTCATCTCGGCGGGGCTGGCCAAAGACAGGGTGTGGATGGAGGTGGACGACAACGGCATCGGCATCCCCCAGGAGGACCGGGACCGCATTTTCGAGCGGTTCTACCGGGTGGACAAGGCCCGCTCCCGCCAGTCCGGCGGCACGGGGCTGGGGCTGTCCATCGCCCAGGAGATTATGCTCCGCCACGAGGGGAGCTTGTATCTGGTGGACAAGGACGAGCCGGGGCTGACCATCTGCATGGAGCTGCCCATCCAGGGCCCCCGGGAGGTGCCCGCTCATGTGGAATAAACGGCGCTGGGTTGAGCTGGGGAAGGATGCCGCCATTGTTCTGCTCACCCTGTCCGCGGCATGGCTGCTGGCTATGACCCCGCTGGTTCAGGACAGCGGGGTGGGCGACCTGCTCGCCCCCCAGGAGAGCTCCGGTGTGGGCGGCTCCGCCGAAGAGCGCACCACCGCCATGCTCCCCGTCCGTCTGGCCGTCACGGGAGAGGGGGGGCGCTGCGGCGTGCAGTACGACGATGAACGGCTGGAGGAGCTGTTTCCCCCTCTGGGCGTGCTGCTGGGGGACGCGCTGGCCTCCGCCGGAGAGCCCCAGGCCATGGCGGAGGAGCAGTGGCGCAAATGCGTGGCGGGCAAATCAATCTACTTTGATTTCGGCGGGGAGGCGCCGCTGGCTGTGCTGGAGCGTTGGTTCCAGGGGATGGGGCAGCGCGCCCTGGAGGGGCGCGCCCGGCGGCTGCTGCTGTGCGCCGGCGAGGAAGACCAGGTGCTTTTGTGCTGGCAGGATGGCCGGGACGGACGGTTTTACTCCTGCGCCACCGCCCTCACCCAGGCGCTTCATCTGGACCCGGCGGTGGAGGGAGCGGCCGTGAATGGGGCGTATTTCGCCTTTGAGGACGAGACGCTGGCCCGGCGGCTGGCCCCCTATACCCTCATTACGGAGGGAGAGCAGGCGGGAACCGGATATGACGCGTCTGTACCCCTGGCAGGAGAGGCCGAGGTGCTGGCGCTGCTGGAGACCCTGTCCTTCAGCGGCCAGAGCCACGCTCCGGTGAGCGGCGGCGAGGTGTACCTGGACGGAGGGGACCGTTTGGTGGTGGGCGGCGGTGGAGTGGTGACATACCGGGCGGCTCAGCGGGAGAAATATCCTGTGGGCGAAGGGCTGGCCGCAGGGACGGACGGCGCCCGCGCCCTGGCGGAAGCCGCCTTGGGGCCGCTGTGCGGCGAGGCCCGGCTGTATCTCATATCCGCCCGCCAGGAGCCGGGAGGGGAGATATATGTTCGCTTTGGCTATCTGCTGAACGGCAGCGCGGTCTATCTGGGAGAAAAGGGCTGGGCGGCGGAGTTTTTGGTTCGGGACGGATATATCACCCAGTTTACCCTGCGCCTGCGCAGCTACGCCGTCAACGGCCAGCACACCCTGCTGCTCCCGGTGGACAAGGCGGCGGCCATGCTGCCCGACCTGTCCCGGGAGGGGCGGGAGCTGGCGGTGCGGTACCAGGACGGAGGGGGCGCCTCAGTGTCTCCGGTCTGGGTGGCGGAATGAAGGGAGGCGGAGCGCCGCTTGGAATGGCAGAAGCTGAAAAATATCATCATCCTCATTCTGCTGGTGGTCAACGGCTTTTTGCTGGTGCTGGCGGGAAGCCGGCGGAAGGAAGCCGAGAGCTATGAGCGCACAGCGCTGGAGCAGACTGTCCAGGTGCTGGAAAGGGGCGGCATCACGGTGGACCTGTCCGCCTGCGCCCCGGCGGCGGACCTCTCCCCCCGGTCGGTGGAGCGGGACCTGGCCCGGGAGCTGCAAATGGCCCAGGCCCTTCTGAGCCCGGGGGAGGTCCGGGCGGAAAACCAGGGGGGCGGGCTGTACCTCTACCAGGGCGGCAATGGGGAGCTGACGGTCCGGTCGGGGGGCGAGCTGTCCGCGAAGATGGCCGACAACCCCAACCAGTTCATTACGGAGGACCTGGAGCGCCACGCCTCTAAGCTGCTAAAGCGGATGGGCGTGGACGGGGAGCGGATTGGCGTGACGGAGGAGGGCGAGTGGACCCGGGTGCGGTTCCGGCAGCGGTGGAACGGGGTCCCCGTGTTCTCCTGCGAGGTGGAGGTCGTATACTACTATAATCTTCTGTACTCCGTCCAGGGGACGCTGCTCACCGCCCAGACCGGGACGGCGGAGGCGGGGGAAATCCTTGCCCTGCCCACGGCGCTGATGCGCTTTTCCGAGGAGATCGCCGCCATCGGCGACGTGTGCACCGCCATCCGCTCCATGGAGCCTGGCTGGCGGGGGACGGTCCAGTCCCTGTCCGGTGGGGTGCGGCTCTCCCCGGTGTGGCTGGTGTCCACCGACACCGCCAAATACTACTTGGACTGCGTCACCGGGTCTCTGACCCGGCTGACGGACCAATAGCGTACATGTCTGACAAGCCCCCTTTCATAGGATGAGAGAGGAACTCATCCTTGTGAAGGGGGGCGAGCCTTTGTCCACGATTATGGCAGGGACTCTGCTGCTCACCGCCACCGGCCTGTTTTCCCAGGTGGTGGGATTTTTATACCGCATGATGGTCTCCCGGCTCATCGGCGCGGAGACCATGGGGCTGTATCAGCTGGTGATGCCGGTGTACTCCATGCTCATGTCGGTGACCGCCGTGGGGCTGACGGTGGCGGTGTCCACCCTGTCCGCCCGCTACCATGCCCTGGGGGACAGCGGCACGGTGCGGCTGGTGCTCCGCCGGGCGCTGAGAAATTTTCTGTTTATTGCCGTTCCCCTGGGGCTGGCGGTGGCGGCCCTGTCCGACCCCATCTCCGTCTACCTGCTGGGGGACGCCCGCACCCGGCTGGGCGTGGTGGTGATGGTGCCGTGTATGCTGCTCACCGGGGTGGAGAACCTCCACAAGCACTGCTTTTACGGCATCGGACGGGTACGGCCCCCCGCCGCCGTGGAGACCGCCGAGCAGCTCATCCGGGCGGGGGCGGTGCTGGGTCTGCTCATTACTCTGCTCCCCCGGTCCGCCGAGGAGACGGTGGGCCTCATCGCCCTGGGCATGGTGCTGTGCGAGGTGTTTTCCGCCTGCGCCCTCACCCTGCTGTTCCGGCGGCACTGGCGGCGCTTCCCGCCTGGAGAGCCGGGGATGGATATCAGCGGAAAGCGGCTCCTGTCCATCGCCGTCCCGGTGGGGGCCACCTCCCTGCTGGGTACGCTGCTGGGGTCGGCCAACGCGGTGCTCATCCCCGCCAAGCTGGTGGAGGGGGGCATGACCCT
>CANOBV010000018.1 GCA_947564255.1 uncultured bacterium | reverse complement strand
TGGCGATGCCCCGCAGGCAGATGGCGAAGCGGTTGCGGCTGAGGATGGGGAAGATCACGCCCACCGTCTCCCCGCCCAGCTTGGCCCGGACATCCTCGGCAATTTCGTCCACGGTGGCGTAGTTGCCCTGGGCCCGGGCCACGATGGCCTCAGTCATGGCCACAATGTCCCGGTCGCGCAGGGCAAAGCCGTCCTCGGCGGCGGCTTCCAGCAGGGAAGTGGTCACGATCTCCACCAGATCGTCCCCACTGCGGATAATGGGGGTGCGGATGCCCCGGGATACGGTACCGACCATACGGCTCATAAAGGAACACTCCTCATTTTCATATCGCATACGTGGAAAAACTCCACATACATGGAAAAACTCCAACGACTTTATATGATACCACGGTCTTGACCGATTGTAAATATCATTTTGTGGGGCGCGGTATATCGGCAGCCAGGCGGACACCATGGCGGAAGGACATGTGAACACTGTAAACAACAGCCGGCTCTCTCGCGATAAAATCGGGCCGAATTGTCTTTGCTGTGATAAATTGCTGCGTTTTTGTGTGAATTGGTCATGACCCACTTTGTTGCCTGTTTCTGCGACAGCTTATCACAAAAACGCCCAAATTTTATCCGCCGGTGTTAAGATGATTGTGTCCTTTGATAAATCAGGGGCACAATTACAGCCCGTCTCCCGAGCGCGGAGAGGGGGAAGGAGGAATTTGGAATGGCAAAGCAGAAGGGTCATCAAAAGCTGTGGACCATCCTCACCGGCGTATCCGCGGTGCTTTTGGTGATCGCCATCGTCGGCACAATGGTGGCGAACTATTTCGAGCCCGTGGTGAACACGCTGCTCATGGCCTCCACTTCAAAAATTGAGGTGGACCCCACGGCAACCAGCGTGGACACCGAGTATTTCAAAAGCGATTACACCTATGACCGCTCCGGCGAAGAACAGCTGGTCGCGGACGCGGAGGCCCTGTTCCGCCAGTCTGTGGAAGAGGGAGCCGCCCTGCTCAAAAACGAGAACGGCGCCCTGCCCATCGCCTCCGGCGAGAAGAAAATCACCGTATTCGGCGCGGCGGGCCCCGCCTACATCACCGGGCTGAACACCGAGCTGGAAAAGGCGGGCTACACCGTGGACAAGGCTGTCTGGGACTACTACGCCAGCCAGCAGGTCACCGCCCGCACCACCGTCGGCGTTCCCATGTGGGATGAGGGTACGCTGGGCGGCGCCCAGGGCGACGTGGCGCTCATCACCATCGGCCGCCGGGCCGGCGAGGGCACCGACTGCGCCCATCCCGGGGCCGGCTCCCTGAACACCGCGGTGGACGCCACCAACGGGGATTACCTGGATATGTCCCCCGGCGAGGAGTCCATGATGGAGAACGTCAAGCGCCTGAAGGACGCGGGCAAGTTTAAGAAAATCGTGGTGGTCATCAACACCAGCAACATGGTCCACGGCGACTTCATCAACGATTCCCGCTTCGGCATCGACGCCTGCATCTGGATGGGGCAGGCCCAGGAGACCTACGGCACCGAGGGCCTGGTCAATATCCTCAGCGGCAAGGTCAACCCCTCCGGTCGCTTGGTGGATACCGTGTACATGGACAACCTGCTCAACCCCGTCATGGCCAACTTTGGCGCCATCGACGGCGACGTCTCCGGCGTAACCCAGACCCTGTACGACGAGGTCAAGAATGAAAACTACCAGTTCAACGACAATCCACAGGGCGATTTCTGGGAGGACAGCGTGGTCTACCAGGAGGGAATCTACATCGGGTACAAGTACTATGAGACCCGGTATGAGGACGTGGTCATGGGCACCCCCAACACCGGGGACTTCCGGTACGACCAGTATGTGGCCTATCCCTTCGGCCACGGGCTGAGCTACACCACCTGGGGCTACGGCAATATGAAAGTGGCCGAGGATGGCGATAACTTCACCGTGACGCTGGACGTCACCAACACCGGCAGCGTGGCGGGCAAGCACTCGGTGCTGGTCTACCTCCAGTCCCCCTACACCGACTATGACAAGCAGAACGGCGTGGAGAAGGCCGCCGTCCAGCTGGTGGGCTTCACCAAGACCGGGATGCTGGACGCGGGCGCCTCCGAGACCGTCACCGTGGAGGTGCCCAAATGGGCGCTGCAGGCCTACGACGCCAACAACGCCAAGACCTACATCCTGGACGCGGGCAGCTACTACCTCACCGCCGCCGGTTCCTCCCACGAGGCGGTGAACAACATTCTGGCCGCCAAGGGCTTTAGCAGCACCGACACCCCGGGCAATGCCGACATGACCTACAAGTATGAGGTGGCCCAGCTGGATGCCGGCATCTTCTCCACCTCCTACGCCACCGGCAACCCCATCACCAACCTCTTTGAGTGCGCCGACCCCAATAAAGACCCCGCCGCCAGCCAGACCAACAGCGTGACCTGGGTGACCCGGAGCAATTGGGAGGGCACCCTGCCCACCGCCGCCTGCACCGTGAAATACAACGACGCCATGGTGGAGCAGGCCCGCCCCGTCCTCTACAAGGCCGACCCCGCCCAGCAGGCGGAGGTGGAGATGCCCCACTTCGGTGTGGCCAACGGCCTGACCCTGGCCTCCTTCATGGACGTGGACTACGACGACCCCCTGTGGACCAAGCTGCTGGAGCAGATGACCTATGAGGAGACCGCCAAGCTGGTGATGAACTGCTGGTACGGCTCCGACGGCGTGAGCAGCGTAGGCAAGCTGCGCCAGACCGACCAGGACACCTCCATGGGCCGCACCAACCCCTTCACCGCCAACCCGGATCTGGTGGGCGTGGACTTCACCTCCGGCGACCTGCGCGCCGCCACCTTCAACAAGGAGATCATGAAGGGCATCGGCCTGCTCACCGGCGAGAACAACCTCCACGCCTCCACCGACTCCGTCAAGGCCATCGGCCTGTACGGCTTCAGCCCCAACATCCACCGCTCCCCCTACTCCGGGCGCAACGGCGAGTACTTCTCCGAGGACGCCTACATCACCGGCATTGCCTGCGGCCTGGCGGTCCAGGGGATGCAGGAAAAGGGCAGCGTCTGCTTCGTCAAGCACTTCTTCCTCAACGACCAGGAGGACGAGCGCCACGGCATCGCCACCTGGGCCAACGAGCAGACCATCCGGGAGTGCTACCTCCCCGCCTTCGAGTACACCGTCACCCTGGGCGGCGGCATGGGCTTCATGAACTCCTTCAACCGCATCGGCATGACCTGGGTGGGCGAGCACCGCGGCGCCCAAATAAGCATGCTTGAGGATGAGTGGGGATTCCAGGGGAACATTGTCACCGATATGTATGAGGGCGATTATCAAGATGTTGTAGACGGCCTTCTGGGCGGCACCACCATGTGGCTGTCCACATCCAGCAATGAATACAGCTATGGCCTGATCACCAGCGAGCCGTACCGCAGCGACCCCGTAATCGTCAACGCCCTGGTGGAGGCCGCCCACCGGATGCTCTACGGCTCCACCCGCTGCGCGGCCATGAACGGCCTGAGCGCCAGCACCCGGGTTGTGGCCGTCACCCCCTGGTGGCAGACCGCCCTCATCGCCCTGGACGCGGCCCTGGGCGTCATCACCCTCGCCTGCGCCGCCATGCTTGTGCTGAACATCAAAAAATCCAGGCAGAATCAAGTGGAGGTGAAATAAACGATGAAGCGGCTTTTCAAATTGCTTACCGCCGGGCTGGCCGCCGTCCTGCTCCTGTCCCTGGCCGCGTGCAGCTCCGGCTATAAGGTGAGTTATACGCTCCCCGAGGGCGCCACGGGCAGCGCCCCCGCTTCCACGGCCCATGAGCCCTATGAACAGGTCGCCGTCCCCAGCGCGGACTCCACCCTCAACGGCGCGCCCCAGACCGGCTGGACGGACGCCAGCGGCAATTTCTACGCCAACGGCAGCAGCTTTTCCATGGGCTCCATGGGCTCCATGGACATGGCCCTCACCGCCGTGTACCAGGCTAAAACTATCGCCCAAAGCTTTTGCGAAAACCCTGGTACTTTTGACATGACTGCAATGGGAAAGGGCCTTATTGGTCCAACACCGGCGTATACAATCTTTTACGCCGACAACACCTGGACCGCCGACGCCGAGGGCGAGGCCTGCTTCTCCCACTTTGAGGGCACCTGGGCCCTCAGCGACGGCGGGGAGCTGTCCATGACGCTGACCGTGCAGGACGGCGTGGAGCGCAACACCCCCGTGGAGATCACCTCCGACGGCAAGACCTTCACCTACACCCTCACACACCCCGGCGACCGGGGCGGCATGAAGTACCATGTGAACCACATCTCCGCCTATGCCCTGATCACCAGCTATAACGAGGCCACCGGCTCCTCCGTGGCGGCGCCCGCCGAGCCCGTCTTCACCGTGACCTTTGAGTCCGGCAAGGACGACGCCGCCGGGACCACCGCCTCCCTGAGCGGCAAGCTGGGCGACACCGTCGCCATGCCCGAATGCGGCTTCACCCGGGAGGGGGCCGACTTCACCGGCTGGAGCGTGGACAGCGCCACCTGCCGGCCCGGCGACTCCTTCACCATCCAGGGCTACGACGTGACCGTCACCGCCAAATGGTCCGACGACAGCAGCGGCGGCGGCTGGGGCTTCTAAAAAACAGAGCGGTTTGGGGGCCGCGGACGCTCTCCGCAGCCCCCAGGCCGGCACTTCAGGAGGTTCTTTATGAGCGAACAGTCAACCCCCACCCTGGCCAGCCGGAAGACCGAAAAGAAGATTATTGTCTTCTCCGTTATCCTCCTGGCCTTCGCGCTGCTCTTCCCGCTGATCATCTGGGACGCGCTGGGCAGCGGCGCCATGCACTTCATGCAGTACGGGCACGTCAATGTGGCCGGCTCCAGCGCCGGCGACTCCAAGGCCACTTTTTTCTTTGGCCTGACTTATACCCTGTCCCATATGGGCCCCGGCGTCTTTATCCCGGCCCAGCTCTTCTCCGCCCAGTGGCGGGTGGTCCAGAACGTGACGGAGGCCTCCGCCCTGGCGGATGGCCTGGGCGCGGTGACCCTGCTCCTCACCGCTCTGGTGTTTCTCACCCCGGTGGTCATGACCGTGGTCTATACCCTGGACCGGCGCGGCAAGCTGCCCGCCGCCCGCAGGGCCGCTGGGATCACCGCCCTTGCCTGCGCCGTGGTCGAGCTGGTCACGGCGGCCTGGTTCGGAATCATTGTGGCGGTCATGCTGTCCAAGGTGAGCAACTACGGCTTCCGCATCTACGATTTCGCGGCCTACGGCGGCAATAAGCTGACGGTAGAAGCCATCCTCTCCCTGATCCTGGCCCTTCTCAACATCAGATTGGCGCTGAAGCTGCGCGGGGAGCGCGCGGCGGCCTGAACAAACCCGCCCCGCCGCGGACGGGGCGGGTTTGCCCTGTTCCAGGATTTCACGTTGAAAAGAGGGCAAAACCCAAGTACAATGGAGAAAAGACTGCGGATAGGGGAGGGCTGGAAGATGAAGTCGATTTGTATTGTGGAGGACGTGGATAAGGACGCCCAGCGTCTGAGAAAGCACATCGAGCGGTACGCGGCGGAGCAGAACGAGACGGTCAAAATCCAGCACTACCGCGACGGCATGGAGTTCCTCCGGGTGTATAAGCCGGACGTGGACCTGGTCTTTCTGGACATTGAAATGCCCATCTTCAACGGCCTGGAGGTGAGCGAGAAGCTCCGGGAGATGGATTGGGACGTAAATATCGTTTTTGTCACCAACATGGCCCAGTACGCCCTGAAGGGCTACCGGGTGCGGGCGCTGGACTACATCGTCAAGCCGGTGTCCTATTTCAGCGTGGCCGACTGCCTGCGGCGGGCCTTCCTGAACGCGCCCCAGCGCAGGAGAAAGCGCATTCTGCTGAACCTCTCCGCCACGGAGACCGTCACCCTGGCCGCCGAGGACATTGTCTACGTGGAGAAGCGCACCAACTCCCTCATTTTCCACACCACCCGGGGCGTGTGGGAGATGCGGGGGACCATGCGGGAGCTGACGGCACAGCTGGAGGGCGAACCCTTTTCCCTGTGCATCAGCGGCTGCCTGGTCAATCTGGCCTTTGTGGAGCGGCTCACGAAAAGCTCGGTTTTTGTGGCCGGAGAGGAGCTCCCCCTGGCCCGCCAGCGGCGCAAGGGCTTTACCGACGACCTGATCAACTACGTGGGGGGGAGGGCAAGGTAATATGCGCATATCCATTTCGGCCGTCATGTATATTGTGACCCTTCTGTTTGGGGAGTTTTTGTTTCTCCGCGACCAGCCGCGCCAGCCCCGCTTCCAGCTTCGTTTTGCGGTGTTCGCCGCCGCCTACCCGGCGGCGGTGTTCGCGGAGGGCCTTGCCGTCTCCAGGCTGGCCGGCGGGGCGGCGGATGTGCTGTTCCAGATGGGGCATTTCGCGCTGATCTTTTTTGCTACCGTCCCCCTGGCCATGTTCTGCTGGAAAATCGACGTGCGGGAGGCCGTCTTTTTCTGCACCGCCGGCTACTGCCTGGAGCATATCGGCTATGCTGTGGTTAATATTTTCGGCTTTATTCTGCTTGGCTTTGGAATCTCGCTCTCTGAAGCCCTGCGATGGCTGTTCCTCAAGGGAGCCGTTATGATCTTCGTATATTGGATTCTTCTCCGGCCGAAGCTGAAGCGGGAGCCGGTCAACGCCTCGGACCTGCGGGTGTGCGCCATTTCGGTGGTGAACCTCCTGATCTGCCTGGTGCTGAACATCTTGAAGAGCGTGGGCTTCGGCTCCCCCCTCAATTCGTTCACCAACAACGTCATCTGCTCGATTTACGCGCTGTTCGGCTGCTTCCTGTGCCTGTTTCTCCAGACCGGATACTTCGTCAACCAGAGCCTGGAGGCCAGCAACGCCCTGCTGGACCAGCTGCTGCTGGCGGAGGCCAAAAAGCACACGCTGGGCAAGGAGACCGTGGAACTCATCAACATGAAGTGCCATGACCTGAAATATCAGCTGCGCCGTCTGGAGGAGGAGCCCGAAGCCAGCCATCAGGCCATCTTCGAGGAGATCCGCCAAACCTTCGACATCTACAACTCCCTGGTCAAAACGGAAAACGACGTGCTGGACAGCATCATCATGAACATCTACCCCATCTGCGCCAAGCAGCACGTGAAATTCACCTACATCGTGGACGGCGTATCCCTGCGGCAGCTTTCCGCCTCCGACGTGGCCTCCTTGTTCGGGAATCTGCTGGACAACGCCCTGGAGTGCGTGGGCGGCGAGGAGGAGGGCAAACGGATTATCTCCCTGAACGTGCGCAGGGAAAAGGATATGCTGCTCATCCACATCCACAACCAGTGCTCCGTCTCCCCGGTGTTCAAAGACGGCCTGCCCGTAACCACCAAGGGCGACAACCGGTATCACGGTTTTGGGATGCGCAGCGTCCGCTATCTGGTGGACAAATACAAGGGCGATATGCGGACGGCCTGGAACGCGGACGTGTTTTCCGTGGATATTCTGCTGCCTATGAAATAATAGCGCGGCACCGTTTCATCAGCTGTATCTCCGCCATTCCAAACGGCGGACGATGCTAAGGTGGTTTCTAACATACCACCTCTCCTCAAAGAGCAGCCGGTCCTCTCGGGCCGGCTGCTCGACTTATTGGGGAGAGAGCATTCTCATATCCACATGACGGTCCGGGCAGACGGTCCCAAGCAGGGCTTCTTCACAAAAGAGGGGGCAAGGTCATGCGCTCCAGGGGTGCTCCCTCCAGCTCAGAAGCTTCCCGAAGATCCCGGCGGTTCTGCCCCCGCCGGAATTCACAAACGCCATGGCCTAATCCGCATATGAAAGGGCAGGGCGTCCACCCGAACCGCCAGCCTGCCGCACAGCTCCTGCGGCAGATGGGCAGGACGCCGCCCACGACCTGTATCAGGCGTTGTATCTCCCCTCCACATATTTTCTCCGCCACCTGGGGTCACGGTCCTCGTGGTACTCCTCCAGCGGGCAGCCGCAGCACAGGTCGTCCGCCATCTCCAGAATGATATCCCGCAGCTCCAGATTTCGCTTCCATTTATCCTCCATGGCCTCACAGCCCAGCCATGCCCCCAGGATGTTCCCGGCCACCGCGCCGGTGGAGTCGCTGTCTCCGCCGTGGTTCACCGCGGCGATGACGCCTTTGGAGAAATCATCCGGATACCGCAGGGCGCAGTAGACGGCGATGGCCAGCGTCTCCTCCGCCACCCAGCCCTGGCCCAGGGCGCTGATGTTCTCCTCGTCGGGGGCGCCGTTTTCCGCCAGCGCCTCCGCGCGGTCGATGAGCGCCCGCAGCTCTCCCCAGTGGGGGTCGCGGCCGAACAGGCGCCCCGCCGTGTCCATGGCATCCTCCACCGCGTCCAGCAGGGTGCCTCCCCGGGGGCAGTCCCCGTATACTCCCACGTTCACGATATGGACCAGCACCGCCGCGGGAATGTACCCCAGGGAGTGCCCGTGGGTGAGGGCGGCAATCTCCGCCCCTTCCCGGGCCAGCTCCTCCCGGCTCCAGCCCATGCCTCCCCCGTAGGGCAGGCCCATGGGCGCCGCCCGCATCACCCCTCCACAGCCTTTGCTGTCGTTGATGGGGCGCTTGACGCTGCCCCGCTCCCCCGAACCCAGGGAGGACAGACAGGTCGCCCCCGGGGCGCGGCGGCTCCACAGCTCCGGCACATCCAGCAGCCAGGAGAAGCTGTCTCGCCCCCGTTTGCCCCCGGTCTGGGTCAGCAGCCAGTCCTTATACATCTCATACACGTACCCGCTGGGGGCTCCCGCGATCCCCCGCAGCTTTCCCCGGGTCTCCCGGAACAGGATGCCGTTAGCGGTAAACAGGGTCATTTGGGTATCGTCGGAAATGAGGGCGAAGCCCGTCTCCATATCCGGGTCATACTCCTGTATCCCCGCCGCGCCGTACCGGGCCCGGATGCTGTTATAGGACAGGAACTCCACCGGGTAACCCAGGGCATCCCCCGCCGCGCCCCCCAGCAGGCAGCCCCGGATCTTGTCCCGGTAAGGCTCCCGCGCCTGCCGCCGCCGCTCCACAAGCAGGCGGTCCCTCTCCGCCTCTTTCGCGTTCTCCTCATCGTAAAAGTGTTCACACATTTGATCAAAGCAGTTGAAATTATACTGGGAGGCGCTGTGATCCAGCACGGCGAACTCTATACCCCGAAAGTAACAGGTATGGCCGCAGCCTCCCCGGCGGAAGTCTTTCAGCGCCCGTTTAAACAGGCGGGCCACCTGCCCCGCGTCGTTGCCGAAGGCCCCGCAGCCCCAGGCCCCCAGCACCATATAGCGGTAGCCGTAGACCGCCGCCACATGGAGGATGCCCAAGATACGATTATACAGCAGCCGTTCTAACTCCTCCGCCGGCGGGCGGGCCCCGGTGCGAATGTGAGGCGCGGCGCAGCTCAGTACCGACACCACGAAGGACGCGTCTAAAAGCTTGTCGTTCTCATCCCGGAACACCTCCACATTGGGAGAGAGCAGGATGGCGTCCGACGCCAGGGGTCCCGCGCCCCGGTGCCCGGCGTAAAAGGGCGCGGCCTCCCTGCCCTCCAGGGAGGCCAGCAGGGTGCTTTTCCGGCAAAGAGCCTCCTCCTGAGCCCGTGCGCCGTACCGCACGCCGCCTCCGGGCCGCACCGGGTTGGCAAAGTTCAGTACCAGCACCCGACCCGGTTGAATCCGCTCGTCCGCATAGCGGAGCTGATCTTTATACTGCGCCCACGCCATGATCCGCCCCACAGCGGCAAAACTGTCTTCGTTGTAGGCAAAGCAGCTCCCCCGGCCGTCGAAGCAGGTGAGCTTTTCCGGCTTTTCCGGCTTCTCCGCCATCAGCTCCGCCACCCTTTGGGGGCTCAGATAGACGGCCCGGGTCCGGGCCTCCGGCGGGAGCTTCAGGCAGTGGCTGCGGCCGTCCTTCTGATAGCATCCGTCTCGGATAACATTCAACGTCTCTCTCAAAGTCTCAATATAGTCCAATGTGTTCCGCCTGCCTTTCCATGCGAGCATAATTCATTATAGCAGCTCTCTAAAAATAGCAACAGGGCTTATTTGGGTATCCGCCCCCGGAGGGAGTGGATGCCTTCAGCAGTTTTGAAAAATACGCTAACGTTCCTCAACTGTACCACAGGCCGAATCTCACGTCCATTACCGCATCCAGTGTCAAATCATCAATCAGGTGCAGCGCCATTCCACCCGGTGGGCTTCGAACCCCTCCGGGGGCGTCAATTTGGACAGCATACGCAGAATGGCCTGCTCCGGCACCACGGCGGCGCGGTTCGCGTTTCGCCGCCGCTCTTCTCCCCATTCCGTTTCCAGGTAGACGATATGTACCGACGCGCGGTAGGCAGTAAACAGCTCCACCAGCCCCCGGCGCAAGTCGGCGGAGATGTTGGCGGCATTCCAGACAAAGGGCCTCTTTTCCCTCAGCAGCACTTTTGCCCGTGCCCGCGCCTCGTCCACCGCTCTCTTCTGCGGCCCTGTCGGAGAGATGCCCAGCTCCGCCCGGATGGCGTCCAAGGACACCACAGGCATCCCCGGACAGTGGGACGCGATCCAGGTATCCTTCCCCGTCCCCGGCAGACCGCACATCAGGACGGCCTCACCCCACGCCGCGTCATACAGCTCATAGTCCGGCAGCTCCAGCTTGCCGGAAAAGTAGGAATACCCGGTGTGCCGGGAGGGGAATGGCCGCGGGCCGGTGAGGCACCCGTACTCCTCCGCCGTCACTTCACACAGCTCCACCGCCTCCAGCAGTTCCGCCCGGTCCCCGCAGATTCGGCCCAAAATATCGGCTTTCGCCAGCAGGCACAACAGCTCGATGCTGAAATCAGGCAGAAGCGCCCCATTCGCCGCCGCCTTCAACAGCCGTTTCACGCCGTCCGCCTCATAAGCCGCATGAGGGGGCAGGGTATGATAGCGGATGAGGATGCACACCGTCTCCCGCATGGCCTGCCGGTCCGGCTGACCGCACCAGCCGCAGTCCAGCCACAACAGCTCCCGGGCCATGGCCGCACCCGTGGCGGCGTGATGGGGCGATGTCCAGTGCCCGTCCTCCAGCCGGGTCCGGCGAATCTTGCCAATGTCGTGTAACAGCGCGGCCAGAAATACTTCCTGCCTCCTGCGCTCGTTCAGCCTGCGAAACTGATCCAGCCCCGCCAGCGCCTCGCACACCATTTTGGTGTGGGTCAGCACGTCCCCCTCGCCGTGATAGGCAGGGTTTTGCGGAACGCCCGTCATCTGCAGCAGGAGCGTCCCCAAGCTGGTGCGCCGCAGCGCGTCCCAGGAGACGCTCCAATCCGGGGGCGTTGGGCAAAGCCGCAAAATGGTATCCTTTCCCTCCATTACGGTCCCCCTCCGCGTTGTCTAATTCAGGTTCGGAAGAAACAGGTCCTCCACCGGCCGGCTCAGCCGGTTGGGAATAATGGGCCGGTCCAGCCAGTGGGTCTGGGAGGCGTCCACCGCCTGAGTAAAGGATGGCCGGACAAATTTCAGCCGGTCCGCCACTTGTCCTCCCTCCTCCACCTTGATGTACAGCCCCTCCATGGTATCCGAGGCATCGGTTTCCCGGCACTGCCGGTCCGGGTCCAGGCTCAACAGCCGGGCATCCTCACGGAGGTGTTCGATATGCGCTCCCGTGATATAACGGGACGGCCTCAGCAGCGCAAGGAGGACGCTTTTGTCCTGAAATTCCCCCACGGCCAACACCGGCACGGACACGACGGGCAGGGGGGCCAGCAGGGCGTGGCGGGTGCGCGTATCCAGAAAGCGGCCGGTTTCCCGGTCCAGTACGTCGAATTCTAAAAAGTAGTGGGGCAGCGCATCGTAATAAACTGTGTGTTTGGCGTACATCCACTCGCCGTACATGATATACCGGCTGCCCAGCACCCCGTAGAATGCCTCCTGATGGACGCTGGCCCACCGCTTGAACAGGTCATAATGGCGCTCCCGCCAGCCCCCGGTGAGATAGTGCCCCCTGCTTTGGAGCAGCAGCGTCCCGTCCCGGTCAAAGGACACCGCGCTGTTGGCCCCGTCGCACTTTTCCTCCGCCACGATGTGCCGCCCGGCGATGTCCGAGAAGGGGACCTGGCTCAGAGCCTCATCCCCGGGCTGGAGACGGGACCCCTCCAAGTGAGGTGTGCGGGGATATTTTTTAATCGGCAGCTCCTCTGGCATGGGACTGTGCTCCTTTCTCGCTGTTCAGTGAGGCGATTGCCAGCAGGTGGCCGTTGACACCGCCGAACTTCAGTTTTTCGCATCCGGCCCGGGCGAACAGGCCGGTGAGCTTTTCCTTGGTGAGCAAATGAATGTGCTCCGGGTTGTTGTCCGGCTTGGAGGGGACGGTGACCACCACATACCGCCGCGCCAGCCGGACGGCGGCGGCTGCCGCCCGGTCAACCTCCGGAATATGCTCCAGCACCTCCAACAGCGTGACCACGTCGAAGGAGGCGGACGGCGCGCTCCAACCGCAGATATCCTCTTGAAGGACAGTCAGCCGGTCTACGCCGCCCCGGGCTACCGCCGAGAGCAGTTCCACCCGGTGGGGCAGCAAGTCAATTGCCGTCACCGCCGTTTCCGGAAATTCCCGGAGAAAGGGAAACAGAAACGCGCCCCGTCCGCTGCCCACGTCCAGCAAGGACCGGGGTTGAATGCCCCGCAGAAAGCCCAGCACAGCATTCACCCGGGGTAAATCCTCTTTTTTCTTAAAATGATGCAGCTTCAGTCCCGCTCGACCGCCGATGCCGATGATCCGGTTCAGCTCGGCGTCGGTGAGCGCCTCCAGCGGCGTGTCGTCCAGTTCCCGGGGGAGGACAAGCCCGCCGTTTCGGGCAGCTCCCCGCACATAGGCCGCGGCCGGCAGAGGTTGATATTCCGTTTTGTCCATGCTGCCGCCCTCCTGACGCATACGCGCCGCGCACATCATTTGTCCAGAGACACATCCACACAGGCTGAAAGTCCCCCGCACGGCTCCTGCGGCAGGCGGCCGCAGAACCGTGATCTATCCTCTGCTCACCCGCACCCACGCTGCAGCGTCGTCCATGTCGCCGCACACGACGGCGTTTCCAATCTCCAGGGAGGAGATCACCGCCGCCTGGTCCGGCCTCAGCGACATGGAGGCCGCCATGGTGTCCACATCGTCCCGGGTGGTCAGCCGGTGGGCGATCTTGTAGTTTGTGTTCTTCATCGCGTCCTCAATCAGCCGGGTGGGCACCTGGTCCACGATCATCATACCCTGGCCGTAGCTGCGGATTTCCGAGAGCATATTGCCGAACAGCTCTGCCGCCGCCTGCTGGGGGTCGCCGCCGGAGCTGACGGGCGACGGTTTTCTCAGCACGTTATGGGCCTCCTCCACCACCGTCAGATGCAGCAGCTCGTTCCGGTCCGCCCTCGCCCGGTACTCCCGGTCATAGCGGTAGCGGGACATGCGGTACTCCTGGAGCGCCAGCAGCAGCAGCGAGGCCACCAGCCCCTTGTCCCTGCTCCCCGCCAGCAGGCTCAGGTTCACCACCGCCGGGCGGCTGAACAGCTCTTCACAGCTGGTGGACACCGCCTGGTCCAGAATACCGCCCCGCGTGCCCCGGGCCAGATAGCGGAAACGGGTGTTCAAAATCTCCCGGAAATTTTCCTTGGTGCGGTTTTCATAGGTTTTTGCGCCGACCACCCGGTCGCCCGCCAGCATCAGGTCGATCAACAGTGGGTAGACGGCCATGGCGGGGGTTTCCGAACGCGTCAGGTCAATACCGCTTTCTGCCGCCGCATGTTCCAGGCAGGCGTGGACCGCCTCCTCGATAATCACCGGGATCACATCCTCACTGGGCAGGCAGGCGTTGAGCAGGGTAGTGATCTGCTCCGCGTGCTGCACCAGGTTCACCGGGGAGCTCCCCCACGCCGCGGGCTGGAACAGGTTCAGCCACAGCTCCTCCGGCTGGACGCCCTCAATCTGTGACGCGCCGGGCATGAAAATCCGGTATTGTTGGTTTTTCGGCAGGCGCTTGTTCTCCTCAATGGCCCAGCGGACATAGTCGTCCTTTGCGGGCTCGATGATGAGCACGGGCACGTTTTTATCCCGAACACCCCGGATGATCCGCTTGCAGGTGGTGGATTTTCCGCTGCCTGTACTGCCGCACACCAGGATGTGCCGCACCAGGGCATTGGTGTCAATGGTGTACCGGGTCTCCTGAACCGTCCCCATATCCACCAGCCGCCCCAGCTCCAGGGGACTCCGGGCCGGATAGGCGTTGTTGGCGAAGCTGACGGCGTTTTTCACCATCCGAAGCCCCGGCGCCTCCCGCCGGGGCAGACTGCTGGAGATGGACAGCTCCTCGGTGGTTAAAGCGGTGGTAAAGCTCTCATACATCCGTCCCAGCACGTGCCAGCCCCCGGTGAGCCCGGCCTCCGCCGCCGCTTCCCCCTTGAGTTCCGCGCTGCCCGGCAGGGGCAGGAACTGGAGCCTGCCCACAAAATCTGACACCGCCGGGTTGTCCCCGGTGTTGAACACCCGGATGGGTTCCACAAAGGACTCCCGGCCCGAGTAGACCGACCGAAGCGCGCCCAGCACCGAGTCAGTGGTGGGTCCGTCGTCCGCCAGCACGTACACTCCCGTCTGCCAGAACCCCAGGTTTCGGCCCTGTTCCAGACGGACGATGTTTTTGTCGATGATGGTCTGGCAGTAATCGCCCACAAAGTCCTTGTACTCCCTGGTCACGCCGGAGGTGGAGGAAAAATTCTTAGAGCTGCTCCCAAACAGGCCGCTGGCCAGAGGGAGCCCTCCCGCCGCCGCCCCTCCTGTTGCCGCCGCCGTCCCCAGCGCTCCAGCCGCCGCCGTGCCCGCCGCGGGGGCCGCCGCAGTCACCAGGAGAGCCGCCAGCATCATTTTGAGGAAGACACCCCGGGAGGTGTTTTCTCCCTCAGTGAAGCTCTCACTGGCGGAGCAGGCAATGTACTGGTGTATTTCTGTTTTCAGACTCAAAAGGCGCTGTTGGAGCTCTACAATCTCCCGGTCCGGCGCCGGGTCGGCCAGCACCACCAGTGCATAGTTCTTCTCTTTGCCGTCAATTCGGATTCCCCGGGACAGCTTGTCCATAGTTTGGAGCGACACGCCCGCATTGTCCCGGCGCAGGGAAGGGATGCCGGTAACCACGCCGGAACTCTCGAAATTTTCCAGAACGCTCTCCAGTGCGCCCATGGCCTGGGGCGCCTGGAGCTCCGCGCCGGGCATATGGACGGCCACACACTGGCGCAGCTGCTGAGCTGCCCGCTGGGTTCCGGCGCCGGACCGGCAGGCGCCCAGATACACCTCTGTACGCCCGTGCCGCCGCAGCAGCACGAAAGCTACCCGCAGCCCCATGGTATGGCAGGCGCTGAGTACGCTCTGCCAGCTCTCCAGCAGGGTATTATCCTCCTCTTTACCCGGCTGGATGGGCAGACGGGTGAAACGCAGCCAGTCAAGCCGGCCGCTCAGACCCGGCCTCTCCATGTCCCAAGCTCCGGCGGGGGGCATCTCGTTCAAAAAGCCTCGGCTCAGCTGCTTATCCATCAGGGTTCGAAAGAAGTTCTCCTCCAGCTGGTCCTCCGGATGTTGGCGCAGATAGACCTCTTGCCGGGCAGCAAGTTTTTTCGACTTAAAACGCAGCTTCATGGATATCCGCTCCTTTCCGCCGTCACAGCTCCATCTCGAAGCCGCTACCGCCATCCTTCAAATATTTGCTCTTCACGTCCGCCTTTACCACAAGCTCCAGGTCCTCGCTGAGCCGCACTTGCAGGGCCATGGTCAGCTCGCTGTCCCGTATGGGGTTGATGGCTCTCTCCCAGGCCTTGTCGCTCAGGTTCTGGAAGGTTTTGGTCCTCTTATCGCTGTCGTTGAACAGCAGGTCAATGATGGTGTCTGCGCCTGTGGCGGCCACATCCCCAAGCACGCCTGCGGGCAGAAGCAGCACCGCCTTTACCATGCTCGCCAGGGTCTGGCTCATGGTGCGGCCAATGCTGTGGACCAGAGGAGCTCCCGCTGTTTTCACATTGCCCTCGTCGTCAATGCGCAGCACATTCAAGCACAGCGTGGCCTCGTTTCCGTTGTCCGTATAGCCTGTGGCGACCTCAATCCTTCTTTCGATGGGCAGCTCCTCAAACTTCTCCGCGATAGGCATGCTGTCGTTCAGGACACAGCGGCAAGGGTAGGTTTTGTCGTTGATGGTGTATTCTTCCTTGTCCGGGGCCAGCAGAGACGGATTCTCCTTGAACCGGCTGGTCAACAGTCCGGAATGGGTATACACCTGGTACTGCAGCATATAGGTGCATTTGGCAAATTTGCTGGACACGATATCCTCCCGGTCCGCCAGCGCGCCCAGCACGCAGCACAGGGACGGGTCCTCCCAGTCTGCGAACAGAAGATTTGGGTCCTCCCGCACCTTGACAAACCCCACCGTGGGGTCTCTCAAAATAAGGGGGATGAAGAAGAGTCTGCCGCCCGCGCCGGCCAAAAACACCGCGTCCACGTCCGAGGGGGCTGTCAGCGGCCTGTCGCGCAGGGGCTTTTGGAATTTTTCGCTAAACAGCTCGGCCAAAGCCCGGTGCATACGGTCGATGTATTCCTTGCAGATCTCATCTACGTAGTTTTTTCCGTTGATCTTTTTATTGCTGACGGCGTATAGCACCGGGGGCATCTGTCCCATGTTGATGTCGTACAGCATATCGAGAACCTGATTGCCCAGCTTCTCTATGGTTCCGCCCGTGCTCAGGGTCTGATTGTAGTGCTCTTTCAACCTGCGGATGGCCTCCTTGGCCTTGCCGCTGCGCCAGTTTTCCTCCAGAAGCTCCGGCACCGCGAAACCACAGCGAATCAGATAGTCCTTGATGGCCTCGTCGACGAGGCAGCCGCCCAGGGGATACTCCACGTCCTGGTCCGGCCAGGAGGACAGCTCGTCCATCTGCACCGAGCCGTCCGGGCAGATCCTCATCCGCTTCAGCGTCATGTCCATGGTGCTGCCGCCCACGTCAATAAACAGCAGCAGCGCCCCATCGGGTTTATTGGCCTTCCCCAGCACCTGATTCATGCCGGGCCGGGCCTGGTCCATGGCGTAGCGCACCACGCACTCGGCCTCGTCCAGCTCGGTGGATATCCGGTCCACCCCGTTCTCCGGCGTGAACCCGGCCGTCTGGGCAATGGCCTCCATTTTGCTGCGGTGATACGGCGTTTTCCGCACAGGAAGGCTCAGATAGAGAACCACCTCCAGTTGAGCCTTCACATACTGGGGAAGGGCGTTCAAGGCCTCGGTGACATACACCTTCCTCAGATATTCGAAAAACAGCCCCGTGAACCTGACTCCTTCCTCATGCCGGGGGTCCCTGGGGTCGGCGGTATACAGCGGCTGCTTGAAGTTGTTCCGGATCACCACCGGCAGGCTGGACTGATTGAACACCTCCAGCGCGTCTGTGCCGAAAAAGTCCGCCGTCACAACCTCGTTGCCGGGGTTGTCCTCCCGCAGGACCATGGTGGTGGGGATCTTCCTGACCGGGTTGACCGAGCTGAACTGCTCTGATATCTTCAGCCCGCCGTCCTCCTGCTTTTCATAGATACGCCAGGCCATCACGGTGTTGGTACTGCCAAAATCAATGGCCAGCTTCATCAGGTACTGGGTAGTCTGTCCCTCCATACTCTGTTAGTCTCCTTTCTCCTTCAGCCCTTCTCCGGCGGCGATTCCAGCGTGTGCCTCGGATGGAGCTGTGCGGCCTCGAAGAGCCGCTTGGACGCGGCCTCGTCCCCCAGTTTTCCAGCCTCAATTGACTCCTTCATCTCCTTCTGGAGATGACCACAGCCCAGCGCCTCCCCTGCTTCTTCCGCCTTCTCCGGGGCCTCCCCCGCCTCCTCTCCGCCGGTACCCAGACTCTCCCGCACCAACGCCTTGCTGTAGGCGTTTTTATTGTTCTCATAAGCGATCTTGTTCCCACTGCTCAGGGCGCTGGCCATCTGGTGCTTGTAGTAGCCGGAGGAATAACCCAGCGCCTCCTCCGATTCCTCCGGGAGCTCCTCCAATTCCTCGCCGCCCGCACCATAGCTCTCCCTTACCGCCGCTTTGGCGTAGGCCCGCTTCGCGTTTTCATAGGCGATTTTATTGCCCGACACGATGGCCGCCTCCATCTGGTGCTTGTAGTACTCGGAGGAATAGCCCAGCGCCTCGCTTGTTTCGCCCGGACCCGTCTCGCCTGTTTCGCCCCCAGCGGGTTCGACAGGTTCCGGCGCCTCCAGCGGCCCCTGCTGCGGGAGCTCCGTTCCCTTTACCACCTCATCCAGGCCCTCCTGGGCCTCACATCCCAACTCGTAACTCATAAAAAGCCGTCCTTTCCAGTCTGTTTTGCGATCCCGACCCGCTCAGTGCCTGCTCTCCGATATCGCTTTGGCGTACCCCGCCTTGGCCCGCTCATAGGCGTCCTTATCCCCGCTTCTCAGGGCTTCCTCCAGCCGGGCCTTCCAATAACCGGGAAGGTCTCTGGGGACGGCGGTCTCCGGCGGCTTTGACTCCGGCTCCTCCACCTCCTGTAATTGGTATGTCTCCATCCAGGTCCTCAGCGGACCGGGGAGGGTGGCGCTCCACCGCTCCTCCAGCGCCCGAAGCGCTCCCTTCTTCGGCGACTCAATCAGGCGGGCGCAATCTTCCAAGTAGTCGTTGATCCTGTCCCAGCAGGGTTGGGCGGCCAGCTCGGGCGCAGGGCCCAAACACTCCTGTTTCCCCTCCAGCGCGCGCATCTCCAGCGGTGCGCCGCCGGGCAGTCGGAACGCCATATAGTACCGGGGGACGTACACCCCGCCGCTGTCGTCCTCCCGATAGTACCAAAACTCCGCAATCCAGCTCCCCCGCCAAATCAGCCTGGGCGCGGTGTGCTGAAAGTTCATGGGGACACAGGCCTGCCCTGCGGGGCTCTCGCTGGCCAGCGCGTACAATTCATTGCCGTTCATCGTCAGCCTCCTTTTTCAGCGCCGTCACAAAATGGATCACAGGCTTCCCGGCGGCCCGGTCCGCAGGGCCGGCCGCCTTCAAGAAAATCTCCAGAGGATAGACCGAACCCCGCCCCTCGTCTCTGCCCGGGTCGTTCAAAATCACCTTGGGATTCTCCTTGTCCGAGAGGTCGAAGTCCAGCAGCTCCACCGCATGGTCGGCCTTGAAGGGCCGGTTCAGCTGCGGCCTGGCCAGCCTGTGGTGGTCAACTCCCAAAATCAGCCGATACCCCTGCTCCTTCAGCGCCATCAGCGCCTCCAGACCAATCCCTTTATATTGACTGCGCTCCATGCCGAAGCACTCCTCCGCGATACGGCCCACATCATGGGCATAGGTGCCGGTCTCATCGCTGTACCAGTCCCGGGCCTCGGCCAGCGTCCGCAGCTCGCTCTCCGTGAGCTCCAAGCCCTGGACGCTGTTGATGATCTCCCGCTGCACTTGCACCGCGCAGGACATACCCCTCTCCTGGCGCTGCCACTGCCCCAAATCCCCGGTCAGCTCCCGAACCCTCGGGTCGCTTAAAGAGCCGGCGCAGATACCCTTGATCTGACCTGGATGGTATATGGAATTTTCATCCGTATAGGCCTCGCTGTATGTAAACGGACACTCCGATGTCTCCCCGGCCTCCGGCCCTTCCAGAAGGCCGATGTCCTCGGGAAGCTTAAGTGCCTCCCGCAGGGGTTCGAATTGCTCCGTGCGCTCCGCCGCCTCCGTCAGCTGCGTCAGTTCCATGGGCCGCCTCCTTTCTATGTTCGGCTGCTGTCCACACCCAGCAGCGGGGCGGCCTCTTCCCAATTTCTCCCCCAGGGGAGTTCCTTGGATATGCGCAGCCGCCGACAGTACCTTTGTTCCCCCGCACGGCGGGCAGGGTCCCGCCAATACGCCTCCCGGACCTGATCCAGCCGATTCAGTTCGGCAGGCATATCTTCCGGGCGTCTGGCGGCCATGGGACAGAGGAACTCGTCCAGCCAGAGAAAGGCGTACTCGTCCTCCTCGCCGAAGCCGGACTCATCCCGGGGAATGTAGTCGGCCAGCCAGGAGATATGGTACACGCCCGGGCTGGGCCAGAACGTGATGCTGAATCCACCTCCAGGTTTGGCGGCCGGCAGGTCGGGAAACCCGATGTCCCGCAGCTCCTCTCCCCAGGCCATCCGCTCCAGGTTCCGGCCCCACCGGCCCAGCAGAGACCGGATGGGCAGCTCCCACGGGAACGCCTGGTAGAAATTGGTGTGCTCCTGGGCGCCGTAGTCTGTGAAATAGGGCAGCTCTCCAATCCGTTCCATGGCGGACCGGCTTCCAAACCGCGCCGCCCGGAGCAGCCACATCATGTGCGCCTCGGCGGGGAGCCGTCCTTCCCGGTGTTCGCTTAAATGGTGGTGGAGAATCCATCTGTTCTCCTCACTCGGCTGAACCTCATACGCTGTCAGCAGCGCCTGCGTCTCCGGCCCGCACAGCTCCAAATGGTACTCGGCCAGCGCCTCCATAGCGGCGAGGTCCCCCATTTTACAGCGCTGCGCCAGTTTCAGTGCCGCGCACCGGTTCATAATCGACTCCATTCCAGGCAGCCTCCTTCCCAATAAAGCGGCTGTTTTTTGCCAAGTTATGACAATAGTACCGCTCCGCCGCCAGCGGCACCCGGTCATGGAGCCCCGCCTCATTATCAAACAGTACGGTTGACGCCAGGGCTTATCCGGCCTCCTCATAAATCTCCCCGCCCGTTTGAAATTAAAATGATTTTATCACATTTCTTTTCCTTTTCTGTCGAACTCATTTCTTCGCCTGGAAAGGAAACGCCGCAACCGCTCCCATTAAAAAGCTGAGGCTGCCGGGTTTCTCCCGTCAGCCTCAGTTATAGAAGATATTCTCTTGGATTTGGTCGCCTGCGGTACGACAATCCACACGCCCAAACAGCGGCTCAGGCGCTGACAGCTTGTGGCGCGGAAAGGGGGTAGTGCTCAGCGCGGCTCCCCCAGCGGCTTTGGTACAGTAATTTCTCCTCCGTGCTTTGGCTGCAGCGTTCAGGCTTCGTCGGATGTTCCCGGGAAACAGCCGCCTTTGTCCCCCGGCGACGGGCGCCCAGCCGCAGATATCCTTCAGGGCAGGTTCACCGCCTCAATCCTTAGAATTCCTATACTGAAGCGGCGGTACGCCCACCAGCTTTTTGAACACCTTGGTAAAATAGCTCTGCTCCTCAAAGCCCACCAGCAGGGCGATGTCGGTGAGGCGGATGCTCTTGTGGCGCAGCAGCTCCTTGCTGTGCTCAATGCGGATCCGGTTCAGGTAGGCGGTGAAGGATTCGCCCATCTCCGCCTTGAACACCCGGCTGAAATAGGCGGGGGACAGGTAGACCCACCGCGCCACGTCCTCCAGCGTGATTTTCTCCCGGTAATGGGTGTTGAGGTACTGGATGCTCTTATGGATCACGTTGGTGTGGCGGACCCCGGTGAAGTCGAAGATGCTGTCCATCAGGGTATTGCACTCCTGGGCCAGCCATCCGCACAGCGCGTCGAAGTCCCGGCTCTGGTCCATCTGCACCAGGTAGTGGTGGTTGATCCGCAGGGTCTCGTCCGGGTCCGCCCCCGCCTCGATGGCCGTCCGGCCGATCAGCACCAGCAGCTCATACAGCCGCGGCTTGATCCGCTCTATATCACCGCCGGAGGAAAAGAGGATATGCCCCAGCAGTTCATTGAGCAGGCGCTGGGCCTCCGGCTTGTTCATCTGCCGCACCGCCCGCAGGAGCTTGCCCTCTGTCTCAAAGGGGTACGGCGGCTGTTCCCGGCTGTGCTTGATCTCCTGGATATAGGCGGTGATCTGACCTTGGATGGCGTCGTTCCCCTGGATGTTCCGCATCCGCTCCGCGGCGGAGACATTGTTCATGAAGCCCACGGCCATGAACAGAAGGTTGGACATCTCCGTGACCCGCTCCGGCGGGAAGTAGGGGATGTTGTCCAGCTCCCGGATCACCCGCTGGAGGGGCTCTCCGCGCAGCTTTCCGCACTCCTCCAGGTCGTAGGCGATGTAATCCCGCCGCTCCACCATCAAAAAGGGGCCCACCGTCAGCTTTGCCGCCACGCTCCCGTCCCCCAGGATGGGGGAGACGAAACAGGTCAGTCCCATGGGGCCGGAGTAGATGTATTTCCCACCGAACCGGACCGCCTCCGTCATGCCGTAGAGATGCGTTTTGGTGCAGTTGGCTTTGCTGCGTCCCGCGATATGGCAGACCCGGCAGGTGACGCAGCCGTACCCGCACTCAAACAGGCACTGGCCTGAGGCGTCGGTCACCGTACATCCCACTCCGCAGGCCCCCGAAAACGAGCGCGCGCACTCCTTGGCCAGCTGTAGATCGAACGTCTCCTCACGCATGGTCTGTCCTCCTTCCGCCTCGGCGGTCCTCACAAGTTTTTTGAAAATAATTGTCACAAATATAAAATAGTCCGGTTCGATATGACTACACGGGAAAGAGCGCAAGATTTTACAAAAATTTCAGCTTATTTACTAGGCGGCGCCGGGAAATACCGATATAGTGTTCTCAGAAAGCACCGCCGGTCCACGGAGCAGCGGTCCATAACGGGCACAAGCGCCATTAAAGATCATAAGGAGGAAATACAAATGGCTATTTTGACGGAAATCTCTGAAAACCTGCAGCGCGGCAAGGCAAAAGTGGTCAAGGAGCTGGTCCAGCAGGCCATCGACGAGGGCATCCCCGCTCAACAGATCCTGGAAGAGGGCCTGCTCGGCGGCATGAACGTGGTGGGCGAAAAGTTCAAGGCCAACGAGGTCTTTGTCCCCGAGGTGCTGGTGGCCGCCCGGGCCATGAACATGGGCACCACCCTGCTCAAGCCCCTCCTGGCGGAGAGCGGCGTGAAGGCGACGGGCAAGGTGTGCATCGGCACCGTCAAGGGCGACCTCCACGACATCGGCAAGAACCTGGTGAAGATGATGATGGAGGGCAAGGGGCTGGAGGTAGTGGACCTGGGCACGGACGTGGCTCCGGAGACCTATGTGCAGACTGCCATCGAGCAGGGCTGTCAGGTGATCTGCTGCTCCGCGCTGCTGACCACCACCATGGGCGTCATGGAGGAAGTGGTGAAGAAGGCGGAGGAGGCCGGTATCCGGGACAAGGTGAAGATCATGGTCGGCGGAGCGCCGGTGACGGAGGAGTATTGCCGGAAGATCGGCGCGGACAAGTATACCCCGGATGCGGCCAGCGCGGCGGATGCCGCCGTGGAGCTCTGCGCCGCCTGCTGAGAAAATCTGTTGCACATAGCCTGCACCCGAAAGTGGGTTTCGATTGTAGATTTTCAATCGTAGATTTTGAGTGCGAGGGAGCGGGCATGGGGGATAATGTATGAAGAGAGATATGCGAAAATGGCTGGAGGAGCTTCAGGCTGCCCCAGTGAAAAAAGCCATGCCGGTTCTGTCCTTTCCGGCGGTGCAGCTCCTGGGAATCAGCGTGAAAGAGCTGATCTCCGACAGTGACAGACAGGCGGAGGGCATGAGGCTGGTGGCGCAGCGCACGGATGCCGCGGCGGCCGTGAGCCTGATGGACCTCTCCGTGGAGGCTGAGTGCTTCGGCTCCGCCATCCGGGTGTCGGACAGGGAGGTCCCCACCGTCGTCGGCCGAATCGTGGAGGACGAGGAGGGAGCGAAGGCCCTGGAGGTTCCCAGGGTGGGGAGCGCCAGGAGCGGGCTGTATGTGGAGGCCATCAGGAAGGCTGTGGAACTGATTGATGACAGACCGGTCTTCGCCGGCGCCATCGGCCCTTTCTCCCTGGCGGCCAGGCTGTTGGACGTCACGGAGATCATGATGGAGTGCTATGACGAGCCGGACATGGTGCACATAGTGATGGAGAAGGCCACGTCCTTCCTGACAGAGTACTGTAAGGCTTATAAGGAGGCAGGGGCAAACGGCATCGTCCTGGCGGAGCCGGTGACAGGCCTGCTGTCCCCTGCCCTTGCGGAGGAGTTTTCCGCGCCCTATGTGAAGCGGCTGGTGGATGCCGTGCAGGATGACTCCTTTGTCATCATCTACCATAACTGTGGGAACAATACCATCCAGATGATAGATTCCATCCTGGACACGGGGGCCGCGGCCTACCATTTCGGAAATGCCATAGACATGGCCCAGATGCTGGCCCGCATCCCGGCCGGGACAGTGGCCATGGGAAATGTGGATCCCGCAGGAGAGTTCTGCCACGGCACGCCGGAATCCATCCGCAGGGCCACGCTGCAGGTGATGGAAAACTGCTGCCCTTATCCGAATTTCGTCATTTCCTCCGGCTGCGATATCCCGCCCATGTCGAAATGGGAGAATATCGATGCTTTCTTCGGGGCCGTGGAGGAATACTATGAACGCCGAGGCGCACAGGGGGTATCGAGATGACAAACAGAGAACGAGCGATGAACATCCTGCATTACCAGCCGGCAGACCGGTTCCCGGCAGTCCATTTCGGCTACTGGAGCGAGCTGCTGGAGGAGTGGGCCGGACAGGGGAAGATTTCAAGAGAGCTGGCGGAGAACGTGGCCGACGGGAACGAAGCCGACAAGGAGCTGGACCGCATCATTGGCTGGGATTTCGACTGGTGCCGGACAGTGGGCCCCAGGAACGGCCTCTTCCCCTCCTTTGAGTACAGGGTGCTGGAGACCCTGCCGGACGGCACCCAGCGGGTCCAGAACGAATTGGGCCTGATAGAGCGGGTGAAGCCCGGAGTGGCCTCCATCCCCTCGGAGGACGATTATGTCCTGAAGGACAGAGAAGCCTTCGAGACCCTCTATAAGCCTAAGATGCTCTATGCGCCGGAGCGGATAGACCTGGAGTATTATAAGCATTTCAACGAGACCAGGCCCATGGACGTCCCGGTGGGGCTGGCCCTGGGCAGCGTGCTGGGGGATATCCGTAACATGGTCTCCGTGGTGGGGATGAGCTATCTGATTTATGACGAGG
>CANOBV010000017.1 GCA_947564255.1 uncultured bacterium | reverse complement strand
AGTTCACCCGAATCAGCCAGTTTTTCCAGTCGCTGGAGATGGCAATGCACAGATCGCATTCGCCGTCCAGGAGGCTGTATCGCATTTCCCTGAAGTCGTATAACTTGAGCCTAAAATTCACATCGGGAAAACACTGCTGAATGGACTTCATGATCGGCGTGATGACGTATTTCCTGGAAAAGGAGGACTGGAATCCGACGGTCAGGCTGGAGGTGTTGGCAAAGGTTGCGCTTCGGATCCGGTTGACGGCATTGGCCATGTCCTGGCTGATTCGGGTGAACTCATCCCGGCAGATCTTGCCCGCCTCGGTCAGACGGACAGACCGGGTGGAGCGGACAAATAATTTGACGCCCAGCTCTTCCTCCAGCAGCGCGATTTGACGGGTCAGAGCCTGCTGGGAGATGAATAACTGCTTTGCCGCCTTTGAAAAACTCAGACAATTTGCGATTGTAAGAAAGTAAATAACTCGCTTTTGCATAAAATTTCACCCACTATATTGGAGGTTTCAGACAATTAACAACAAAATTGTTCGAATTGCACAATAATTCGAAGAAATTCTCCGAGATTATCGTGATATGATGTTAACGCAGATGCAGATTATTTGCAAGAAAAAATTTTTCCAATTTTGAAGGAGGGAGTCCATAATGAATATTCCACATACCCAGCATGCATTTGACATTGTGATACTGGGCGGTGGCGCTGCCGGTGCGCTGGCGGCAATTCAGGCGAAGCAGCTGGGCGCCAGCGCTGCGTTCGTTACGAAGGAGTCGGCGCTGGTGGGCGGTGCGACCATTATGGCCGGCGGCGGTACCTGCACAACCATGAGCAGCGAGGACAGCGGTGAAACTTACTACAATGACATTCTGAAGTCCGGACAGTGGATCAACGACCGGCGCCTGGTCCGTCTGGTTGCCGACAACGCGACCCAGGCCCTGTATAATTTGGAAAACTGCAATTTCCTCCTGGACCGCAACGATTTGAAATTCAACGGACCCTCGTCCATGCGAACGTTCCATCAGGGCGAAGGCCACTCCTATCCGCGGGCGTATCTGGACCGCCGGGAGGCTCTGGGTTTCTGCCATGGCCTGTCCAAAATGATCATGCGGCACGAAATTCCCCGCTTTACAGAGACCATCGCCGTGAAGCTTTTGAAGGACGACGCCGGAAAAATCTGCGGCGTGGTCTGCTACAGCCTCATTGATGGAACCTATCTGATTTTCAAATGCAAGGCTGTTATCCTTGCGACGGGCGGCCTGGGCGCGCTGTACGAGGAGACAACCAATTCCAACGTGCTGTCCGGCACAGGCTACGCCCTAGCCTATGAGGCCGGCACAGAGCTGCAGGACATGGAAATGGTTCAGTTTATGCCCCTGACCCTTCCCTATCCCCGCCTGCGCCGGGGAAAGATCATCGGCATGTGCTCGCTGATGGGCCCAGACGTAAAGCTTCTGAACGGCAAGGGCGAGCGCTATATGCGGAAATACGACCCGGAGCACGGAGAATTTGCAACCCGCGATATTGCGGCGCGGGCCAACTACATGGAGATCAAGGCCGGCCGCGGCACGAAAAACAACGCGATTATTGTCGACAACCGCGATTTTGCGCCGGCCAGTCTAAAGCGCTGGCAGGACGCCAACCTCTTCCGCTGGCGGCAGTGCTGTCAGACCTACGGCATGAAGGCCGGCAACTGGGAAGAGCCCTTTGAAGCGATTCCCAGCCAGCATTTTTTCATGGGCGGCGTGAGAATCGACGGAGACCTGCAGACCAGGGTTCCCGGCCTGTTTGCGGTGGGCGAGGTCAGCGGCGGCATCCATGGCGCCAACCGCCTGAGCGGCGTGGCCTTCGCGGAGGTGTTCACCCTGGGTCCCATCTGCGGCAGATTCGCGTATGAATACGCCGAAAAAATGCAGGACGTATCCTGGAACGAGGAAGCAGCCCTGCAGGCGGTGGAGGAACTGGAGCGCCCGCTGTCCTTCCACGGGGAGGGCGTGCGGCCGTATCAGATCAAGCAGAAGCTGCAGAAGATTGTGTCCGGCAAGCTGGGGCCGGTGAGAAACGGCGCGGAGTTGGACGAAGCCATTGCGGCGCTGGAGAGCCTGCGCCGGGATACGCTGCCGCAGATGACGGTTTTTGACGGCGACCGCCGTTATAACCGCGAGCGTCTGGACGCCCTGGAGATTCCGCTGATGATCGAGACAGCCATGATGATTGCCCGTTCTGCCGCGTGCAGAACCGAGAGCCGCGGCTCCCACTACCGGGAGGACTATCCTGAAAAGGACCCAGCCTGGGTCAAAAACGTTGTGATCCGCAAGGACGGAAACGGAGCCATGGCGGTGGACATCGCGGCGGTCAGAGAGGAGGAATAAGGCATGCGCATCACCTGTGAAATCTGGAAGGGCACCGATGAAGCGGACGGCGGCTTTGTCACTTACGAATTTGAAACCGATCCGGGGAACATGGTGCTGGACGCACTGGAGACAATTTATCACGAGTTTGACCCCACGCTGTCCTACCGCTACGCCTGCGGCATTGCCCGTTGCGGCGAGTGCGCCATGATGGTCAACGGCGTTCCCTATTTAGCCTGCGAAAAAAAGGTGGAACCGTTTATGCGGATTGAGCCTCTCCGGCGCCTTCCGCTGATCAAAGACACGGTCATCGACCGGCGGAAGGTGTTCGACCACATTCAGGACTTGCTCCCGGAGGCCCGCGATGTCGAGGAGATTGCTCAGAGTTTGCAGAAGATCGACGAAAAAACCGCCAAAGAAAAAATTGAAAACAGCATCCGGCTGACGAACTGCTATGAGTGCATGATCTGCCAGGCCATGTGCCCCCGGTACAGGGAGGACGGCGAGGACTTCCCCGGCCCGCTGGGGCTGCTAATTCTTATGCAGATGCGGGAAAACCCGGCCCAACGGACCTTTTCCAAGGAATGGGAGACCATGCTCTCGGCATCCTGCTTGAGCTGCGGCAAGTGCATGCGTTACTGTCCGGCGGAGAAAAAACCGCTGCGGTTGGCCCTGGACCTGCTGGAGCGTGCCCCTGGGACGGCGGTCCGATATACCTGCGGAGGCTATGGCGATGCGCGGATTCAGGAGGTAGCAGATTATGTTTAGACAAATCGTGATTCGGCCGGAGGCCTGTATCGGCTGCAAAAGCTGTGCGCTGGTCTGTTCCATGAATCGGACCGGCACAATCAGTCCGGAAAACGCCGCCGTGACGGTGTGCTTTCTGAAAAACGGCGCCGCCATGCCTATGATGTGTATGCACTGTGAAGAACCAGCGTGCATGGAGGTCTGTCCCACAGGCGCGATTCAGCGCGATGCGCAGACCGGGGCCGTGGTCCTGAACACCGAAATGTGCATTGGATGCGGCCAGTGCGCCCTGCGCTGCCCCTTCGGCAGAATTCACTGGGACGCCCGGCGCGCCGTGATGGTGAAATGCGACCTGTGCGGCGGCCATCCCAAATGCGCCGATATCTGCCCCGCAGGCGCAATTGATTTTCTTGAATTGCAAAAGGAAATGGATTTCAGCGTCATATCCCGGATTGGGCCGAAAACGGAGGAGGTGGAATGATGTACGGGTGGAATAACGTGCTCCTGCGAGTCAATCTTACGGACAAAACGGTCAGGAAGCAAGCCCTTCCCCATGAACTGCTGCGAAATTATGCGGGTCAGTTTACTCTGGCGGCCCGCTGCTGGACACGGCTGAATGAGGCAGGGGCGCCGGAGGAGAACCGCATTGTCATAATGACCGGACCCATGACCGGCATGATGGGAGAGGGCACCAACCGCTATGCCCTGGCATACCAGGGCCGGAACGGCTTTTGTACGGGCAGCTGCGGCGGCCGCTTCGGGGCGGAACTAAAGCTGGCCGGCTATGACGGTGTGATTGTGGAGGGACGGGCGGAAGCCCCTGTTTATCTGTGCATCCGCGATGGCGCTGCGCAGCTGCGTGACGCGTCCGCCGTCTGGGACCAGAATGTCGATGACACAGTCTGCACCCTGACGGCCGCCTGCGCGCCCGGAGCAGGGACGCTGTGCATAGGCCAGGCGGCGGAACAGCAATGCGCCTTTGCCGCGGCAGTCGGCGACCGGCTGTACCTGTCGCCCGGCGGATTTGGCACCGTCATGGGCGCCATGAGGCTCAAGGGCGTTGTGGTTCGCGGCAGCGGCGCCATCTCCGTGGCGAACCCGGAGGAATACCTGGCGTGCGCTCTGGAGAGCCGGCGCAGAGTTTCCGAGGACCCCTTTGCCGTCTGCCTTGGCAGCAATGAGTTCCAGGTGACGGCGGACGTGCTGCGCAATTTGCAGAAACGCCCCTATGCCGGTTACCGCCATGCGGTCAGGCAGATCGACTGGCGCAAACCGGCTGCATGCACGACTGTGGTCCGCCGGGCTTGCTATAGCTGCACGGTGGGCTGCCGCAAGTGCGTGCGCATGACAGACGACACCCAGGTTCGGACACTGGAAACGCCCGCACCAGAGGTGGCGGAGGTGTTTGAGCGGGCCTGCGGCGTGACCACGCTGGAAGCGCAGTTGGATGCCTTTGAACTTTGCCGGCAGTATGGCATGGACCCTGCCGCCTGCAGCTGTGCGGTGGGCCTGGTGATGCGTCTGGCTGATGCAGGTTTGCTGGCCTCGTATGGCGAAGAAGGTATCACCTTTGGAAATCCGAACGCCATGGTGCGCCTGGTTTCCCTTATCGGACAACAGCGGGGAGTCGGCGCCTTGGCGGCCCGTGGAGTTCGAGTTATGGCCGAGCAGCTAAATGCCGCGGAAACGGCCACGCAGATTTGTGCCGCTGTGGAGGGCCGCTGCGGCATTGCCTCCGTTGCAGCCCTGCGGAAAGGCAGCAAGGAGGAAGAGCAGCAGCTCGCGCTGCTCGCTTTTGCGCAGGACTGTGGCATTTGTCCCTATACGGCCGTGGCCTATACGGAATATCTGCTCTGCCGCACCTTGCGCGCCGTGTTTGGACAGGCCCCCGAGACCCGTGAGATCGGCCGGCTCGGTGCGGCTGTGAGGCAAATCCTGGAAAACCAGACAAAAGGAGTAGAAAGCTGATGGCCAATCAGGAGATTTCCGGCATTGTGATGAAGTATCCTCAGGAACGCCGGTTTGCGCTTGCCGCTATGCAGGACATGCAAAGAGCCCTTTCCTACATCCCCAGGGAGGGCCTGGAGCTGCTGGCAGAGCATCTGCAGTGTCCGATGGCGGAATTGTATTCCATGGCAACCTTTTATAAAGCGCTTTCCCTGCGCCCGCGCGGCAAGCATATCATCAAACTCTGTAACGGAACAGCCTGCCACATTCGCGGCTCCGTTAATCTGAGGAAATGTGTCAGCGAGATTCTCGGCATCGAAGCGGGAGAGACAACACCGGACGGCCTGTTCACCTTGGAAATTGTGAACTGCCTGGGCGCCTGCGCCAGCAGCCCGGTGATTCTGATTGACGATATATTCTACGGAGATGTGACGGCGGAACAGGTTCCTGAGATTTTGAGCGCGTATTGTGAGAAGGAGACAATATGAAAACTGTATATGTATGCTGTGGAACCAACTGTCTGGCGGCCGGCGCGAAAAAGGTGCTTTCCGAACTCCGGCAGGAATGCGCCGGTATGGAAGCCGAGGTTCTTCCCCGCATAAAAGAGACAGGCTGCAGCGGTTTTTGCGAATATGGCCCCATTGTCACCATTGCGGACGAGGGGGAAAACGACATTACCTATTACCGGGTCAAGGAATCCGACGCGGCTGAGATTGCGCAAAAGACCATTGCAAAAGGTGAGCTGATTCCCCGCCTGTGCTTTCACAAGGATCGAAACCAGCCCGTGGCATCCAAGATGGAAAACCCCTTTTACAGCAGCCAGAAGAAAATTGCCCTGCGCAATGTGGGCCTGATCGATCCGGCCGATCTCCAGGACTATTTGGCCCGGGGAGGCTATGAGGGCCTCAAGCGCGCCTTGGAGCTTGGCAGCGAAGGCGTCCTGGAAGAGATGCGCCTGTCGGGACTCCGGGGCCGCGGCGGAGCGGGCTTCCCCACCGCGGCCAAATGGGAAACCGGCGCGAAGCAGAAGGAGTTCCCCAAATATATCGTGTGCAACGGAGACGAAGGCGACCCCGGCGCGTTTATGGACGGCTCCATTATGGAGGGCGACCCCCACAGCGTCATTGAGGGAATGCTCATCGCGGCCATCGCGGTCGGCTCGGAGCAGGGCTTCCTGTATATCCGGGACGAATATGTCCATGCCCGCCGGAGCATCGGCAAGGCGCTGGAGGAGGCGAAAAAAGCAGGCTTTCTGGGCAGAAACATCCTGAATAGCGGCTTCAGCTTTGACGCGGAAATTGTCCGCGGCGGCGGCGCCTTTGTCTGCGGCGAGGGCTCCGCCCTGCTGGAATCCATCGAGGGCAAAGTCGGCGAGCCCCGCCATAAACCGCCCCGCACCAGCGAGGTAGGCCTGTGGAGAAAGCCCACGGTTACAAACAATGTGGAAACGCTGGCAAATGTTCCATTTATCCTCGCAAAGGGTGGAAAGGCTTTTGCGCAGATTGGAACAGAGGGTTCCAAGGGCACAAAGGTGTTCGCCATGGTCGGCAAGGTGAAGCGAACCGGCCTGGTGGAGGTGCCCATGGGAATTACACTCCACGACCTGATCTTCGAAATAGGCGGCGGAATCAAAAACGGCCGCCAGTTCAAGGCGGTCCAGACCGGCGGCCCCTCCGGCGGATGTATCCCGCAGTCCATGCTGGATCTGCAGGTGGATTTCGATAATCTGACAAAGTTTGGCGCCATGATGGGCTCCGGCGGCATGATTGTGATGGACGATACCAGCTGCATGGTGGAGGTCGCCCGTTATTATGTGGATTTTCTCTGCGAAGAGAGCTGCGGGAAATGCACTCCATGCCGGGAGGGCCTGCGGCAGATGCGCCATATTCTGACGGAAATCTGCGAGGGCAGAGGCCAGGACGGCGATTTGGAGACCCTGGAGCGCATTGCCAGAACCATGAAGGACACAGCCCTGTGCGCCCTGGGCCGGACGGCGGCAAATCCTGTTTTGTCCACCATTCGATACTTCCGGGAGGAGTATAACGCCCATATCCATGACAAATTCTGCCCGGCGGGCGTCTGTTCCAAGCTGTCCGTGTTCAAAATCGATCCGGAGACGTGCGTGGGCTGCGGTCTGTGCAGCACACTCTGCCCTGCCAAGGCCGTCATCGGCGAGGCGAAGCATCCCTACCGGATCGATCCGCAGCGCTGCACTACATGCGGATCCTGCCGGAATAAATGCCCGAAGAAGGCGATTATAACGGAAAGAAGGGGAGAAAATGGTAGCAAGGATTGACCATAAGGAATGCATTTTCGAGCCTGGCGAATGTATCGTCACAGTTGCTGCCCGCAATGGCATTGAAATTCCGACCCTGTGCCATTACGAAGGCCTCTGCGGGCTGGGAGTCTGCCGTGTCTGCGTTGTGGAAATGGATAGGAAAATTGTACCAGCCTGCATTACGAAGCTGGAAAAGCCCTGCGAGATTCTGACAGACAGCGAACGCGTCCGGGAGGAGCGCGGCATGATGCTGGCGCTGCTGCGCAAGCGCGCGCCCAACAGCGAAGTCATTGCAGACCTGGCAGAGCGCTATCACGCGCCGGATCTGCCCCGGCTTACCGTGGCGGAAGACGCAGACCGGTGCATCCTGTGCGGCTTGTGCGTGCAGGCGTGCAAAGCGCTGGGCAGCAGTGCCATTGCCACGGTCATGCGCGGCACCAAGAAAAAGATCGGTACACCCTATGACGATATCTCCAACGCCTGTATCGGCTGTGGAAGCTGCGCCCAGGTCTGCCCCACCGGCAGCATTTCCGTGAAAGATGAAAACGGCGTCCGCAAAATCTGGCACAAGGAATTCCGGCTTGTATTCTGCAAGCGGTGCGGCGCCCTGCTGGGCACCGAGAAGATGCTGAAAAAGAACCGGATTACGGATGCGCTCTGTTCGGACTGCAGGGGCTATGACACGGCAGAGCAGATCCATCAGGTGCTGAGCAAGTAAAACAACGGCCAGGCGGTCATACCAAGGCAGGTACTTCTGTGGCAAAGCCCGGGTGGCGCGCCGACGCCGCCCGGGCTGGAAAGGCGGTGTGCAAATGACAGAAACCCAGATTCAATCGTTCCTGTTGACGGCGGAAGTGGGCAGCATTTCCCGGGCTGCGGAGATCTTGTATGTGGCACCCGCTTCCATCAGCAAACAAATCGCGCAGTTGGAGCGGCAATGGGGCTTTCCGGCGCTGGATCGCTCCAAAAACGGCGTGACCCTGACGGTGGCGGGAAAGCTGATGTACGATTATCTGAACGCCCACAAATCCAAACTGCAGATCACGCTGCAAAAGGCCAGAAACACAGACAAATCCTCCTTCTATCCCCTTCGGCTCGGATATCGGGAGGACTGGGACATCGGGAACCTGTTTGTGCGCATGAGGGCTGAAATGACGGCGCGCTTTCCCGACCTTCAGATCATCCCAAACGTATACAGGGATGAGGAGCTGCTGAACAAGCTTATGATGGGGAATCTCGACTTTATCATCGCCACAAGCGACAACATTAGAAAACGTGAGGGCGTGATCTCCCAAAAGCTGGCTTCCATCCGGTCCGGGCTGATCTTTTCGGTGGCCCACCCTCAGGTCCGGCAGGAGAATCTCGGCCTGGCTGATTTCAAAAATGAGCAGTTCTATCTGGTTTCCAATGCAAAAGAGCAGGACGTTGCCAAGCGCGCGGAAACAAAGCTGAAAAATATCTGCCGCGCATGCGGTTTTGAGCCTGTAATCACCCCGGTGAACAGTGTGATCTCCGCCTATTCCATGGTCCTGTGCGGCCAGGGGATCATTCTGGTCAGCGAATGGAGTATGAGCAGGGCAAATACCTCCATGCGGTATCTGCCCCTGGACAATATCAAAACGGACATTTGCGCCTGCTGGCTCAGCGAAGAAAATGATGCGCAGAAGGAATACCTGTTTGAGTTTCTGAAAGACTGTTTCACCTCATAGAGAGGAGAGCCGTAGAATGGACGTCTTAGTCCTGTATCACAACGGCGTCACCACATCCATGGCCTTGGAGGAACGGCATTTTCAGGCGATTCAAAAGGCAGCCGGCGGCTGTGCGTATGTCTGTGAGGACGAACAAACGGCCATCAGAAACCGGATTGACGCAGATATTCTTGTGTTTTGGGGCGGGACGGGTACCGTTCCAGAAGCGTGGTGCAGCACCAGCCGCAGATTGAAATGGGCCCACACGCTGTCAGCGGGGTATGATCTGGTGGAGCAGTCCTGCCTCTGGCAGCTGCCGGTGCACCTGACCAATACCAGGGGCATCCATGGAAAAACCATTGCCCTGACGGTTCTGGGCTATGTTATCGCCCTGCTTCGCCGGTTTCCCGGGTTCTATCGCTGCCAGACGGACCATGTCTGGGAAAGGCCGCTGCGGTCCCTGCCGCAGGAAGCGGAAGGCCGGACAGCGTGCATCGTGGGCGCCGGGGCGGTGGGCTGCGAAATCGCCGCCAGCCTCAAGTCCATAGGGATGCATGTCATTGGCGTCAAGCGCAGGCCTGCGGCGCTGCCGGATTTTGACGAGGTCGTCGGCATCGGCTGCCTCCAGGAGGTGATTCCCGCTGCGGATTTTCTGATCCTGGCGGTTCCCCTGACTGGGGAAACCTATCACATGATTGACAGCGCCGTCTTATCCGGGATGAAGCCCGGCACTTTTCTGATCAACGTTTCCAGAGGCAGCGTTGTGGACGAGGCGGCGCTCACGGCGGCGCTGCAGGTGAAACGGCTGGGAGGAGCCGTGATGGACGTGGCGGAACAGGAACCCCTTGCCGCCGATAGTCCCCTGTGGGATCTGGAAAATGTGATCATAACCCCTCATATGTCTGCCGTCAGCGATTGCTACATGGACCGGGCAGTCGGGCAGCTGTGCGAAAACATTTGCCGATTCCGCAATGGAACGCCGCTTTTGAACGAGATAAGAAAAATAAAGGAGACGAGCCGTGGAAAACATCCTGATAAAAGATCGCGGAATTAGAACATATACGCGAAAAACATATTTCCGTTTTGCCCTCCATTCCGCCTTCGGAATCTTTGCTTTTTTCATCAATATTCCCATGCCGGAGTACCAGATTACCATCGGCCCCTGGGTCTGGGGGCTGGTGAAAGCACAGTCCAATGTGCTGTGTTCCCATCTTACGAATTTTATCAAGGCGGCCCTGTATACGGGCAATTTCAAGTTTATGCCGTTTGCCGTCTGGATGATTGGTGTTTACGCCGTGGCGGATCTGTTTTGGCTCCGCCCGAAGAAGGCGTGGAAGACCACAAAGATCAATGCCTTGTTTGCGGTTTTTAAAATTGCCGGCTTCCTGATGCTGACCATGAACATCATGGATATTTATTTTGGCGTGCACTTTACTTTTATGAATTGGATGTTCGATCCGGTGACATCGCTGAACAACAACAGCATTGCCAATTTTGTTATGTCCAACATTCTGGTTACTATCTGCATTTCCATCCCCTGTGCGTCGCTGTTTCTGCCCTTCCTGGTGGACTATGGCCTAGTGGATTTTGTCGGTGTTTTTGTCCGGCCAATCATGCGGCCGCTGTTCAAGCTCCCTGGACGGGCTGCCATCATCATGGTGACGGCATTCCTGGGTAACTTCTCCGCAGGTCATATCGCGGTGAACGACCAGTATAAAAGCGGCCGTATGACGGAGCGGGAGTCCGTCTGCATTGACACCAGCCTTTCCACCGTGTCCGTCGGCTTCCTGATGGCCCTAGCCACCAACACAGGCCTCAACAACGCGGAGCTCTGGTCCGGCAGAAACTATTGGAACCTGTATTTTTGGGTTGCGTTTTTGATCACGCTTCTGGTTGCCCTGATTGGGATCAGAATTTATCCCCTGAATAAGATCCCGGATACTTACTATGCACATGCCGTACCCAATCCGGAACCGGTAATTCGAACCGGACTGTTTCGGGCCGCCTGTCAGGAGGCGCTTGATATTGCCGCCGCGCAGGAGGCACCCTGGAGACGCATTGGCTGTATTATGAAAGAGACCCTGATTGTTCTGGGGACAGTTGCCGCCGGCACGTCCTTTTTCGGGACGGCAGGCGTGGTGCTGTATACGTTCACGCCGCTGATCAAATGGCTGGGCTGTCTGTTCTGGCCTCTCTTCCGCCTGTTCGGCTTCACTGCGGCAGAGTTGGATGTGGCCTGCACAGGTGCGATGATTTCCTTCGTCGAGGTCACGGTTCCCGCACTGCTGGTTTCCGTCGGCACCTGGAGCCTCCGGCTGCGGTTTATGCTGGCTGTTTTGCCCGTCACGTCCATTGTGTTCCTGGCATCCTTTGTCCCCTGCTGTATGGGCACCGAGGTTCCAGTGAAGTTCTCCCATTTGTGTATCATCTGGCTGGAACGCATGATCCTGTCCATCCTTATTACCGGCATCTTCGCGGTCATCCTGTTCCCTGCGGGACTGGCTGCCTGACCGGCAGTTCCATGACCAACGCCGCCCTCGGATTTGGGTCCGAGGACGGCGTTGGTTCAGACGGTGACTTTCTCGAAGCCAGACGAGGGGTGCTTGCACAGGGGGCAGATAAAGTCCGGGAGCAGGGCTCGCCTTCGCAGCCGTACCTGCCGCCAGGTGGTCTTACCCTGGGCAGGTTTTGCTGTTTCTGGCGCATAAATTCCTTGCACTCCTTCAGGCGGTACGCAGCTCATCAATGCGTTGGAGAGGACAGCACCAGCAGGAGGCACGGTGATAGATCTCATACAGCCCGCCCCAGTCGAAGCCCTGGTCATAACAGATTTGCAGGGCCTTGGCCTCGGTGATCCTCCACTCCACCTTCTATCCCGCATGAAATAAGGATTTTGGGCATTTTGGAAGGCTGAAAATGGCGATTTGCCACCGTAATTTTGAAAACTGCTGCTATACGTTCAAAGAGGACCGAGCTTCTAAAGGTTCAGCCCTCTTTCTTGACCTTTCTTTGAACAAGCCATGTGCGCAACAGGTAGAGCGCCTCTGGCGACAGCAGCAGCAGGGCAGGCAGGTTTACCACCGCCAGCAGTCCATTGAACACATCCACCAGCTGCCACACTGCGGTCACGTCCCCTGCCGCCCCCATGAGGATAAATGCGGGGAAGATGAGCTGGTACAGCCCTTGGGCCCACCTCGCGGAGGTGAGGGTTTCCACCCCCCGCCGCCCGTAGTATCCCGAACCGATGAGAGAGGTAAAGGCGAAGAGAATGAGGCTCACCGACACAATCCACTCCCCGGCTTCGCCAAACAGGGTGGCAAAACCCGCCACCGTCAGCGGCGCGCCCAGCAATGACTGGGGTACTGCGCTCGTCTCCACCAGCGGGAGCATTTGGCTTGGGTCGTACACGCCCGAGGTGAGGATGACCAATGCTGTCACTGTACAGATGACCATGGTGGCGAAAAACACCTCAAAAATTCCCCACATACCTTGTTCCGCCGGGTCCTCCACATCGGCGCAGGCGTGGGCAATGGCGGACATGCCCACTCCGGCCTCATTGGTGAACACTCCTCGGGCTACCCCATACCGCAGCGCTGTTCCCATGGCATACCCCCCTGCCGCAGCTCGGGGAGAAAAGGCATACTCTATAATTTGCTGAAAGGCTGTGGGTATGGCTTGCCAGTTGACGGAGACCACCGCCAGCCCGCTTCCCACAAAGAGCAGGGCCATGGCGGGTACCAGCAGCTCGCACAGCCTGCCGATACGCTTGATCCCACCCATCAGCACCACAGAGGTGACAACAGCCACTACCAGCCCTACCGCGATGGGATTAAATCCCCCGGCGGCGGACAGGGCCGTGGCAATGGAATTGGCCTGGGCCAGATTGCCTCCGGCCAGGGTTTCCGCGACGCACAGCAGGGCAAACACCTTTGCCAGCCCCGGCAGACGCAGCCCTCTTGCCATGTACTGCATAGGTCCGCCCCGCCAGCGGCCGTCGGGACCCTTTTCCCGGTGGCGCACGGCCAGGATTTTTTCCCCGCACCCCGTCATCATCCCCAGCAGAGCGGACACCCACATCCAAAACACGGCTCCCGGCCCTCCATAGACAATGGCGGTGGCCACCCCTGCGATGGACCCCGTACCGATGGTGGCGGCCAAAGCGGTGGACAAGGCTTGCAGCTGGGTAACTCCCCGGCCCCCTTTTGTGCCCCTTTTTCGGTGGAACAGAGTGCCTGCTGTGGCGGACCACCACGCCGGGAAGCCAAAAATCTGGAAAAATCCAGAGCCAAAAGAATACCACAGCCCAACCACCAGAAATAGCACCAGCAGCGGTCCGCTCCACAAAAAATTGCCCAGCGCTTCAAAAAAAGCCATGTCCGCATCCCTCCTGTTGGAAGGTATGCGGACATGGTCTTTGTTATGCGGTCCGGGCCGTTACTCCTCCCAGGGGTCCGACTTTTCCTCTTTTCGTTTCTGCTCCAGCCGTTTCCACAGCCTCAGCCGGGACGCCTGGTCGGGAAGAAAGCCCATTCGGTGCAGGATTGGCAGCAAAGCGGCAAACAATGCCGCGAGCATGACGGCTTGCACCGGAAGCATGATGGCGTTTTTAAGGGCACTCCCCGCCACAATGGTCCAGTATCCCTTGCCTCCGGAATACCAGAGGTAGGTGCCCAGCCCGCCGATAAACACATTCTGGATATTGGTTGCCAGCTTGGCCAGAAACACCCGTTGCACCGTCACCTCCGCGCGGTAGAGGAACAGTGCATAAGTGAATACCCCCAGCATGGTGGTAAAGATGTAAAAAGGGTTATAGCCCCCCTGCGGGTTCATGAAGTAGCCCACTGTGTCCTCGACAAAGCCGAACAGCAGGGCATTCACCGGCCCCCCAACCAGGGCGCACAGCGCCCTGGCCAGAAAGCCCCAGCTCACCGAAATGTTGTTCACCACCGGCACCGACCGCAAATAGCCCAGCGCCACGCAGGCAGCCACCATCAGAGCGGAAAATACCAGGGTGCGCAGTTTTTTCGCGTCCCGCAGGGCACACTGCCAATAGGCGCGAGAAAAGGGCGTTTTAAAGATTTCCATGAAAAAAGACCTCCTTTTTTGTGCGGCAGCACCCAAAAGGGTATGCCGCACATAGGAAGCCGTCAAAACACGATCCCGGTATGCGGCAGCGGGATGCGGAACACGCACTGCAAACCTCACGGTTTTTCGTCCGGCGGACAACTCCCCGTCCCGCCGGCACTTGAGACACGCGCATTCCTACTCTGCCTTTAGAGATAGTGTACTCCATCGCAGGACAAATTGCAAGGAAATTTTTAAAATCACCGGTATGGGCCGGACCACAAATTTCAAGCGGGGCTTCCGCCGGCAAGCAACCAGAAAAATGACATAAGAAATTGTAAAAATAGACAAAGCGCATCTGTTGGAGTCTTGTACCACAGCACCGTACAGATGAAGGTTCCACGGCACAGCGCTGCGCGCTGCCCTCCATGAACCCGTTGTCAATGCACTTGCCTAACATGAAGCAGGTGGTGGTCAGGCGGCTGCTGAAGCAGGAGGACTCCACGCTGAAGCGGCAGTTTGAAGACGCCGAGGGAGGACCTGTTCGATATAGGGAGCATGACAGCCTTTGTCCCGATGCGTTACGACGGTTCCTCGCCTCCACAGGCCATAGTCAACGCCTGAGACAGGTTTTTCACGTGAGTCACCGCCTGTTCTCCGCCAAACTCACCGTCCACCGTCCAAGCCACGGGCACGTCACAGCTGAAGGTGACCTCACCGGCGGCAAACCCGGTCACCGCTCCGTCCTCCACCAGTTCCAGAGTGGTGAGCGCGGTGAGGATAGACTGCCAGTCTTTCCCGTTTTTGGGCTGGCGGATGAGAATGACCTCAAACCGGCCGTCATCCAGCAGCACCTTGTCCCGGGGGAGATTCACTAGCCCTCCCACCGACACCGTATTGCCCACCATGCCATAGATGAAATCCCCCTCTACCTCGTGTCCTTCGACGGAGGTGACTTTCATGTGATAGCTGGGGATGTTGGCCAGCTTGCCCGCACCCTCCAGCACATAGGCGAAATGGCCTAACAGGTTTTTGTTCACCTGCGGCGTAGAATAGGACACATCGGTGAACAGCCCGAAAGCAGCCACATAGGTAAACGGACGGCCCTCCGCCTCTCCCACATCCACCGCCCGGGGCACTCCCCCTCCCGCCACCTCGGCCAGTTCCAGCGGCGTTTTAGGCAGCTCCAGGGTACGGGAGAAATCGTTGGTGGTGCCCGCCGGGATATAGCCAAGCACCGGGCGGTGCTCCTGCGGAAGGGCCAACATCCCCTGCACAGTCTCATTCAGTGTGCCGTCCCCCCCACAGCACACCACCCGGTCATAATTGGGGCCCAGGCCCCGAACGGCGGCGGTGGCGTCCCCCCTGGCCTGAGTGGGATGAACAGTGATCTCATAGCCCTGGCGGGCAAACACTTCCAGTACATCGGACAGGTTGATCTTCGCAGTCTTGCGCCCCGCGGCTGGGTTATAGATGTACAGCAGCTTTTTCACGGTCTTCACGCTCCACATGTACCGGCCAGACATACAGTCCGGCCAGGATGATATTGGAGAATATTATAGCCAAATCCCTTCGGGAATACAATGAACAATCTGTAAAACCCTGCCCTTGCCACAGAAGAAACTTGACGGTATAATCATACTGTCTATTTCATGCCTGGCGTGCTTCTAGAGAAGGATGTGACACAAATGAACCGAAAGACCCTGGCCGCCGCCTTTCCCCACACTGTGCCTGTACTCATGGGATACCTGTCCATCGGCGTGGTATTCGGTTGGATGCTGTCGGCGGTCGGCTTCGCCCCCACCTGGGCCGCCATCATGTCGGTGACCATCTATGCGGGCAGCGGCCAGTATCTGGGTGTAGACCTGCTGGCCAACGCCTCCCCCTTGGGAGACGCCGCCTTTCTCACCCTCATTATCAACTTCCGTCATCTGGTCTACGGTCTGTCCATGCTGGAGAAGTTCCGGGGCATGGGCTGGCGAAAACTGTACATGATTTTCTCTCTCACCGACGAGACCTATGCCCTTCTGGCTGGAGTACAGGCCCCAGAGGGGGTAAATGAGAAGAGTTTCTATTTTACCATCGCTCTGCTGGACCATCTGTACTGGATCGCCGGGTCCATCATTGGTGCGGTGGCGGGAGCCCTTATCACCATCAATACCGAGGGCATCGATTTCGCCATGACCGCCCTGTTCCTGGTCATCGCCGTGGAACAGTGGCAGTCCAACACCCGTCATGCCCCGGTATTCCTGGGAGCGGCGGGCACGTTGGCTTGTCTGTTAATCTTTGGTCCCGACAATGGCCGCTTTCTCATCCCTGCACTGGCAATTTTAGTGGCAGGGCTGCTGCTGATGCGGCCCCAGCTGGAAGGAGGGAATAAATCGTGACCACTATACAAATTGCCGCCCTGGTGGCGGTGATGGCCGCAGTGACCTTCCTCACCCGCGCTCTGCCCTTTCTTCTCTTTGGCCGGGGCGGTGAACCACCAAAGGTGGTGCTCTACCTGGGCCGATTCCTCCCCCCTGCGGTGATTGCCATGCTTATCATATACTGTTACCGGAACACCAGTTTTGGAGCGGCGGATGGCTGGGCTCCCGGCCTCATCGCCGGGCTGGCAGTGGTGGGGCTCCACATCTGGAAAAAAAACAACATGCTGTCTATTGTAGGAGGGACTATCCTCTACATGGTGCTGGTCCAGATTGTGTTCTGAAAACGAAAATCTCTCAACCCGCTATGTATATGTCAGCCTTCAAACAAAGCTGCAGGCCCCCATTGAAAACACATCATTGCGGAAACAGCGCAGCATCAGACATAAAAACGGGCGGTGCCGGTATGGCATCGCCCGCTTTTCATATCTTACCGCACTTGTTTGCGGCCTAGTTTATATAGTCAACCAATTTGAAAAAACGCAATCCTTGACTATAGATGTAAATTTATTCACATATTCGGTTTTGGCCACAAAATCAGTTTTCCGCGTACGCCTGGATTTTAGTCAGCGCCTGTCCGCTGTCGGAGGTGGACTGGTCAATATCAATGCTGAAGCTCATCAGACCGGCTTTCTCCAGCTGGGTAATGACAGACGGCTGGTCATATTCCTCAATCTCACAAAAACGCATCATACACAGCACAACGCAGTCCGCGCCCGCCTCCTTGGCCATGGCCGCCAGCATATCGCCCCGGGCGGTGTTGTTGTCGTCGTGTGCGCTGGAACAGCCCTTGACCCCGAACCAATGCAGCGCAAGGCTTTCCATCCCGGAATTGGCGGACGGATAGTCGGTGCGGTACTGCCGGGATTCCTGCGCAAGGTCATCCCCCACCACCGCGACGCCACACTGGTCAAAATATCCAAGGATATCGTCCGGCTCACAGGTAATGCCGGTGAGGACCACCTTTTTCCCCGCAAAGCGGTGGACCGGTTCCGCATTCAGCGCCGCCGTCAGTTCAGACACCATTTCGACCGCCCGCTCCGGCTTCAGGAATGTAACGGCCTTCATAACATGATGGCGGTCAGCGGGCTTAACAAGGTCCAGATGGTCGTTGGCCGTACGGCAGAAGGCGCGCATGGCAGCGTTTTTTCGGTTATACAGCCGGATGGCAGTTTGCAGCTTCTCATTGGTCACTGTATTTCCGGAAATGTCCTCCAAGGCCTCCCGTACCGCTTTGAGCTCCTCAATCAAGAAATCCCGGGCTCCAGGGTCTTTACGGTTCTGAGGGTAAATGAATGTGATGGAACGGATATCCGGAACACCGGCACGCCATGCCGAGTTCATGCCTCGGAAAGTATCGCAGATGATGGGCATGACCACTGCGGAAACATCTTTGTAAACACCGGTCATCCCAAATTCCAGGCAGGAGCGCAGCAGCGAACAGGTGAAAATGGGAGAGTACTTCCCGGCCAGCTGAGGATTGCACTGACCACCCCAAATGCCCATGGGCACCATACCCGCCGCCGTCACCAGAGGCTGCGGGGTGTAAATGGGAAAGCAGGCAATCACTTTTTCCCCGGCTTCCACATACTCTTTCACCAGCTTCTGAGGGTTTTTACTGATTTCCTCAAATTGGGCAAGCAGACTTTTCACATCAGCCATCACTGTTTCGCCTCCTTGTTGGTCTCCATCACGTCCACAAGGCTCTGCAAACGGGTTTCAAACTGTGCCTCGTTGAAGATGGTGGGGTCGGCCTGGTCGCCGTCAAAGAATACCACTGGAATGCCGCATTTTTCCTCCACAATTTCACGGCCGCAGGTCATATGGTAGGTCATGAATTTACAGCTGCGGTTAATGTGGCAGAACATACCGTCACACTGGAAATGGTTGGCCACGTCCGCCCGTTTCCCCATCATGGTGGCGGTATTTACCACGTTAGTAGACGAGAGCATATACTGCTCCGCCATCTCGTCCAGGCTGCCCGGAGTGTAGTGCAGGCTCCAGGCGCCCACATATCCGTTGGTGACGCAGTTGACGCCATACTTTTTCATGCTCTTGAGGTTGTAACCGAGGTTTGGCCAGCAGGCAATACCCTCCCAGTCCACGCGGAATTTCTGAGGCGCGGAGCCAAAGGTGGTTGTGCCGTTGTCAATGTGCTCCTGAATCTCACGCTTGAGCTGAAGCAGTACTTCCGTGGTCTCCCGTCTGCCTCGGGCCACCACCATTGGCGCCATATAATTAAACAGGTCAAAACCGTTCAGCGGAGAGGGGTTGCGGTCATTCATCATCACGCACTCATCAAACAGTCGGGCGTTTTCCACCGAAATCTTTTGGATTTCCAAGAACTTATCCCAATCAAATTTCTTTCCGAAAAACTCTTCCATCCGTTTGATGTTGTGTTCAATTTGCGAACGGCCATAGGCGACCCAGTGCTTTGCGGGCTTGGCATCCCCATAATTGAACAGGCAGTCCTGCATAAAGATGGGGATATCCAACTCGCGAGACAGACACTCATACCATTTAAGCAGCTCAAAACAGCTGTTGGTCGCACACAGCAAGAAGGTGGGGCGGGGCATTCGCTGGACCGCAGGCGGCTCGTAATTGGGGTCGCAGGCCATCTGGTGCGCCATGCCGATGCTGAGTCGGGCATAGGAGCAGATATCATTGGAATACCCCAGTTCTCCCTCCGATGTGGCAATAAAGCGGGGCGAGTCATGGCGGGCAGCAACACCCGCCGCATTGTTTTCCGGATACAGCACCGGAATGTCGAAGGTGGCGCACAGCTCCTGGGGGAAAATCGACGTGGACCAGCCCACCGGCTCGCCTTTCGCCTCGGCATCCCAAGCGGCCTGATAAATGCTGTCCACCAATGCGTTCAGCATGACGCGGGATTTAGGGAGCGGACGCTTGGCTTTTTTGACTTCGGGTGTCTCACCCATAGTAGATCCTTCCTTTCATGTATACTCAGCCTGTGTATGATTCGCAGTTGCGCATACTGTGCAGGGCGAACAAAGCTGCGCCCAACGCTCCGGCCAGCTGGCAGTCCTCATGGACCCTGATATGGCAGCGGACTTCTTCCTCCAGCGAACGCACCAGCCCGCTGTTCAAGGCCACACCACCGCTCATGGCGACATCGGGCTGGATACCCACGCGCTGGACCAGAGACGCCACACGCCTGGCCACCGATTTATGTATCCCTGCGGCAATGTTTTCCAACCTTATTTTGGCCGCCAGTTTTGAGATTACCTCAGACTCTGCAAAAACCGTACAGGTGCTGCTGATCTCAGCCGGCTCATCCGCCTGGAATGACAGGCCGCTGAGGGCGGAGACCTCCACGTCCAGCACCTTGGCCATGGTATCGAGAAAACGCCCGGTTCCCGCCGCGCACTTGTCGTTCATGACAAAATTCAACAACTGGCCCTTGTCGCCAATGCGCATCACCTTAATGTCCTGTCCGCCAATATCAATGATGGTCCGCGTACCGGGCAGCAGGTGCGAAATTCCTTTGGCATGGCAGCTCAGCTCGCTCTTCTGGTCATTGATTCCCTCAAATGAAAATCGGCCATAGCCGGTGGCGGTAATCCACGCAACATCATCCCGGGCAATACCAGCCAGTTCCATCACCTGCCCGAACACACGCTCCGGGCCTGCCGTCCCCGTCCCTATGGGAACAGTCGCTTTGGCTTTCACTTGGCCGTCTCCGTCAAGAATCACCGCTTTGGACGCAGTAGAGCCAATGTCAATGCCGGCGGCAAACATCAGATCACTCCATTCTCCTGGAATTGGACCAGCTGCTCCTCCGTATAGCCCAGCAGGTCGCAGTACACTTCCTTATTGAACTTGCCCAGCGGTTGGCCGGGCCACTTGATTTTGCCCGGGGTGCCCAGCATCTTCGGGCAGACGTTTTGCATTTTGATCTTGCCGAACTGCTCTGTCTCCACTTCGACGATGTCCTCGCGGTACGCAAACTGCGGGTCCTCCATAATATCCGCCACGTTGTAAATCGGGCAGGCGGGGATTCCCTCCCCCAAGATTTCCAAGCCTTCCCGCATGGTAACGCTCAGCGCCCATTTTGCAAACTCGGCGTTGATCTCCTCCCGATGGGCGGCACGGTCGATGGGAGTTTGATAATCCGGATGGTCGATCATATCCTGACGGCCGATCTGGTGCATACAATCCTTGTACAGCTTGTCCCCAGTGATGGAGAGGGCAATGTATTTCCCGTCCTTGGTGAGGAAATGGCCGGAGGGCACGGTAACGGTGGTGCCGTTGCCGATACGGGTACGGACAGCGCCGTCATAGGAATACTCCGCGATGATGGACTCCTGCAGGCGCAAAACCGACTCGGTCAAGGCACAGTCAATCATCTGGCCCTCACCCGAACCGTTTACATCGCGGTCATAGATGGCGAACATCACCGCCATGCAGCTGAACATGGCCGTATAGAAGTCAGCCACCGAAATGCCCGGCTTCACCGGGGGGGTATCGGGATAGCCGGTGACCTCCAAAAAGCCGCCCAGCGCCAGGCCCATCCGGTCAAATCCAGGGCGCGGCGCGTACGGGCCGGTACGGCCATACCCGGAGGCCACTGTATAAATGAGCCGTGGGTTGCGCTTATGGATCTCTTCCCAGGTAAAGCCCAGCTTAGTAAACACACCGGGCCGGAAATTCTCAATCAAGACATCTGCTTTGTCGATCAAGCTCCACAGAATTTCCTTGCCCTCTTCAGTTTTGAGATTGAGGGTTATGTTTTCCTTGTTCCGCCCCTCTACGGTGTACCAGAGGTTTTTGATGCGGCCCATGCCGCGCATCAGGTCGCCCGTCTTCGGAGGCTCCACTTTGATGACGCGGGCACCAAAGTCGGCCAGCATACTGCCGCACCAGGGACCGGCCACAATATTGCCGACCTCCACCACCTTCAGGCCCTCCAACGCTTGTCTTGACATACAGCTGCACTCCCTTTCCAAATAATTGATTTTATTCGGTTCTTTGCTATTTCCCTTTGAATTGAGGCGGCCGTTTTTCACGGAATGCGGCGCTGCCCTCCGCATAGTCCTCCGTCTGAAAAAGCCGCAATCCAAGCTCACCCTCCAGAGCGAGCCCATCGGCAAGGCTCATATCATTTCCCTCGTACAGGCAGCGCTTAAGCGCCTGAACAGAGAGAGGCGCCGCACGGCAGATGCGCTCCGCCATTTCCAACGCGGAATCCATCAACCGCTCCCGGGGCGTCACTCGGTTCACCAACCCCATAGCAAGCGCCTCCCGAGCCTCCACCGTCTCCCCGGTCAACAATATCTCTGTCGCGCGGCTCAACCCCACCAGCCGGGGAAGCCGCTGGGTCCCGCCCAGGCGTGGAATCAAACCCAGATTTGGCTCCGGAAAACGGAACGCGGCGGTATCTGCAGCAACGCGCAGGTCGCAGGCGATCGCAAGCTCCGCGCCGCCCCCAAAAGCCAGACCATTCACCGCCGCAATCAGCGGCTTGGTCACCGTCAGGCCCCGCATGGGAGTCCGGGGAAAGCGCCACGGGCGGTCCGCCGTGGCTTTGACAAAGGGGAGCATTTCCCGCACGTCCGCACCTGAGCAGAACGCTTTTTCGCCGGCGCCAGTAAAAATACCCACGCGAAGCGATGGGTCTTCCATAAAATCAAGCAGGGCAGCCTCCATCAGCCGAAGCATTTCCGGCGTCAGCGCGTTGTGCTTTTCCGGGCGGTTCAGGGTAAAAATCGCGGTCTGACCTTGCTTTTGGCAGGTTAATAAGTCCATAGGTCCACTCCTCTCCATATGGCTGACAAAGGTCGATCCATTCGCCCGCCGGAAACGCGGCGGGCGAATGGAAGCGGGTATGGATATGCGTTTTCAGTGGCAGAGCTGCCCGGAAATGATCATGCGCTGAATTTGGTTGGTCCCCTCGAAAATTTGATAAATCTTGGCGTCGCGCATCAGCTTTTCAACGGGATACTCCCGGGAATACCCGTTTCCGCCCAGAACCTGTACGGCGTTTTGGGTCACGTACATGGCCGTATCACCCGCATAGCATTTGGCGGAACAGACCAGCTTCTTATTCACAATACCGGCGTCGGCACACTTACAGGCACCCCACACCATCTGACGGGCGGCCTGAGTCCGCATCTCCATGTCGGCCAGCAGGAAACCGATACCCTCGTGTTTCCAAATCGCCTTGCCAAACACGACGCGGTCCTTCGCATAGGCCACCGCCTCATCCAGCGCGGCCTGCGCCACACCCACGGCGGAAGCCGCAGTGCAGGGGCGGGAGTTGTCGAGGATCTGCATGGCGATCTTATAACCCTGGCCCTCTTCACCCAGCATGTATTTCTTGTTCAACACCATCTCATCAAAGAACAAAGAATTGGTATGTACGCACCGGATGCCCATCTTGTCTTCATGTTCACCCACCGTGAAGCCCGGAGTATCTTTCGGCAGCAGGAAAGCAGTGATGCCGCCTTTGGTTCCCTTTTCTTTGTCCGTCACCGCAAAAATGGTAATAATATCAGCGCAGTCCCCGTTGGTGATAAATGTCTTCCCTCCGTTGATGACGTAGTCGTCGCCAACCTTTCGGGCAGTAGTCTTCATGGAGCCGGCGTCGGACCCGGTGGACTCCGTCAGGCCAAACGCCAGCACGCCGCCCTGGACCATAAGGTCGGCCGCCCATTTTTTCTGCTCCTCGGTTCCGGCCAATTTGAGCGGCTCAAATCCAAAGCCAAATACTCGGGAAGCAAAACCGGAGTCACCCCGCGCCAACTCCTCGCGGACGACGGCGTAGCTGATGCAGTCCAAGCCGAGCCCGCCGTATTCCTCCGGAACAGTAACCAGATGTAAGCCCATCTCATAAGCGGTCTTTACCAAATCCTCCGGTACAGTGGCGGTTTTTTCCGCTTCCCGGCAAATCGGTTTGACCTGGTTCTGGGCAAAATCCGCCACAAGATTGCGCAGGTCAATTTGATCCTCCGTCAACATGAAATCGTAATCGCGCATAGACATGGTTTCTTCCTCCTGAAATATAAAAATTTAATTGATCAAACCAGGGCTAAAAAATTGCGCCAACAGTCAAACTATGGGAATCTGTGCGTGAAAGCTGTTGAGAATCCCTAAAAAGCTCACAGATGAAACACAAAGGGGTACGTGATAACCGTCAGTGCCAGACAGCCCAGCATCAAAATGGCACCGATCTTTGTGTAGTCCAGAAAACGGTAGCCCCCCTGCAGCGTCATGGTGACCGGCACTGTAGCGGTGGGCGTCAGGAAAGCCAGATTGAGAGCCCAGATGATGACCATGATGACAGGCTTTGCTTCAAAGCCCAACGAGGCGCACATGGATATGGCGATTGGTCCCAGCATGGCCATGGTCGCGGTGGAACTCATCAGATTGCCCAGCAGAACGCTGATAAACGTGAACACCAGCAGCAGTTGAAACATGCTTATGTTTTCGCCCAGCAGTCCAATAAAGAAATCCGCAATCAGCTGTCCCGCGCCGCTCTCAGAAATGCCTGCGGCAAATCCCAGTGAACCGGCCAATACCCATACGGTATTCCAGTCCATGCGGAGAAACAGGTTTTTGAGGGAGATACAGCCCGTCAGCACACACAGAAGCGCGGCCGCCATTGCCACAGTGCCCACAGTCCAAATACCAGTGACAAAACCCGCAACGGCAAAGACTAGTATGGCTGCGGAGACAGCCATTTTGAAAACGCTGCGTCCCTCTTGACCATCCTCCTGCACGGAAGGGCTGTTTTCCTCATAGGTCTCTTCAAAATTGAACACTTTCTTTTGCAGCGTATAGCCGATGGTGGCATAAAACGCCACCATGAACAACAGGCGCGGAATGCTGCCCAGAGTCAAATCGAAAAAGCTCATGACCTCCAGGCCATTATCTGACAGCAGTCCCTGCCCAATGACATTGGGCGTTGAACCCACCAGCGTCATGCCGCCACCCACATTGGCCGCAAATCCAATGGCCATGTAGCTTCCTTTTTTTGTGATCTTTCCTTTGGAGCTGGCTGCGGTTGCCGCCACTACCGGCATCATCATGGCGACCACTGCCGTATTGCTCAGAAAAGCGGAGAGCACTGCCGCCAGCACAACACACACAATGATGAACAAACGCTCATTGGTGCCCACCATTTTGATAATCGTCGTACCCATTTTTTGAGCTACTCCCGTCTCAAACAGGGTTTCGCCGATGACAATGGAACCCATGACCATCAAAGTCACATCGTTGGAAAAGCCCGCGAACGCTTTTGAAAATGGAATGACGCCAAAAATACCCATAGCTAGAGCCGCAGCCACAGCTGTAACCGCCAGCGGAATTTTTCCCGTAGCAAACAGGATAATTGTGACGGTCAAAATGAGCAACGCTATCGTTGAAGGAGCCAAAGCTTCCATTCCCCCTCTCGCTTATTTCTGGAAATGTACAGGAAAATTCTATGAGGAACTCCCCGCCGCCGATTCAACGATACCGTATTTGTAAGTTTTATATTATTTTTTAATGGATATGTCAATTTGCCCCTTCTTT
>CANOBV010000016.1 GCA_947564255.1 uncultured bacterium | reverse complement strand
ACTGGGCGGCGAGGTACACGCCCCGCTCCCGCAGAACGGGGTAAATGCCGTCAAACACCGCTTTTGCGGCGTCCGTGCTGGACGCCTTGCCGATCCGGCCGCCCAGCACCTCGGAGGAGGAGCAGCCCACCACAAAAATGTCTCCCGGCTTCAGCCCCGCCGCGTCCAGCAGCTCTGTGGCGGCGGTGCGGGCCTGGTCGGTGATTTCCTCAAAGTTTGGTTCCATGGCGCTCCCTCACAGGCCGTACAGCTCGCTGTACTTCTTCTCCAGATAATCGGCAAACACAGTGGGGTCGAACTGGCCGCAGGCGTTTTTCACCACATCCGCCGGCTCCAGCAGGCCGCCGTACTGGTGAACCTTCTCCCCCAGCCAGGCGGAGACAGCCGACAGGTCGCCCCTGGACACCGGGCCCCACACGTCGATGTCCCCCTCCATGTTTTTCAGCATCTGGGCGCCGTAGGCGCTGCCCAGGGCATAGGAGGGGAAGTACCCAAAGGCCCCGCCCGACCAGTGGCTGTCCTGGAGGCAGCCCTGCTTGTTGTCGGGCACGTCGATGCCCAGGTACTCCCTGTACAGCCGGTTCCAGGTCTCAGGCACGTCCCTGACCTCCAGTGTGCCGCCGATGAGCTGCTTCTCAATCTCATAGCGCACCATGATGTGCAGGCAGTAGGTCAGCTCGTCCGCCTCGGTGCGGATCAGGGAGGGCTGGGCCCGGTTCACCGCCCGGTAGAACTGCTCCGCCGTCACGTCGGACAGCTGCTCCGGGAAAAACTCCTGCATCTTCGGGAAAATTGCCTCGATGAAGGGCCTGGAGCGGCCGATCAGGTTTTCATAGAACCGGGACTGGCTCTCGTGGACGCCCATGGACACGCCCCCCGCCAGACAGGTATACTGAAGGTCGTCCGCAATGCCAAGCTCGTACTTGGCGTGTCCCCCCTCGTGGATGACGGAGTACATGGAGAAGTCCACGTTGTCCTCGTAATAGTGGGTGGTGATGCGCACGTCCTTGTTGTTGAAGTCCAGGGTATAGGGGTGCTCCGTCTCCCCGATGGTGCAGTGGGCCCGGTCCAGCCCCAGGACTTCCATCAGGTAGTCGGAAAATTTCCGCTGGGCTCCGGCGGGGTAGTGCCGCCGCAGGAAGCTGTCGTCGGGGGGCTCCTTCTCCATGACCGCGTGGAGCAGGGGGATGATGCGCTCCCGGAGGGTGGCGAAGAATTTGTCCAGATACGCCATGTCCACCCCGCGCTCGTACTCATTGAGCAGGGCGTCGTAGGGGGCTTTGGAGGCGTCGTAGTACCCGGCGAATTTGATATTGAAGGCCACCAGCTTTTCCAGAACCGGGCGGAACAGCTCAAAATCGCTGGCCTCCTTGGCCCGGTGCCATACGTCGTCGGCCTCGTTGGTCAGTATGGCGTACTCCATGTACTCGTCCGCCGGGATGCGCTTGAGCTGGGCATAGGAGCGGCGCAGCTCCTCCACCTGACGGCGCACGCAGTGCTCCAGCTCATCCCTCCGTGACCACAAAAAGTCCAGCAGCTCCCCCACCTCGGGGGCGGAGAACAGCTTGTGCTCCTCCCCGGCCAGGACGCCGAGGGCGACCCCCCGCCCCTCGGCGGTGCCTTTTGGGGCGGTGGTGGTGGCGTCCAGGTACAGGGAGGAGGACGCCGCGCGGTAGGCATACCGCTTTTTTTGCAGCTCAGCCAATCTGGCCAGTGCTTCCTTCAATTCCATTGTACATTCCTCATTTCTTTTGTGATATTGTTAGAACCGGTATTTACAGTGAAATAACGCTAAACACGATCCGGGTCATCCCCGGAGAAGCGCACGCCGCTGCGCTCCGCCAGGGTGCGGGCCAGCGCCGCGCCGTCCCCGTCCAGGCCGCGGTCTTCAATGACCACCTCGCCCCACCACAGCCCGGTGCGCCGCAGCCACAGCAGGGCCTTGACGGTCTGCTCCAGCCCGCCGCCGTCCCCCTTGGCGTCCACCACCATCCGGGCGGGGCACACCCCCGGCAGCAGCAGAGCCCCCACCGCCAGCCACCAAAGGCTCACCAGCCCGAAGGCCGCCAGCAGCGCCGCCAGAAATTGAACTACCTGTGTCATTTCCGCCGCCTCCTCATGAAAACTAAGGCATTCTATGAAAGGAGGCGGCTTTTTGTCACCGGTTGAAGCATACAAGCTCTGCCGCGTCCTGCTCCAGCCGGACGGCGGAGTAACAGCCGTGGCGGAAGAACCAGTCCCGCTGGAGCAGCTGCCGCTCCTCCACCAGCCCCAGGTAAAACAGGATGAGGGACAAGGAGCCGTTATGGGCCACGGCCAGAGTGTCCTCTCCCCGGTCCAGGAGCGCGTCCACGCAGCCCGCCACCCGCCGCAGCATCTGGGAGGGGGACTCTCCCTCCGGCGGGGTGGTGTGGAACCAGTCGCCCAGGAGCTGGCCGATCCGGTCGCCGAAGCGGGCCTCTGCCGCCCCCCAGGTGAGGCCCTCCAGGGCGCCCATGTCCTGCTCCCGCAGGGCGGGGCAGGCTTCCGGGGCCGCGGTCCGGCCTTCGGTGCAGATCACGGCGGTGTCCCAGGCCCGGGAGAGGGGGCTGGCGAGGCAGCGGGTGAACTCCACCTCCCGCCGCAGCTTGTCCGCCGCCTGTCTTGCCTGCTCCCGGCCCAATTCGGTGAGGGGGTAGTCCTGCGTGCCGAAAAAGAGCTGCCGCTCGTTTCCTGTAGACTGTCCGTGCCGGACCAGATAGAGGTACATGAGACCGCCTCCCGTTCAGAATAAGTTTGCTACGCCATAGGTCAGGATGCTGATGGCCATGCCCGCGACCAGCACCCCGGCCACCACTGAGGGAATGGCGCGGCGCAGGGGCATATCCAGGAACGCCGCCGCCAGCGAGCCCGTCCACGCCCCGGTGCCGGGGAGGGGAACGGCCACAAACAGCATCAGGCCCAGGTACTTGTATTTCGTCACCTTCTGCCCCTTGAGGTGGGCCTTGCGCTCCAGCTTGTCCACCAGACTGTTCAGCCGGGGCAGCCTCCGGCGCATCCACTGAAAGATCCGGCGGATGTAGACGATGATGAAGGGGACGGGAATCAGGTTGCCGATGACGGCGGCCAGGAACGCCGCCCACACCGGCAGCCCCAGGTTGGCGTGGCCGAAGGGGATGCCAAAGCGCAGCTCTACCACCGGCACCATGGACACCAGCATGGTGAGCAGAAATTTTCCGGCGAAGGTCTCCGTCAGCCATTGCAAGGTCAGTTCCATTGGGATATCAGCTCGTTTCCAAAACAGTTTTCAGGTATTTGCCCGTATAGCTTTCCGGGTGGCGGGCCACGTCCTCCGGCGTACCCGTGCAGACGACGGTTCCGCCGCCGGAGCCCCCCTCGGGGCCCAGGTCGATGAGATAGTCCGCCGTCTTGATCACGTCCAGGTTGTGCTCGATCACCACCACCGTGTTTCCCTTGTCCACGAACCGCTGCAAGACCTCCACCAGCTGGTGCACGTCGGCGGTGTGGAGACCGGTGGTGGGCTCGTCCAGGATATACATGGTGGAGCCGGTGGACTGCTTGGACAGCTCGGTGGCCAGCTTCACCCGCTGGGCCTCGCCGCCGGACAGGGTGGTGGAGGGCTGGCCCAGCTTCACGTAGCCCAGGCCCACGTCCTTCAGGGTCTTGACCCGGTTATAAAGCCGGGGCAGGTTCTCGAAGAAGGGCAGGGCCTCGTCCACCGTCATCTCCAGCACCTCGTGGATGTTCTTGCCCTTGTAGCGCACCTCCAGGGTCTCCCGGTTGTACCGCTTGCCCTTGCACACCTCGCAGGGGACGTAGATGTCGGGGAGGAAGTGCATCTCAATTTTCAGCAGGCCGTCCCCGGAGCAGGCCTCGCACCGCCCGCCCCGGACGTTGAAGGAGAACCGGCCCGGGCCGTAGCCCCGGGTTTTGGCGTCCTGGGTGGAGGCGAACAGCTCCCGGATGTCGTTGAACAGCCCCGTGTAGGTGGCGGGGTTGGAGCGGGGGGTGCGCCCGATGGGGGACTGGTCGATGGCGATGACCTTGTCCAGATACTCCACGCCCTCCATGCCGTCGTGTTTGCCGGGGCGGGCCTTGGTGCGGTTGAGCTCCGCCCCCAGCCGCTTATAGAGAATCTCGTTCACCAGGGAGGACTTGCCCGACCCGGACACGCCGGTGACGGCGATGAACGTTCCCAACGGGAAGTCCACGTCGATGTGCCGCAGGTTGTTCTCCGCCGCGCCCCGGACGGTGAGGGTGCGGCCGCTGCCGGCCCTGCGTTCAGTTGGGACGGGAACCTTCTTCCGCCCCGCCAGGTAGTCCCCGGTGATGGAGCCGGGGGTGTTCATCACCTCTTCGGCGGTGCCGCAGGCCACCACCTGCCCCCCGTGCACCCCCGCGCCGGGGCCGATGTCCACGATATAGTCTGCGGCCCGCATGGTGTCCTCGTCGTGCTCCACCACGATGAGGGTGTTGCCCAAGTCCCGCAGATGCTTCAGCGTGCCCAGCAGCAGGTCGTTGTCCCGCTGGTGCAGGCCGATGGAGGGCTCGTCCAGGATATACAGCACCCCCATCAGGGAGGAGCCGATCTGGGTGGCCAGCCGGATGCGCTGGCTCTCGCCGCCGGACAGGGTGCCCGCCTGCCGGGTGAGGGTGAGGTATTGCAGCCCCACCGACTTCAAAAAGCCCAGTCTTGCCCGAATTTCCTTCAAGATCTGGTCGGCGATCATGGCCTGGGTGTCGGTGAGGGTGATGGTGTCCAGGAAGGCCAGGGCCTCGTCCACCGGCTTCTCGCAGAAGGCGTGGATGGAGCTGCCCCCCACGGTGACGGCCAGCGCCTCCCGCTTGAGCCGCTTTCCCTGGCACTCAGGACAGGGGCACTCGCTCATGCACTCCTCGATCTCCCGCTTCATGGCGTCGGACTGGGTCTCCCGGTAGCGGCGCTCCAGGTTGTTCACGATGCCCTCAAAGGGCTGGTACAGGGTGCCCTTGCCACGGGGCTGGTCGTAGTTCAGGGTGAGCTTTTCCCCTTTTGTGCCATACAAAATGATGTCCATCACCTCGCCGGACAGCTTTTCCACCGGGTCGGTGAGCTTGAACTTGTATTTCTTCGCCAGGGCGTCGAAGTACATCCGGGAGATGCCGTCGGACTTGATGTGGTTCCAGCCGGAGGCGGTAATGGCCCCCTCCAGAATGGACAGGGAGCGGTTGGGGAGGATGCGCTCCGGGTCGATCTTCATCTGGCTGCCCAGGCCGGTGCAGGCGGGGCAGGCCCCGAAGGGGTTGTTGAAGGAGAACATCCGGGGGGTGAGCTCCTCGATGGACACGCCGCAGTCCTCGCAGGCGTAATTCTGGGAGAACAGGATGTCCCGCTCCTCGTCTCCCAGGACGTTGATGATCACGATGCCGCCGGACAGGTTGGAGGCGGTCTCCACACTGTCGGTGAGCCGCCTTGCCACGTCCTCCCGGATGACCAGCCGGTCCACCACGATCTCGATGGAGTGCTTCTTGTTCTTGTCCAGCTTGATCTCTTCCGTCAGGTCGTAGAGGGAGCCGTCGGCGCGGACGCGGACGTAGCCGGATTTCCGGGCGTCCTCGAAGATTTTGGCGTGCTCGCCCTTCTTGCCCCGGATCACCGGGGCCAGCACCTGGATGCGGGTGGCTTCGGGCAGGGTGAGCACCTGGTCGATGATCTGGTCGATGGTCTGCTGCTTGATCTCCTTGCCGCAGATGGGGCAGTGGGGGGTGCCCACCCGGGCCCACAGCAGGCGCAGGTAGTCGTAAATCTCGGTGACCGTGCCCACGGTGGAGCGGGGATTTTTCGATGTGGTCTTCTGGTCGATGGAGATGGCGGGGGACAGGCCCTCGATGTAGTCCACGTCGGGCTTCTCCATCTGGCCCAGAAACATCCGGGCGTAGGAGCTCAAAGACTCCACATACCGCCGCTGGCCCTCGGCGTACAGCGTCTCGAAAGCCAGGGAGGACTTCCCCGACCCGGACAGCCCGGTGAGCACCACCAGCTTGTCCCGTGGGATGGTGACGTCGATGTTTTTCAGGTTGTTTTCCCGCGCGCCTTTGATGACGATCTTGTCCTGCATGGGTGTTCTCCTCGGTTCTCGTTAGATTTGGGCCCGGACATAGAATACTCGAACAAATTTTTAATGTCAAGCCCCAGTTTCACCGGATTTTGGGGGATTTCGCCGGGTTCGGGCGGCCGGGCCGCACCGTTCCATTGCTTCAAGGTATGATCTCCACGTATAGGTACCAGTTCTCTGTCAAAGGCGTTACCTGCTCGGTATTTTCGTTGGAAAAGGCCAGCCTGTCAGCCTCGGGGATATAGGCTAGGTACTGGTCTCTCAAGCCCTTTACTCCATCGCCGCTGGGAAATTCTTCCTCATGCAGGGAAAACAGCACCGCCGGGGTATTGTGTATGCCTATCTCGGTGCACCACACTCCATCTGCCACCCCGCGGCCCGCCCGCAGCGCCTCATCCAGCTCCCAGAAAATTTCTTCCGGGAAATCCTCTGGCATACTGGCCCAGTACCGGCCCTCTCCGTCCCGCAGCAGGGCCTCCCCCACCGTGTCATAGGCCGTTTGATGATGCTCATAGAGGCGCTGGGCGTCTTGGGGTGTATATGGGTTGGTGTTCACCCAGAGAAAATTCACCAGCGCCGCGGCAATAATCGCCGTGGCCGCCAGCCCGATCCACCGGCGCTTCCGCTCAGCCACCGCCCGCCAGCTCCCTTTGAACGTACTTGGGCAGCTTGGACACCACCAGCTCATAGGACATATCGCACAAATCCTTCAATACCGCGTCGGGCAGCTCCCCGTCCAGCAGGGCGGCGATCCACAGCTTTTTGTCGCAGTAGAAGCCGGGGAGAATGTCCGGATACTGCTCCCGGAAGGCCTCGGCCAGCCGGGGGTCGCACTTTAAATTCACCAGATCGTGGTCATTGTACCGCTCGTCCTTCATGCCCCGGGGGGAGCACACGGCGGCGAACAGCTTGCCCCGCACCATGTAGCGGTGCCAGCCCCACTCCAGCTTGTAGTCCTTCTCCGCCCCCGGCTTGTCCAGAAGATATTCGTCCAGCCATTCATATTTCATGGGTTTGTCCTCCTTGTTGAAGTTTGTCTTGCGGTGCGGCGTCAGGAGATAATCAGCCCGGAACCCAGGGCATAGGCGAACAGGGCCACGCCCGTCAGCGCAGCCCAGCCCACCCAGCGGGAGAACAGCTCCCAGTCCGACGGCTCGGCGCGGTCTGGGTTCCGAATCTGGAAGGTCAGGCTCCAGCGGAACAGCTGATCCTCGAACAGCAGGGTGGCAAGACACATGGCGCTGAGCAGCAGGCCCCACAGAATGAACTCGGCGCTCCCCCGGCGGGAGATGTTCGGGCCGTTGGCTATGGTGAGGATGGCTTGGGGGGTGGGAGCCGGGTCAGGGGTTGAGGTTCCTGTGGTTATGGTAAAGCCGTGGAGACTGCCCTTGCCGTTTTCGTCCAGCAGCCAGTAATAGGGAGGGTAGGAGCGGGGCTGATAGGCCCCCCGGAACCACACGTCGCCATCCTGCCGGATCTCGATGCCGGTGAGGTCCTCCGAGTTGCCGAGCATACCCGCCTCGCCGGCCTGAGGGATGGCGGTGGGATCGTCGGTGACGGTGTAGGTGCTGTCCAGCGCTCCGTCCAGCCAGAATTCCACCGCCGGCCCCGGGGACACGGCATATTTGACCTTGTGCCCTTCCACCCGTCCGGAATAGACGGCGGTTTCCCCCTGCTGTTCATAGCGCAGGTGTCCGTCCCGATAGGAAGTCACCAGCCGCTGTCCAAAGGTCAGGTGGAGAACCAGGGCCAGGATGAACAGAACGGGGTGTACCAGCAGGATGATCCGCCGGCCCCGGCTCATCTCATCCCAGCGTTCCTTCAGATACTCCATGGCTCCTCCTCCTTGTCAGTTCAGTCCGGCGGCGTACCGCAGCGCGCCGTCCCGGAGCAGGGCGATGTTGGCCTCGTCCAGCACGGTGTCCCGGGCGGTGTGGATGCGGTTCATGTACCAGCCGATGACGGGCCTGTGCTTCAGGGCGCACACCCCCGCGCCCTTCTTGAAGCTGGCGTTGTCCGAGGGGTAGAACCCGAAGCCCCGCACCAGCTGCACGTCCTTGCCGTCCGCGGAGAGGAAGGCGGCCTCGATCCGTCCCAGGGCATCCCCGTCCTTTTTCAGCTTCCGCCGGGGGAAGAACTGGATGGAGTTCCCGTCCCCCACGCAGTCGAAGTTGATGACGGGGGTGTTTTTCTTGGCGTTTTTGTGCTTCTTGGCAAAGGAGGCGGAGCCCAGCATTCCCTTTTCTTCGTTGTCGAAGAACACGAAGCACACCTTGTCCCGCTGCTCGGGGGGCAGGGCCAGGGCGGTCTCTACCAGAGTGAGCACGCCGCTGGTGTTGTCGTTGGCGGTGTGCCGGTTGGCGGGGCCGTCGATGATCCACCACATGAAAAACGCGCAGATGACGATGGAGGACAGGGGGCCCAGCCACCAGGCCACGGCCTCCGGGGCAAAGGCGAAAATGCACCCGCTCACCACCCCCACCAGCAGGAACAGGGGCAGCACGATGAGCAGCTGGTAGAGCAGGTAGAACAGGAAATTTCGGGGGGTGATGAAGTTGGGTACGGGCAGCACGGCCTGGGTGTCGTAGTGGGCGGTGAACAGCACCTGGGCCCTGTCCGGGCTGCCCGCCACCACGTTGCGGGCGGCGAAGCCCTCCTCCACCTTTGGGGCATAGCCCGCCGCCTCCAGCTCGCCGCAAAGCCATGCGCGAAACGCCGCCTTCTGTTTGCGGGACTTGCGCACTTGCATTTCAGACAGAATTTTCTTCGACTGTTTCGTCATCGCACTATCCCTCCACAACCAAATCGGCGGTTGACGCGCCCACCAGGGCCAGCAAATCGGCGGGCTTTATCTCCACCTGGAAGCCCACCCTTCCGGCGGACGCGCAGATGGTCTCGTGCTCCAGGCAGCTCTCATGAAAGACGGTGGGAAACCGTTTTTTCATTCCCACCGGGGAACAGCCCCCGTGTACGTACCCGGTCAGGGGCAGCAGCTCCCTCGCCGGCAGCATGGCAATGGATTTTTCGCCCACGGCTTTCGCCGCTTTTTTCAAATCCAGCGTGTCCGCCACCGGGATGTCGAACACGTAGTATCCCCCGGACGCGCCCTTGGTCACCAGTGTTTTAAACGCCATGGCCGGGTCCTGCCCCAGCAGCCGGGCCAGCGTCACGCCGTCGGGAACCTCGTCCCCCACAGGATAGGCGTGGGGGGTGTAGGGGATCTTTTTCTGGTCCAAGATGCGCATCACGTTGGTTTTTTCCTCTTTTTGTTTTGCCATGATATCACTCCCGGTGGTCTGTCCTGCCCAAAAGATAATCGGCGGATACATGGAAATAATCGCAGAGGAACATTAACGTTGTGGCCGTCACATTTGTTTTTCCATATTCCAATCTCTGATAATTCCGTTCCGCGCATTGTAATAACTCGGCCATCTCTTTTTGCTTAATTTTTCGCTCTTTTCGGAGCCCTTGCAAACGCTGTCCAAATATTTCTAAATCATATTTCATTTTTATTCACCACCACTTGACACGATAGGGAAAATCGTATATAATCAAAATACGATACATAAAATCGTATTTTGGAGGTCTCCCATGAACCCTTTTTATGAATGGCTCTATGACTGCTATGCGGAACCCAAGATGGACGAAGCCCTGCTCCACCCCATTTATCAGGAGCACAAACAGGCATGGCAGGCGGTGGCCGACAAATTATCCCCCGACGATGCCTTTGCGGCGGCAGATTTTATCGAATGCCTCAAAATCCATTGGGGCACCCTTGCCTTTGCCCATGGGATCAAGGTGGGCTTCATGCTGTCCGCCGGACTAGCGGCGGGGCCCCAGGAGGCGGCTATGTCCCGCTTCCCCTCAATTTGATGATCTGATCTCTCAATGCGGCGGCCACCTCGAACTCCAGCATCTTGGCCGCCTCCTTCATCTGCTTCTCCAGGCTGGCGATGGCCTCCATCCGCTGGAGCTTGGTCAGCTGGGAGATAGACTTGTCGTTGTAGTCCGGCTTGTCGTCGGCGGACAGGGCCATCAGCTCCCGCACCGCCTTCTTCACCGTCTTGGGCACGATGCCGTGGGCGCGGTTGAAGGCGTCCTGCTTTTCCCGGCGGCGCTCCGTCTCGTCCATGGCCCTCTTCATCGAGGGGGTGACGGTGTCGGCGTACAGGATGACCACGCCGTCGGCGTTCCGCGCCGCTCGGCCAATGGTCTGGATCAGGGAGGTCTCCGAGCGGAGGAAGCCCTCCTTGTCCGCGTCCAGGATGGCCACCAGGCTGACCTCCGGCAGGTCCAGGCCCTCCCGCAGCAGGTTGATGCCCACCAGCACGTCGAACTCGCCCAGCCGCAGGTCCCGGATAATCTCCATGCGCTCGATGGTGTCGATGTCGTGATGCATATACCGCACCCGGATGCCCGCGCCTTTCAGGTAGTCGGTGAGGCTCTCCGCCATCTTCTTGGTGAGGGTGGTGACCAGCACCCGCTCGTCCCGCGCCGTCCTCTCGGTGATCTCCCCGATGAGGTCGTCGATCTGCCCCTCCACCGGGCGCACCTCCACCCTGGGGTCCAGCAGCCCCGTGGGCCGGATGACCTGCTCCACGATCTGGCCCGAGCGCTCCCGCTCGTACTCGCCGGGGGTGGCGGAGACATACACCACCTGGTTCAGCCGCTTTTCAAACTCATCGAATTTCAAGGGCCGGTTGTCAAAGGCGCAGGGCAGGCGGAAGCCGTACTCAACCAGGGTGGTCTTTCTTGCCCGGTCGCCGTTGAACATGGCCCGCACCTGGGGCAGGGTGGCGTGGCTCTCGTCGATGAAGAGCACGAAGTCGCGGGGGAAGTAGTCCAGCAAGGTGTGGGGGGGAGAGCCCACCGGCCTGCCCTCGATGACCCGGGAGTAGTTCTCAATGCCGGAGCAGTAGCCCAGCTCCTGCATCATCTCAATGTCGTACATGGTGCGCTGCTTGATGCGCTGGGCTTCAATCAGCTTGTTTTCGCTCTCGAAGAAGGCCACCCGCTCCTCCATCTCCTTGTAGATGTGCTGGATGGCGGCGTCCATCTTCTCCTTGGGGGTGACGTAGTGGGTGGCGGGCCAGATGGGGATGTTGTTCAGCCGCCGGATGGGCGTGCCCGTCACCACGTTGATCTCGCTGAGCCGGTCGATCTCGTCCCCAAAGAACTCCACCCGGATGGCGGTGTCCTTCCAGTAGGCGGGCCAGATCTCCACCGTGTCTCCCCGAACCCGGAACATGTTTCGCTCGAAGGCGATGTCGTTGCGCTCGTAGCGGATGGCCACCAGCTTTTTCAAAAGCTCCTCGATCTTGATGACCGCCCCCACCCGCAGGGCCACCATCATTTTGGCGAAGTCCTCCGGCTCGCCCAGGCCGTAGATGCAGGACACGGAGGACACCACGATCACGTCCCGCCGCTCCAGCAGGGAGGCGGTGGCGGACAGCCGCAGCCGGTCGATCTCCTCGTTCACCGAGGAGTCCTTTTCAATAAAGGTATCCGTGTGGGGAATATACGCCTCCGGCTGGTAGTAGTCGTAGTAGGAGACGAAATACTCCACCGCGTTGTTGGGGAAGAACTCCCGGAATTCGGCGCACAGCTGGGCGGCCAGGGTTTTGTTGTGGGCCAGAACCAGGGTGGGCCGCTGGACGGCCTCAATCACCTTGGCCATGGTGTAGGTCTTGCCCGAGCCGGTGACGCCCAGCAGGGTCTGCTCGTCCAGGCCGTTCTCGATGCCCGCCGCCAGGGCGGCGATGGCCTCCGGCTGGTCGCCGCTGGGGGTGTATTCGGAAACTACTTCAAATTTTGGCATAAGTTTATCCCCCATGACCATGTATTGTGATTTGCCGGCGGCCAGCAGCGGGCCTATGGCCCGCCGCCGCGAATGCGGCGCACAAGCGTTTTGGCGCAAGCCAAAACCTTGGAATGGGCGGGCTCCGCCTGCCCATTCGAGTTAAATCCCGGGGCCCCCACAAAAGCGATGCTTTTGTGGGGAAACGCCGCTGGGGGTGTATTCGGAAACTACTTCAAATTTTGGCACGACCGCACCTCCCTCAATAGCTTGTTCCTATGATAGAACGTAAGTTTTAATATGTCAACCCCAATATTGGACAAATATACACGGGATAAACGAAAAATTTGAACACACTATTATATCACAGGGAGAGTTGAGCGGCAAGGTGTTTTCAGCGGGGCGTACAGGTGCTTGAAACAGGGAGAAATAAACCTGTTTCTCGACCGTTCCGGTGGGTACATCCAAAACCGGGCCGCGAAACAGACGGATTTTCGTTGTTTTGTTCCTTGCGCTTTCCAAACCGAAATGCTATCATTTGTAGCACTCAAAAGATATGCGGGCCCGTTCGCGCAGAGGGGGCCCGTTTCTTCATGGGAAAACGAGGTGTCACTATGGAAGTCCTGATTCAGCTTTCCTTTTCTCTGGTGGGCGGGCTGCTCATGTCCCGCCTGGCTAAGCTTTTGAACCTGCCCGCCGTCACCGCCTATCTGGTGACAGGCCTGCTGCTGGGCCCATATTGTCTGGGGGCGCTGCACCTCACCTCTTTGGGTTTCACCAGTTCGGAGGCGGTGGCCCACCTGGATATCATCTCCCAGGTGGCCCTGGGCTTTATCGCCTTCACCATCGGCAACGAATTCCGGCTGGAGCAGCTCAGGCACATGGGCAGACAGGCCATCACCGTGGGCATTTTGCAGGCGGTGGTCACCACTGCCCTGGTGGACGCGGCGCTGGTGGTCCTGCACTTCATCAATCCGGAGCTGATCTCTATCTCCTCCGCCATTACCTTGGGCGCCATCGCCGCCGCCACCGCCCCCGCCGCCACCCTGATGGTGGTGCGGCAGTACAAGGCGGACGGCCCGCTGACCCGGCTGCTGCTGCTGGTGGTGGCCATCGACGACGCGGTGGGCCTGGTGCTGTTCTCCGCCTCTTTCGGTGTGGCCTCGGCGCTGGAGAGCGGGGCCATCAGCCTCATCACCGTGCTGGTGGAGCCGGTGATTGAGATTGTGCTGTCCCTGGGCCTGGGGGCCCTGGCGGGCTGGGTGCTGTACTGGGTGGAACAGTTCTTCCATTCCCGGAGCAAGCGTCTGTCCATCTCCATCGGGTTTGTGCTGCTCACCGTGGGGTTGTCCATGGTGGAGTTCGAGTGGGGCGGCATCCACTTTGGGTTCAGCCTGCTGCTGGTGTGCATGATGACGGGCACCATTTTCTGCAACATCTGCGACTTCTCCGAGGAGCTGATGGGCCGTGTGGACGGCTGGACCGCCCCGCTGTTCGTGCTGTTCTTTGTGCTGTCCGGCGCTGAGCTGAATCTGAAAATACTTTCCAATCCTATGGTGCTGCTCATCGGACTGGTGTATATCGTCTCCCGCTCTCTGGGCAAATATTTCGGAGCTTACGGCAGCTGCGCCCTCACTGGGTGCAGCGACAGCATCAAAAATCATCTGGGCATCACGCTGCTTCCCCAGGCGGGCGTCGCCCTGGGCATGGCCCTCACCGCCCAGCAGCTGGCCGACGGCGCAGTGGTGCGCAGCGTGGTGCTGTTCTCCGTGCTGGTATACGAGCTGGTGGGCCCGGCGCTGACCAAGCGCTCCCTGGTGGCCGCCGGTGAGATCCACGAGGAGGGCAGGACCAGCGCCAGGAAAAAGAACATCAAAAAAGCCCCGGTGCAGTTGGACAAATAAGCGCCGTCAAAGGCAGGCTTTCAGGGGAAGGCTTTGCCAAGCCCCGTTCCGCAGGTTTTCTGCCATTCCGGGCATACTAGGGGCGAGGTGATTGCAATGCTCAGCGAAAACCAGCTGCTCAACCACATCTATCAGACCGCCGAGATGGGGCGGGAGGGCATCCAGTCGGTGCTGAAGTACACGGAAGACCCCAAGCTGGCCGGCGCGTTGAACAGCCAGTATACCGAATACGAGAAGCTGCAGAATGCCGCCGGGTCCCTGCTCCAGGCCCGGGGGGAGGCCCCCAAGGGCCTGGGCCCCGTGGTCAAAGCGTCCTCTGAGGTGATGAGCACCGTGAAAGCTATGACCGACCGGTCCTCCGCCAACATCGCCGAAATGATGATTCAGGGCTCCACTATGGGCGTGACCAAGAGCCTGCGCACCATCCGGGACTGCGACCTGCGGGACGAAGGGGTCCGCCGTCTGGCGGATAAGCTGCTCAAAACCGAGCAGGCCAACATTGAGGAGATGAAGCGGTTCCTCTAAGCGGGAAATGGAGAAGGGCCCCCGCGCCTGCGGAGGCCCTTCCGTTTTCAGCTGTTCGCGCCTGTGTCCAGTGAGCTCGGGCCGAAGCCATGGGGCAGAAGCTCTTTGAGGGAGAGCTTCACATAGTCCCCATCCCCCCGGGCCACCAGCACGGTGAGCTCCGGGGCGAACTCGTACAACACCTGGCGGCATACGCCGCAGGGCCAGCAGTAGTCTGTGCTTTTGCCCGCTATGGCGATGGTGGAAAACGCCCGGTGTCCCTCGCTGACCGCTTTTGCCAGGGCGGTGCGCTCGGCGCAGATGGTGGGGCCGTAGGCGGCGTTTTCGATATTGCAGCCGGTGAACACCGTGCCGTCGGGGCACAGCAGGGCGGCTCCCACCGGGAAGCGGGAGTAAGGCACATAGGAGCGCTCCAGCATGGAGAAAGCCAGGTCCACCAGAGCTTGGTCGGTCATTTTCAAAACTCCTTTCCAGATTGAACCTTTTGGGGGAGAGGAGCCGGAATTGCTCCTTAACATACAGTATATCAGGTTTTCCTTTGGGGTGGAAGAGGGAAAAGAGGGAAATCCGGCGATTTTTCTTGTTGCAATGCGGAGAAGTTTCTGTTATACTATTACCTGTTCGGTGTGGGGGCGGAGGCCTGTCCACGCCTTACGGTACAAAAAACAGGCGGCGCCGGGGCGGAAATTCCCGTGTGCGCCGCCGGCAGATAAAGGACTGGTGAATCATGTTTGAGAAGGGAAAGCGGGAGCGCCGGAACAAAGAGGACGACGCCGTCTTCAACCGAATGCTCCTGTGGCTTGTCGGCGCGGTGGCGGCGGAGCTGCTCATTCTGCTGCTGCAAAAAGTGTACGTGGATATGATTTTTGATGTGGCGGTGGCTGAAGCCCTGCTCATGTTTTTCAGCGTGTTTTCCGTGGCGGGGCTGGTCCTCACGGTGGGCTGCGGCGTCTGGGCGGTGCTGAACTTCCGGTCGGGCAAGCCTGTGACGCTTCCCTTGGCCCTTGCGGGCGTGGCGGCCCTGCTGTGGGTGATCTCCCTGGTGACCTACTTCCTGTATGACGAGGGCCTGCGCCTGCTGATGATGCTGCCCGCCGCGGGCGCGGTGCTCATCCTCATTTTTTTCCTCTACCAGCGTCCGTTTTTCCTCAACGCGCTGCTCACCGCCGGCGGGCTTCTGGCGCTGTGGATGCACCGGCAGTACTATATGGACCACCCCAATTTCATCACAGTGTGCATTGTGGCGGGGGTAGTGGTGCTGGCGGCAGTGGCGTTCCTGGCGGTGCAGCTGCGCAAGACCGACGGCAAGCTGGGGTCTATCCGCGTGATGCCGGTGGATTCCAACTATATGATGACCTGGATCACCTGCGGCGTCACCGCCGCAACCATGGTGCTGGCCTTGATTTTGGGCGTGACCATGAGCCATTATCTGCTGTTCATTCTGGTGGGATGGTTGTTTGCCCAGGCCGTGTTTTTCACGGTTAAAATGATGTAAGCCGGTCTGCCGGACGGAGAAATGGCTGAGAGGCCGCCAATGCGTTTCAATTGAGTGAGTACAAAGAGCTGTGGTCGTATGACCGCAGCTCTTTTATTGTCCGCATCGGCCGGGAAGGTATATATGCACAGAAAAGATTGCAGACAAAATGTAAAATAAGCTTGACATGAAATGTAAAGCGTGCTATACTCCATTTTGTAAAGCGAACTTTACATCACTTCCTATGAGGAGGAATTCACATGGTACAGACAAGCTGTGCCGTCAGGAGGGATGACATGGAAAACCGCATTGCCGAGCTGCGCAAGGCCCGGCGCATTTCCCAGGCGGAGTTGGCTGAGGCGGTGGCCGTCACCCGGCAGACCATCATCTCGCTGGAGAGCGGGCGGTATAACGCCTCCCTCCTGCTGGCCCACAAAATCGCCAGGTATTTTGAAACCACCATTGAGGACATTTTCTTATTTGAGGAGGAAGAGACATGAAACGCAACTGTAATTTTCAGCCGAACCCCGCCCTTTTCGTGGGCTTCGCCCTGCTGTTGATCTCCCTGTTCATCCGCAACGTGCTGGAGCTGGAGGGCGCGGCGGGCACCGCGGCCCATTTCCTGTCCGGCGCGGCCTGCGGGGCCATGCTCCTCGGCCTGCTCTACGGCGCCCCCAAGACCCGGCCCCTGTTCGACCGTTTCCACGCGTTTAAAATGCGCCTGCTGGGCCGGGAGGAGGACACGTCATGCTGATGAAGATGTTCGACACGTCGGACTACGACCGCTCCCTGCGCCGCCGCCGTCTGGTGGCCTTCGGCCTGCTGGCGGTGGGAATCACAGGCATCGTGTGCTACCTTCTGCTCATCCATGACAGCGACGTCCTGTCCGACTACGCCCGGGGCTTCTATCTGGGCGCGGCCAGCGGCATGACCATCGGCGCGGTGGTTCTGCTGGCGCGGATGCAGTACCTGCTCACCCACCCGGAGGCCCGGAAAAAGGCCAAGATCCAGGAGCAGGACGAGCGGGAGAAGGCCATTATCAACCAGGCGTTCCAGTTTGCCGGGATGTTCACCTTCTTCGCCGCCGTGGCCTCCATGTTCGTGCTGGCGGCGGTGAGCAAGACGGCGGCCCTGGCGGTGTTTGGGGTCGTCGTGGTGTACGCCGTCACCTGGCTCATCGCCAACCTCTACCTATCCAAGAAGCTGTGAGCGCCCGGTATCTCACCCTGAACATCACCCCCGAGCTGGCGGGGCTGGAGGTGAACACCCTCCTGCGCCGCCGCCTGGGGCTGTCCGGCACCGTCCTGCGCCGGGTGAAGTGGCTGGAGGACGGCATCACCCTGGACGGGGTGCGGGTGAACGTCCGGGTCCGGGGGCTGGAGGGGCAGACCCTTTCTGTGCGTCTGACTGACCCCGCGCCTGTTTCCGGAGTCGTTCCAGTGGAAGGCCCCCTGGACATCGTGTACGAGGACCCGGACATCATTGTTCTCAACAAGGCCGCCGGGGTGTTGGTCCACCCGGGCCACGGCCATTTTGACGATACCCTGGGTAATTTTTTGATGTATTATTACAAAATCACCGGAGAGGAGTCCGACTTCCACCCCGTCCACCGGCTGGACAAGGGCACCTCCGGCCTGGTGGTCGTCGCCAAGCACCCCCACGCCCAGGAGAAGCTGAAAAACCAGCTCCACACCGGGGATTTCCGCCGGGTGTATCTGGCGGTGTGCGACGGGACCCCGCCCGCCCCCGCCGGACTGATTGACGCCCCCATCGGCCCGGTGGAGGGCTCCCTGACCGCCCGGGAGGTGCGGCCCGACGGACGGTCCGCCCGGACCCGTTACCGGGTCCTGCGGTCCTGGGGCCCCCGCTCCCTGGTGGAGCTGGAGCTGGAGACGGGCCGCACCCATCAAATCCGCATTCACATGGCCTATATTGGCTGTCCCCTCGCCGGGGATTTCCTGTACGGGAGGTCAAACCCGGCGCTGATTGCCCGCCCCGCCCTCCACTCGGCGCGCTTGAAGCTGACCCACCCCATCACTCGGGAGCGGCTCAGCTTCGCCGCCCCCTTGCCCGCCGACATGGCGGCGTTGATTTCAGAGGAGAATATTTGATGAAAAAATTACAGCTCGTAAGTCTTTTGACGCTGGCCTCGTCGGTGCTGCTGTGGACGGCGGGGCGCGGCTCCTTCCCCCTGCCGGACTGGGCCGTGCGCCTCAACGGCGTGGTCATGTGTGCGGCCATGGCGGCGCTGGTGTTTTCCACCGTCCGGTTGAGAATTAAAAATTCATAAAGTATCAGGCCTTATGTTGACAGGCTAATATTATATAATGTATAATATTAGCCTGCCAGAAAACAAGAAAGGGAGGATACCCATGGCGAAAAACGAGCGCTTTGAAATCATCCACCAGGAGGGCAACGGCCTGAGCAGGCCCCAATGCCTGGTGCTGATGGACACCGCCACCGGCGTGCAGTACCTGTTCGTCCAGTCCGGCTATGCCGGGGGCATGTGCCCCCTGGTGGACCGGGACGGCGGGCCCTTGAAGTGGGAGACGTAAGAAGCGCGGAGCCATCGTAAGCGGGCACAGCGTGACAACAAGCGGGAAAGTCCGGGAACCCTCCCGGACTTTTTTCGTCCCTCCTGTGACAATATGGACAAAACCGCGTCCTTATGGGTGAAGGGACCTTCGAGGAGTGATTAACCATGGACGACAACGCCATCATCGAGCTGTACTTTGCCCGGGACCAGCAGGCCATTCAGGCCACGGCCCAGGCCTATGGGGCCTACTGCGCCTCCATCGCCCAGCGCATCCTGGACGACCAGGGGGCGGCGGAGGAGTGCGTCAACGACACCTGGCTGAAGTGCTGGCAGTCCATCCCGCCCCAACGGCCCAATTCGCTGAAAAGCTTCGCGGGGCGCATCGCCCGGAATCTGGCCCTCAGCGCTCTGCGGGCCGGGACGGCCCAGAAACGGGGCGGAGGACAGGTTCAGCTGGCCCTGGATGAGCTCAGCGAGGTGGTGTCCGGCGGCGAGACCCCGGAGGGAGCGCTGGACCGGGCGGCTTTCCGGGCCGCGCTGGACGGTTTCCTGGCGGGCCTGCCGGAGGGTCACCGGAACCTGTTCCTGCGGCGGTACTGGTATTTGGACAGCGTAGAGACGCTGGCGAAGCGCTGCTCCATGAGCCGCACCCAGGTGACCACCACGCTCCACCGCCTGCGGCAGAAGCTGCGCGTCCATCTTGAACAGGAGGGATTTGATTTATGAACAACCATGAGCTTTTGAATATGATCGGCGAGGTAAACGAGGACTATGTCCTGGCGGCGGGCGGCGATGTGGTCCGCCCCCGGTTCCGGTGGAGGACCATCGCGGCCTGCGCCGCCTGCGCAGTGCTGGCGCTGGGGGTTTACCCGGCGTATCAGGCTGTCCATCCGCATCTCCACGACTACGTGGTGATGGAGGGGGGCGGTATACTGGACACCCAGGAAGAGGAGAAGGTCCCCCAGGGGGCGGCAATTGATGTGCCGGGCCAGGGCGGCGAGAAAGGTGGGGAAGACATCGACGGAACCCACCTCGGAGAGGGCGACATCCCGGTGGATGCAGAGGCCGCCGGCCAGTATGACCGCCTCCTGCGGGGTATGGGGATACACGCCGAAGGGACAGACGCTTATCCGGACTGGTTCGCCGGGGCGTGGATTGACCACGGCGGTGCTCCCGGCGCCCCTGCATGGCTGACGGTGGCCATCGTGGAAGGCTTCCGCACTTCCGAGCTGGAGACGGAAATTTTAGGCTGGACCCAGAACAGCGTGGTGTTCCGGGACGCGAAGTACTCCAAAAACTTTTTGGATGGGCTGATGGATTCAGTTGTGGCTGGTATCGACGGCACAGGGTTATCCTGCGGCATCGGTGTGGACGTGGTGGAAAACTGCGTCGGGGTGGATTTGTACAGCAACGGCGCCGTCATCCCCGACAGCGTTTTGGCTGAACTGGCCAGGCTGGACCCGGACGGCGACGCAATCCGAGTCAGGCTGTTCACCGGCAAGCTGGATACCTTGACGGATGAGCTTCAGAAGGGCCCCGAACCCGTTGAGCCCGAGGCCCGGTCCGCCCCCGCCGTCACCGGGGATGACGAACCTACTGCCACCCCCGTGGATGGGAGCGGTCCGGTCTATCACGGAGAGGACGTGCCGGCGGACGTTGTTCCCGGCGGGGCCTGCGCGGACGACCTGCCCCAGTCCAAAGAGGAGGACCGTCTTGCCCGTTACGACCTGCTCCCCCTGGACGAGTAAATTTCCCTTCCCTTTCTTAGAGAAATCGGATATAATACTGCCAGCCGCCTCTGCGGCCGGCAGTATTTTTTACCTGAGGTGACCCGATATGGCACGCAACGATATGAACCGCCCCACACTGAAAATTTCCTACAATGCCCCGGTGGCCCTTACCTTTGCCCTGCTGTCTCTGGTGGCGCTGGCTGCCAACCATTTCACCAACGGCTGGACCAACTACCACCTGTTCTCCGTTTACCAATGTTCCCTGGCGGACCCTCTGGCCTGGGTGCGTTTTTTCGGCCATGTGCTGGGGCACAGCGGCTATGCCCACTATATCGGCAATATGGTGCTGATTCTGGTGCTGGGACCCAATCTGGAGGACCGCTTCGGAAGCTGGAACGTGCTGTGGGCCATCCTGTTCACCGCCCTGGTGTCCGGGCTGGTGCAGTTCATCTTTTTCCCCGGCACCGCCCTGCTGGGGGCCTCCGGAATCGTGTTCATGATGATTTTGCTGTCCTCCTTCGGCGGGGTGCGCAACGGTACAATCCCCACCACGCTGATTCTGGTGGCGGTGTTCTACTTGGGTGGTGAATTGTGGGACGCCATCTTTGTCAAGGACAACATCTCCCAGCTCACCCACATCATAGGGGGGCTTTGCGGAACGGTGCTGGGATTTGCGCTGTCCGGCAGGAGATAGCGCGACGATAGGCGCACAGGGGAGCTTGGACCGGAGCGAGCTTTGCAAACCAGGAATTGTGGAACAATTCTGTTTGTGAAGCGAGTCGGAGGGAAAGCGACCCGGCGGTGCGCCCAATCGGAGCGTGGTTGCGTTGTGCCCCCGGCCCTGCCGGGGGCTTTTCTCTGCTGTAAACAATATGTGAACAACATATAATTTCTCTTGACAATCGGAGGGGCCCCGGCTAATATATGTGAAGCAAATATATTTGGAGGTGATTCCTTGGACAAATCGCTTCTGCTCACTTTTCTGGCCCTGAAAAACAAGGGGAATCGTCTGCTCAGCCCCATCCCACAGGTCGTAGGGTTGACCAGCCTCCAGGCGGGCGTGCTCTTTTACCTCGCCCTCTCCAGCCGGAACGTCACGGTGGGCGATGTCAGCGAACTCACTTTTATAGACCCCGCCAACGCCTCGACCCTGTGTAAAAAGCTGGAGCGGGAGGGTTACCTCACCCGCACCCGTCAATGCCCGGACCGCCGGGTGGTGACCCTGTCCCTCACAAAAAAGGGCTGGGAGGCCGTCAGCCGGCTCCAAATCCACATCGGACACTATTTGGAGCTAATCGCAGAAGCCCCGGATCAGCTTAGGGAAAACTTTTACCAGGGCTTCGCCGCCATTGACGAGATGCTGGACTACCTCAACGACCAAATCAAAGGAGACCATGACCTATGCTGAAACTGGTAAACATCACCAAGCAGTACACCCTGGGCGGGAACACCATCGACGCCCTGCGGGGCATCGACCTGGAGTTTAGAGAAAACGAGTTCGTGTCCATCCTGGGCCCCTCCGGCTGCGGCAAGACCACCACCCTGAACATCATCGGCGGGCTGGACCGCTACACCAGCGGGGACCTCATCATCAACGGCCGGTCCACCAAAGACTACAGGGACGGCGACTGGGATGCCTACCGCAACCACTCCATCGGCTTCGTCTTCCAGAGCTACAACCTGATCTCCCACCAGACCGTGCTGGCCAACGTGGAGCTGGCCCTGACTCTGGCGGGTGTGTCCAAGAAGGAGCGCCGCCGCCGGGCGGTGGAGGCCCTGGAGCGGGTGGGGCTGGGGGACCAGCTGAACAAGGTGCCCTCCCAGATGTCCGGCGGGCAGATGCAGCGGGTGGCCATCGCCCGGGCCCTCATCAACGACCCGGACATCCTGCTGGCCGACGAGCCCACCGGGGCGCTGGACTCCGAGACCTCCGTCCAGGTGATGGAGCTTTTGAAGGAGGTGGCCCGGGACCGGCTGGTCATCATGGTCACCCACAACCCGGAGCTGGCCCAGCAGTACTCCACCCGCATCGTCACCCTGAAGGACGGCCGGGTCACCGGAGACTCCAATCCCTACCACGCTGAAGAGGACGCCCCCGTCCTCACGGGCAAGCTGGCCAAGGCGGGCAAAAAGCCCTCCATGTCCTTCCTCACCGCCCTTTCCCTGTCCCTGACCAACCTGCGCACCAAAATGGGCCGGACGGTGCTCACCGCCTTCGCCGGGTCCATCGGCATCATCGGCATCGCCCTGATTCTGGCCCTGTCCACCGGCATCAACGACTATATCAACCGGGTCCAGGAGGACACCCTGTCCAGCTACCCCATCACCATCCAGGCGGAGAGCACCGACATGACCGCCATGATGGCCTCCCTCATGGGGGCCCGGCGGGAGCAGATCACCGGCGAGGCGGCGGAGGGCCAGGACCCTGACCGGGTGTACGCCTCCACCGTCATGTACGACCTGATGGACTCCATGCTCAACGCCGAGGTGGAGACCAACAACCTGGAGGCATTCAAAGAGTATCTGGACAACGGGGGCGGCGGCATCAAGGATATGGCCAACGTCCACTACAGCTATGACTTCGATTTCGACATTTACACCCAGGACGAGAACGGCGATATCGTCAAGTGCGACGTGATGACCCTGATGCAGGACGCTATGGCCGCCATGTACGGCGGAGACTACTCCTCTTACTTTGACCAGATGGGCTCCATGTACTCCGCCATGGACGTGTGGGAGGAGCTGCTGCCCGGCGAGAACGGCGAGCTCATCGCCCCCCAGGTGAAGGCGGACTATGAGCTGCTCTACGGGGACTGGCCCCAGGACCACGACGAAGTGATCCTGTTCGTGGACCAGAACAACGAGATCTCCGACCTGATGCTGTACGCCCTGGGCCTCATGCCCCACGACGACATGGAGGAGGCCATGGTGTCCATGTCCAAGGGGGAGACGGTGGAGGTGGGGGAGATGAGCTGGTCCTATGAGGAGCTGGCGGAGCTGGGCTTCAAGCTCATCCTCCCGGCGGAGTACTACCAGCACGACCCGGCCGCCGACACCTACACCGACATGTCCAAAACCCAGGCGGGGATGGATTTCCTCTACAACAGCGAGGACACCGGGGTAAAGCTGAAGGTGGCGGGCATCGCCCGTCCCCTGGAGGGCGGGAACGGGATGCTGTCCGGCGGCATCGGCTACACCAGCGCCCTCACCCGGTTCGCCATCGAGACCACTGGGGACACCGAGATTCTGCAAAAACAGCTGGATGACCCGGACACCGACGTGATCTCCGGCCTGCCCTTCCCCAAAGACACCGACGTGGAGCCCACCGACGAGGAAAAGGCCCAGGCCGTCACCGAGCATTTGGGCACGCTGACCGCCCAGGAGAAGGCTGCGGCCTATGTGGACGTGATGGGCCAGCCCTCTCAGGAGTATGTGGACGCGGTGGTGGACCAGCAGATGGAGGGCATGACCAGGGAGACCATCGAGGAGATGATCGTCCAGCAGTACGCGGGCGAGATGGGGGTGGACGGGGATACCGTCCGGGGTTACATCGCCGACATGAGCGACGAGGAGCTCTTCGACCGAATGGAGGAGGCCGTGGCCCAGGGCGTGCGGGAGCAGTACGCCGCCGGGGCGGAGGCCCGCCTGGGGGCGCTGTCCGCCGATCAGCTGGCGGCCATGCTGGACGCCGTGCTGGAGCAGGGCGCCGCCTCTGAGGAGACCCCGGCCCAGCCGGAGCCCGGCCTGCCCGCGGGAATGGACCCCTCCATGGCCGCCGGGATGGGCGGCATGGGCGGCAACCCCGCCATGGGCGCGCCCAGCCCCCTGACCCCGGAGCAGTTCGTCTACCTCTACGACCACTACATGCCTCCCACCCGGTCCTCCTCCACCTATGAGGACAATTTGGACCTGCTGGGCTACACCCGGCTGGACGCCCCCTCCGCCATCAGCATCTATGCCACCACCTTCGCTCAGAAGGACGAGATTGCCGACCTCATCAAAGAGTATAACGCTGGAGTGGAAAACGAGGAAGACGAGATCACCTACACCGACTATGTGGCCCTGCTCATGAGCTCCATCACCGGTATCATCAGCGGCATCAGCTACCTGCTCATCGCCTTTGTGTCCATCTCCCTGGTGGTGTCCTCCATCATGATCGGCATCATCACCAACATCTCCGTGCTGGAGCGCACCAAGGAGATCGGCATACTCCGGGCCGTGGGCGCGTCCAAGCGGGACGTGTCCCGGGTGTTCAACGCCGAGACCCTTATCGTGGGCCTGGCGGCGGGGGTGCTGGGCATCCTGGTCAGCGTGCTGGCCACCTTTCCCATCAACGCCGTTATCCACGACCTGACGGGGCTTTATGACCTCACCGCTGTGCTCCCTGCCGGGGCGGGGGCTATCTTGGTGGCCATCAGTGTGGTGCTCACCGTGTTCGCCGGGCTGGTGCCCTCCCGAGGCGCGGCCAAGAAGGACCCGGTGGAGGCGCTGCGGAGCGAATAAGAAGCGCGGCAACAGAAGGAGGACTGCTTATGTTTGACCGGCGTGACCCCGCCCAGACCCCCACCCCCGAGGAGCTGGGCCGGTATATCAACAATCCGCTGTGGGAGGACTTCTGCGCCCATATGGAGAAAACCTATGGCGTGCGTCCACGTTTTGAGTTCAGCAAATGCGGCATGGAGTACGGCTGGAACGCAAAATTCAAAAAGGGGGGCCGGGCCCTGTGCACGGTCTGCCCGCGGGAGGGCTGGTTTACCGCCATGGTGGTGGTGGGCCGAAGGGAAAAGCCCGCCTTTGAGGAAGCCATACCCTCTTTCTGTCCCGAAATCCGGCAGCTCTATCAAGACACGGCGGAGGGAAACGGCCAGAAATGGCTGATGATCGACCTGGAGGACCGGGACGGACGGTATGAGGACGCGAAGCGGATCGTAGGACTTCGGGTATCCTGAATAAAGGGCGGCGGTCCTTGGACCGCCGCCCCAGCCTGTCGAAAAACGGCCTGTCTGGCTCCACGCCAGACAGGCCGTAAGATATGAAAGAGGACTTGCGGTAAAAGCGGGAAATGAGGAGTAGGCACTATTCTTCGGGCTTTCCAGTTT
>CANOBV010000015.1 GCA_947564255.1 uncultured bacterium | reverse complement strand
ATGGATTTTGAGAAAATCGGCGGTCACAATGCCGCCGTCCGGGGGTATATCCTCCGTATGCTGGTGAAGGGCTATCATAACGCCCTAGCCGTCCGTCGTATCTCCAACTGCCTTGTCCGGGACGGGCTGGTTTCTGATCCGGATATTTGGGAGCCTTTGAAATACCTCCATGATATGGGCTTCATTGAGTTTACCAATAAGAAGATCACGCCCGACACTGCCTACGAGCAGGACGGTGTGGCACGGTTGACCACAAAGGGCGTTCGGTTCATTGAGAACGGCGGCGACCCGGAATCGGGGATTGATCTGTGATGGGAAAGGCCAGGAAACCGCGCTCGGACGCAAAGATATACCAGCTTCCCAAGGCTGTGTTGGATGGCGTCAATGAGCGGTTGGTGAACTACAACATGAGCTATGCGGATATCATTGCATGGCTCGCAGAGCAGGGCTACAAAGTCAGCCAATCATCCCTATCCCGCTATGCTTTCAAAGTATTTGAATCGGCGCAGCGTGTCGCCGACGATCTGGAAAAGACCAAGTACATCATTGACGTTATCGGCAGAAACCCCGACCTGGACACCACTGAGGCCACCAGCGCAATCCTTAAAAGCGGGCTGCTCCAGCGACTTTCCACTGCTGAGGAAGAATTCAATGATATGCCACTTGAGAAGGCGGGGCGGCTGTTCGTCCAGCTGGCCAAGGCCGAAGCTGACCGCAAAAGGACGGACTACGCTACCAAACGGAAAGCAGAGCTCGCCTTTGACCAGATGGAGGCGGACTTGCTGGCCCAGGTTCGGCAGTACCCGGATTTGGCCGCACAGCTGAAGGACGTGCTCAACCAGGCCCGTACTCGAATAGCCAGCGCAGACCTTGAATAAAGCACAGCAGCGGCCCATCTCCATGCCATGAAGGAGGCGGGCCGCTGTGCATACTTATTCGATTTGCTTTCAGTTATTCCCGTTTAAACATCGTTTATTTGCAGATAAAACCGCGTCTTTCAAGGTTCTTCAATTACGTTTTGCGTGTCCCGTTACAATAGGAGGGGACCATCCCAAAGCCCAAGATCTGATCCACCCCGACTTCGATAATCTTATGAGCACGCTGAGGTCCATCCAAATCGTCCACGCCATGGCTGGTATTCACATCGTCAACTACGCCGCCGTCCGTGCAGATCACGCCGTCAAAACCATAGGAGCGAAGAAGCTGAATTTTGAATTCACTATATGCGGACCCGCGCAGTTCGCCCAAAGACTCATCATCGGTATAGGCAATGGAATAACTGCTCATGACGGCAGCCACCGACTCTGTGAGCCCATCGAGGCTCAACCCGCCGTCTACAAAGGGAATGGTGCCCGTGTGGAACGAATTGCCGGGATATACGTTATATTTGCCGGTGGGATTATGGGCCTCACGACCGCCCTCGCCGGGCGCGTCGCTAGGCCAATGCTTCATCATGGAAACAATGCTTTGCGTTCCCCAGCCCAAGTCATTGCCTTGGGCGTCATAGGTAGACTGGAAACCATTAATGGCGGCGTTTGTCATGTCACGGGAAAGAGCGGGGTCCTCGCCGAAAGTACCGCTAAAGCGGCTCCAGCGGGGGTCGGTAGTCAGGTCAATTTGAGGTCCCAACACCTCAGTAATGCCGATGCCGCGGTAAATATTTGCTAGATCCACGTACATATTATTGATCAACTCAGGGTCAAAGGTTGCCGCCATCGCCAGATTTGTGGTGCCGTCTGCATATTGGGAGCGGGGATCGGTGGTAAACATAATGGGGATGCCGTAATCCAAGGATTCGGCGACAATCTGCAAATTGTTGTGCAGTCTAGCCTGCTGAAGGGTCGGCATGGTGCTTAAGCGGCTGATAAAAACCCGCAGGCCTTTGGGGAGAACTACTTTTGCCATGTCTGCGTCGGCGGGGTCAAGGGTTGATTCCGACCTGGGAGGAGCCAAAGCAAGCGTAGCGTTAGTGGCATCCTCTGACATGCCGTTAAGGTCGCCGTGGGTCATCAACGCGCTGATTGCTTTATAGTCCAAATTGTTGGTCAAATCCTCCGCCCTGGCTCCGTCCTCCTGCCGCCAGTCCTCGTACAAATCCAGCTTGCCGTTCTTGTTCAAATCCTTGAACGCGAAGCCGGCCACCTGGATGAGCTTCACGCCGCTGTCCGGGGAGTAGCCCAGGGTCTCGCCGCCGTCGTTGGTCACCTTCATCCAGCCGTCGGCGGTCTTCTCCTCGCTCCACTTTGCCTCGCCGGAGCCCAGCTCCTCGGGGGTGATGGGATACTCCTGGTCCACCACCGCCGGAGTGCCGGTGGCGTCGGGGCCGTCCGGGCTCTCGGAGGGCTTCTCCGCGCTGTCGCAGGCACACAGCAGGCCCAGCAGCATGGACGCGCTCAGCAGGCCCGCAAGGAATTTCTTCCACTTTTTCATGGTATTTGCTCCTTCCTCGTCATAATGTTCCCCATGCGGGGTTTCTGCTTGTATGATAGCATTCCCCGGAGGCCATTTCCACAATATCACGTATCCTGTCATTTTGCGTACATAAATTGAACATAGTTCCTGGTGACAAGGGGGCGCTTTTCGGTTATAATACCTATATCTAAAATAGGGGTATTGTAAGCACATGGGGAAGGATGTGATGGGGCATGAACCGGAATATCGCCATCGTGGAGGATGAGGTGGAGGAGGCCGAGACCCTGCGCTCCTATTTTGACCGTTATGCCCAGGAGCATGGCGGCACCTTCACCGTCGCCCATTTTGAGAGCGCCGAGGCGTTTTTAAACCGCTACCGCCCGGTGTACGATTTGGTGCTCATGGACATCTGCCTGCCCAGGACCAGCGGCATGGACGCCGCCGCCATTCTGCGCCGGGTGGACCAGTCGGTGCCCCTCATCTTCGTCACCAACATGGCCCAGTTCGCCGTGAAGGGCTATGAGGTGGACGCCTTTGACTTTGTGGTCAAGCCGGTGTCCTACGCCAACTTCGCGCTGAAAATCCACCGCCTGCTGGGCAAGCTGGCCGCCCGCAGGGAGGGAGAGGTGCTGGTCACCCAGTCCGACCACATGATCCGCCTGTCGGCCTCCCAGATCAAATACATTGAGATCTCCGGCCACCGGATGGTCTACCATACCACCGGCGGCGAGGTGGGGGCCTACGGCAACCTGAAGGAGGCGGAGGCGGCGCTGGACCCGGCCATGTTCGCCCGGTGCAACAGCTGCTATCTGGTGAACCTGAACTATGTCCAGGCCATTCAGGGACACACCGTGCTGGTGGACGGGGCGGCGCTCCAGATCAGCCGTCCCCGCCGCAAAGCCTTTATCCAGGCCCTGAACGATTACCTGGGAGGGGGGATCGGCTGATGCAGCTCACCAGCCTGTTTGCCTACAAGCTTCAGTTCATGGCCGCGCTGCTCATCGCGGAGGGGCTGTTCCTGTTCCGCCTGCCCCGGCGCGGCCGGTTTGTTCTGCGGGCGGCGGCTGCGGCGGCGGGGTGCTTTCTGGCGGCGCTGGCCTTCCCCATTCTGCGCTACGACGCGCTGTACAGCTCGGTGATGTTTCTGGTCTTTTTCACCCTCACCATCCCCGCGGCCAGGCTGTGCTTCGACGCGGGCTGGCGGGGGTGCGTGTTCTGCACCGTGGCGGGGTACAGCGTGCAGCACCTCGCCTCGGTGTGCTACGACCTGGTGCTCACCGTCGCCGGCTTCTCCGGCACCACCCAGGTGTACTCCAACGCCCCCGCCCGGTTTGACCCCATCCCCGCCGCCATCTTTCTGGAGGTGTACGCCCTGGCCTACTGGCTCCTCTACCAGATCTTCGGCCGCAGGATGCGGAAAAATGAGGAGGTGTCCATCCAGCGGCCCTCCCTGCTGGTGCTGGTGGCGCTGACGGTGCTGGTGGAGATCGTTCTCAACGCCGTCGTCATCTACCACAAGTACGAAAATCTGGACCTGGTCTACTACCTGGCCGCCTCGCTGACCAACGTCATCTGTAGCCTGTCGGTGCTGGTGATCCTGTTCTCCCTGCTGCTCCAGAAATCTCTGGAGGCGGAACTGGAGGTGGTCTGCCAGATGTGGCGGCAGGAGCAGAAACAGTACGAGATTTCAAAGGAGACCATCGACCTGATCAACGTCAAATGCCACGACATGAAGCACCAGATCCGGGCCATCAGCCGCCAGGCGTCCATCGACCCCGCCGCCCTGGAGGAGATGGAGAGCGTCATCTCCATCTACGGCGCCGTGGTCAAGACGGGGAACCAGGCCCTGGATATCATCCTGGCGGAGAAGAACCTCTACTGCCAGTCCACCGGCGTCACCATCAGCTGCATCGCCGACGGGGCGAAGCTGGATTTCATGACGGACAGCGATATCTACTCCCTATTCGGCAACCTGCTGGACAACGCCATCCGCAGTGTGGCGGCCCTGGAGCCGGACAAGCGGGTGATCAGCTTCAGCGTCCGGGCCGAGCAGGCCCTTTTGTCCATCAACTCCCACAATTACTACGGCGGAGAGGTGCGCATGGAGCGGGGCCTGCCCGTCTCCAACCAGGCGAAGACGGGCTACCACGGCTTCGGCGTGAAGAGCATGGCGCTCATCGTGGAGAAATACGGCGGCACCATCAGCTTCCACGCCAAAAACCAGGTGTTCAACGTGAACATCCTCTTCCCCCTGGACCCCAACAAGTACCTGCACCGCTGAGGAGGACGGGATATGAAACGCAGAATATGCCCCGATGCCCGCCGGCTGCGGCAGGTCCTGCTGCCCGTGATGGCGCTGCTGACGGCGCTGGCCTTCACTGTGACCGCCGGGATGCACGCCAATGCCGACACGATGGACAAGCTGTTTGGCCGGGGCGCCCGGACCGTCGCCGCCGTGGGCGGCGCGGAGCATCTGGACACCGCCTACTATGAACAGCGGTACGACAGCAGGCAGGCGTCGCTGGCCGCGGCCACCGCCCTCTCCCGGCAGGTCGGCGGTGAGGGCATCGTCCTGCTGAAAAACGACGGCCTGCTCCCCCTGGGGGAGGACGCCGCCGTCTCCCCCTTCGGCCTGCGCTACGCCCTGCCCTTCTACGGCGGAACCGGCTCCTCCGCCATCGGCAGCGGCGAGGGCCGGGTGGCCGCCCCGGCGGACGGCCTGTCCGCCGCCTTCTCCCGGGTGAACGCCGTTTTGGAGGAGCGGTACGCCCAGGCCCTGGGCGGCGGGGGACAGCTGGAGGAAAACGGGCAGCTCACCGCCTGCCGTCCCGCCGGGACTCCCGCCGGGGGTCAGGCGCTGTACGAGTTCGCCCCGGCGGTGTACCGGGGAACGGAGGAGTCCTGCGCCGGGACGGTGGGAGTGGTGTTCATCGGGCGGCAGACCGGGGAAAACCAGGACGCGTCCACCGCCCTCTATGACGACGGGACGCCCCACATGCTGGCCCCCACCGCCGCCGAACTGGATACGGTGGCCTATGCCGAAAAGGCCTGCCAGGCCGTGGTGGTGGTGCTGGCCAGCCCCTCTCCCATGGAAATTGCCGTGCTGGAGGACGACCCCGGCGTGTCCGCCATTTTGTGGCTGGGGGGCGCGGGGAGCACGGGCTATCTCTCGCTGGGGGATATTCTGACGGGGCGGGTAAATCCCTCCGGCCGCCTGCCCGACACCTGGGCGGCCCGTTTCAAAAACGACCCCACCTTTCCCAACCAGGACGACGGCAGCGGCCGCTTCCTGTATGAGAACGCCTTTACCACCCTGGTGGCCTCCGACAGCTGGCAGGACGGGGCCCAGACTCCCTTCCGGGAATATGAGGAGGGGGTGTATCTGGGCTACCGCTATTACGAGACCGCCTGGGCCGAGGGAATGCTGACGGACTTCCACAGCCGCGGCGGCGTGCTCTATCCCTTTGGGTACGGCCTGTCGTACACCGCCTTCCGCCAGGAGCTGCGCTCCTTCTCGGCGGAGGGGGACCAGGTGCGGCTCACCGTCCGGGTGACCAATACCGGAGGCCGGTACGCCGGAAAGGACGTGGTGCAGGTCTATTTTTCCGCCCCCTGCACAGAGCTGGACCGGGAGCTGGGCATAGAAAAGCCCGCCGCCGTGCTGGCCGGTTTCGGGAAAACCGGACTGCTGGCGCCGGGGGAATACGAGGACGTGACGGTGGGCTTCGCCATGGAGGACATGGCCTCTTATTGTTCCGCCCGGGACAACGGGGACGGCACATTCGGCTGCTATATGCTGGAGGAGGGGAGCTATGCCGTCTCCCTGCGGGCCGATTCCCACAGGGTGCTGGACGGCCGGGAGGTGACCGTCCCCTCTACCGTCTGGTACGATGGGCAGAATCCCCGGCGCGGGGAGCAAAGGGCGGCGGTCAACCGCTTTCCACAGCTGGACGCCTACATGACCAGCCCGGCGGTGAGCGGGGCGGTGGTTCTCTCCCGGGCGGATTGGCGGGGCACCCAGCCCACCGCCCCCACCGAACAGGACCGGCGGGCCTCGGATACGGTGGTTGAATGGATCGCCGCCGCCGATTCCACAAAATTTGACTGTGAGACCGACCCGCTGCTGGGCAATGTCCCAGGCAGCGCCGTGTATCAGGACGCCGCCCCTGCCGCGGGGACGGACAGCGGCCTGGTGCTGGCCGACCTGCGGGGCCGGGACTATCGGGACCCCATGTGGAGCGATCTGCTGGACCAGCTCACTTTTAACGACGCCGAGGAGCTGCGGCAGGCCCTGTTTGAGTGCGCCTATCAGACCGGCGCGGTGGACGCCATCGGCAAGCCCGTCTCCCTGGAGCGGGACGGCCCCCAGGGCCTCACCTTTCCCGACCAGTCGGGGAGAAACTGGATTGATGGGGTGTGCGGCTATCCGGCCTCTCCGGTGCTGGCCGCCTCCTGGAACCTGGAGCTGGCCTGCGCCTTCGGAGAGATGGTGGGACAGGAGGCCCTGCTGTGCGGCATCAACGGCTGGTACGCCCCGGGATTGAATCTGCACCGCTCCCCCTTCAACGGGCGGTGCTCGGAATATTTCAGCGAGGACCCTCTGCTGGCCGGTATGTTTGGGGCCGGGGTGGTGTCCGGCGCGGGAGACGCGGGCTTGTCCTGCGCGGTGAAGCACCTGGGGCCCATCGATACCGAGGCCCACCGCAACCCCCACACCGCCGTCTGGCTCACCGAGCAGGCCCTGCGGGAGGTCTACCTGCGCCCCTTTGAAATCGCCCTGAAAACGGCGGAAAAGACTGTGGCCTATGTGGACGCGGCGGGCCGGCCGGCCCGCCGCGTCATGAAAGCGGGGGATTTTATTATGGCGGGAGACTGCGCCGTGGGCAGCGAGTGGACCGCCGCCAACTACGCCCTGCTGACCCAGGTGGTGCGGGGCGAGTGGGGGTTTCAGGGCTTCATTTTGTCCGACATCCACCTCAACGGCAACGGGGCGCAAGTGGACAAGCTGCTCCGGGCGGGGTGCGACGGCCTGCTCACCACGAACTACGGAGCAAAGCTCCTCCCGACAGATACGCAATCGCCTGCCGCGCGGCATTTGCTGCGCCGTTCCATCAAAAACGTCTCTTACGTCTTGGTGAATTCCAATTTGATGCAGGGCGTCGCCCCTGGCTCCCGCGTTCATTACTCCCCCGCGCCCTGGATGGTGTGGCTGATTGCGGCGGATGCGCTGATTGGGCTGGCTGTGGCGGCCATGGGGGTGCTGCTGGCGGTGTGCGCTTGGCGGGAGGGGGCCCGCCCATATGGCCGACCGGCGCAGATGCAAAAGCGAAAATTGTGACGGCCTGCCGGGGCGCAGGCGCCGCTTATGAAGTCCGAAGCGGGGATACGCGGTCCTTTGGGCCGAATGGAGGAATGGGATGCTGTCGAATTCACAGCCCCATTTCTCTTTTGACCTCGCCAAAGGCCCGCACCGCCAAGTCAATGTCCTCTTTCGTATGTCCCGCGCTGAGCTGGGTGCGGATGCGGTCCTTCCCCTTGGGCACCACCGGGTAGCAGAAGGCCACCACGTATACCCCCTTGTCCAGCATCCGGCGGGCGAACTCGTGGGCGGTTTTGGGGTCGTACAGCATCACGGGCACGATGGGGTGCTCCCCAGGCAGCAGGTCGAAGCCCAGCTTCTCCATCTCGGCGCGGAAATAGCGGGCGTTCTCGTGCACCTTGTCCCGCAGGGCGGTGGACTCCTCCAGCAGCTCGATGGTGCGGATGGTGGCGGCGCAGATGGCCGGGGCCACCGTGTTGGAGAACAGGTAGGGCCGGCTGCGCTGGCGAAGCAGCTCCACGATGGGCCGGCGGGCGGCGGTGTAGCCCCCGGACGCGCCCCCCAGCGCCTTGCCGAAGGTGCCGGTGAGGATGTCCACCCGGTCCATCACGTTGTGGTACTCCGGGGTGCCCCGGCCATGGGCGCCCATGAAGCCCACCGCGTGGCTGTCGTCCACCATCACCAGCGCGTCGAACTCGTCCGCCAGGTCGCAGATGCCCGGCAGGTCGGCGATATACCCGTCCATGGAGAACACCCCGTCGGTGGCGATGACGATCTTCTTCGCCCCCGCCGCCCGGGCGGCGGCCAGCTGGACGCGCAGGTCGGCCATGTCGTTGTTTTTATAGCGGTAGCGTTTGGCCTTGCACAGCCGCACGCCGTCGATGATGGAGGCGTGGTTCAGCTCGTCGGAGACGATGGCGTCCTCCTCACCCAGCAGGGTTTCGAACAGGCCGCCGTTGGCGTCAAAACAGGAGGAGTAGAGAATGGTGTCCTCCATGCCCAGGAAGCGGGAGATTCTGGCCTCCAGCTCCTTGTGAATCTCCTGGGTGCCGCAGATGAAGCGCACCGAGGACAGCCCGAAGCCCCAGCGGTCATAGCTGGCCTTGGCGGCGGCGATGAGCTCCGGGTGGGTAGACAGGCCCAGGTAGTTGTTGGCGCAGAAGTTCACCACGCCGGGCCGGGCGGTGGTGTCGATGCGGGCGTACTGGGGGGTGGTGATGACGCGCTCCTCGCGCCAGGTGCCCGCCGCCCGGATGGCGTCCAGTTCGGCGTTGACGGCAGTGAGTGCGGATTTCATATGCAGCGCCTCCTTATTTGACGGTCCAGTCCAGCACGACTTTGCCGGACCGGCCAGAATTCATGGCCTCGAAGCCCTTTTCAAACTCGGTGTAGTGGAACCGGTGGGTGATGACGGGGCTCACGTCCAATCCGCCCTGGACCATATAGCTCATCTGGTGCCAGTTGTCCAGATGGCGGCCGTAGATGCCCTGGAGGGTGAGCCCCTTGGTGATGATGGTGTTCATGTCCATGGGCACCGGCCGGTTGGAGATGCCCAGCAGAGAGATTTTCCCGCCGTTGCGCATGGCGCCGATCATCTGCTGGAGGGCCGCGCCGTTGCCCGACATCTCCAGCCCCACGTCAAAGCCCTCCACCAACCCCTGGCCCTTCATGATCCGGGGCAGGTCGTCCCGGGCGGTATTCACCGCCGCGTCCACCCCCATCTTCCGGGCCAGCTCCAGGCGGTAGTCGTTCACGTCGGTGATGATAACCCGGCGGGCCCCGGCGTATTTGGCCACCGCGGCGGCGATGATGCCGATGGGGCCCGCGCCGGTAATCAGCACGTCCTCCCCGATGAGGGGGAACATCAGGGCGGTGTGGGTGGCGTTGCCGAAGGCGTCGAAAAAGGCCACCACGTCCTCGTCCAGGCTCTCGTCGATGAGAATCACGTTGGTCTCCGGGATACAGACGTATTCGGCGAAGGCACCGTCCCGGTCCACTCCCACGCTGACGGTGTCCTTGCACCACTGGATGTTGCCGTTGTGGCAGTTGCGGCAGCGGCGGCAGGTGATGTGCCCTTCGCCGGACACCCGCTGGCCCAGCCGCAGGCCGGCGACGCCGTCCCCCAAAGCGGCCACCTCCCCCACATACTCGTGGCCGATGGTCATGGGGGGCTTGATGTGCTCCACCGCCCAGGGGTCCCAGTTATATATGTGTACATCGGTGCCGCAGATGGCGGTTTTGTGGACCTTGATGAGCACCTCCCCCGCGCGGGGCTGTGGTACGGGCACCCGCCGCAGTTCCAGGCCGGGGCCGGCCTGTGGCTTTACAATGGCGTCCATCAGTTCTGACATGGTTTCCCTCTCCCTTTTTCACTTGAATTTGGCGCCGGGGCGCGTCAGCACCCCTCCACCATCATGCTGATGATCTCCCGGTCGGTCGCCGCCATGCCGTCGCGGGCAAGGCGGCCCACGTTTTTAATGGTGTTTTCCACCCCCTTCACCACAATGCCGTCCCCGCCGTAGAACTGCTCGCCGTGCATCTGCATCTGCCAGCCCAGCAGTCCGGCCTCCACAGCCGAGGCGATTTTGGCGGCGCAGCTGGCCTTGGCCCCGTCGCAGATCATGCCGGAGTTGATGGCCACCGCGTTGACAATGGTGTGGGCGAGCTCATCCGCCCGCCCGCCGTGAAGGTAGGCAATGCCGGCCCCCGCGCCGCACCCGGCGCTGGTGGCCCCGCAGTAGGCGGACAGCCGTCCGATGCCCGTTTTCAAATGGATGGTCACCAGGTTGGACACCGTCAGCGCCCGGTAGAGCGCCTCCTGCCCCGCGCCCAGCTCCTCGGCGTAGACGAGCACCGGCAGGGAGGCGGTGATTCCCTGGTTGCCGCTGCCGGAGTTGATTACCACGGGCAGCTCGCAGCCGCTCATCCGGGCGTCGGACCCGGCGGCGGCCCAGGCCTTGGCCCGGTTGTGCACGCTGCCGCCGTAGGCGTCAAGCAGCACTTTTCCAACCCCCGCACCCCAGGCGCCCCGCAGTCCCTCCTGGGCAATGGCCCGGTTCAGGCGGATCTGGCGGTCCAGAATATCTTTGATATCGGACAGCTCCACTGTGTCGGCGAACTCCACAATACCCTCCACGGTGAGCAGGCCGCGGTCCGCCTTCTCCGGCCCGCCGGACTGCGCCAAGTCCCGCTCCAGAAGGGTCTCTCCGTCCCGCGCCACCCGGACCACGTTGGTGTGGCTCCCCGCGATGCGCACGAAAGCGGTGTGGCCTTGGGCCTCCACGGTGATTTGGATGTCGAAGATGAGTCCGCTGTCTGCGGGAGACACGCAGATAGGGGTGCTCTCCAAATATGCCTTGACAGCCGGGAGCTGCCCGTCCTCCACGGCGGACAGCACCTCCAGCTCCCGCCCCGCGTCTCCCGCGGCAATGCCCGCCGCCGCAGCGGCGGCGATGCCCCGCAGCCCCCCCGTATGGGGAACCACCACGCTCTTCACGTTTTTGATGATATTGGCGCTTACCCGGATGTCTGCCCGCTCCGGCAGCGCCCCAAGCGTCTGCCGGGCCAGGGCGGCGGCGTAGGCCACCGCGATGGGCTCCGTACAGCCCATGGCGGGCACCAGCTCCTCCCGCAGAATCTCCACATAGGCGCGGTACAATTTCCCGTCCATATTGTCGGCTCCTCTTCTGTCGATACAGGCTTTGAAAGCGCTTCAATGGCGTCCGGCCCCGGGCAGGACGGCAAACGGCGCTCAGTCGGCCGTAAGGGCTTCCATCTCGTCCAGCAGGGAGTCGAACAGGTCCAGGGCGTCCTGGATGGGCTTGGGGGAGGCCATGTCCACCCCAGCCCCCCGGAGCAGGTCGATGGGGTCCTTGGAGCGGCCGCCGGACAGGAATTCCAACATGTCCTTTACGGCGGGCCCTCCCTCCCGCAGAATACGGCGGGACAGGGCGATGGCGGCGGAATAGCCGGTGGCGTACTGATACACGTAATAGTTGTAGTAGAAGTGGGGGATGCGGGCCCACTCCAGGGCGATGCGGTCGTCGGTCACCATGTCCGGGCCGAAATATTTGGCGTTCAGCGCTTTGTACTCCGCGCACAGCAGCTCGGCGGTGAGGGGCGTGCCCTGGGCGTTGAGCTCGCCCATGCGCAGCTCGAACTCGGCGAACATGGTTTGGCGGTACAGCGTGCCCTTGAACTGCTCCAGGAAGTGGTTGAGCAGCCAGGCCCGTTCCCTTTTGTCGGTGGTCTTACCCAGCAGGTGCTCCATCAGCAGGGCCTCGTTGCAGGTGGAGGCCACCTCCGCCACGAAGATCACGTAGTCCCGGTAGACGATGGGCTGGGTTTTGTTGGACAGGTAGGAGTGGACCGCGTGGCCCATCTCGTGGGCCAGGGTGAACATGCCGTCCAGGTCGTCTTTGTAGTTGAGCAGGACGTAGGGGTGGACCTCCACACCGGCCATATAGCCGCCGGAGCGTTTGCCCACGTTCTCGTACACGTCGATCCAGCGGTTTTCAAAGCCCTCCCGGATGATGGACCGGTACTCCTCGCCCATGGGGGCCAGGGCGTCGTAGACGGTGGATTTGGCCTCCTCAAAGGGGATCGCCTTGGAGACGCCGGACACCATGGGGGCGTAGATGTCGTACATGTGCAGCCGGTCCACGCCCAGCAGCTTTTTCCGCAGGCGGACATAGCGGTGCATTTTATCCAGGTTGGCGTTCACGGTGTCCACCAGGTTGCGGTAGACCTCCGGGGACACCCGGGTGGAGGCCACGGCGGCGGCCAGAGGGGACTCGTAGTTCCGGGCGGCGGAGAAGAAGCGGCGCTTTTTCGCCTCCGCGTCCAGCAGAGCGGCGGCGGTGTTTTTGAACTGGCCCAGGGTGTCGTACATCTGCTCATAAGCGGAGCGGCGCAGCGCCCGGTCCTCGCTCATCTCATAGGTCACGTAGGTGGCGTTGGACAGGGGCAGACAGTTCCCCTCCCCGTCCACCGCGCCGGGGAAGGTGAGGTCGGCGTTGGCGAACTTAGAGAAAATTTCGTCCGGGGCCTGGGCCATCTCCCCGGCGGCGGCCAGCAGCTTTTCCTCGGCGTCGGACAGGATGTGCTCCTTCTTGTCCTGGAGGATGGTGAAGAACCGGCGGTACAGCGCCAGCTCCGGCTTTTCGGCGTAGAACCGCTCCAGGGTCTCCGGGGACAGCCTCAGCAGCTCCGGCGTGTCGAAGGCGGTGGTGGAGGAGAGCTCCACCCACAAAGCGCCGCCCTTTCCCGCCAGGGTCTGGTACGTCCCGTTCCGGGTGTCCTCGTCCTGGCGCAGGCTGGCGTACTGGCAGAGGCGGTTTATCTGATCCGCCGTCCTGTCGCACAGGGTCAGGTAGTCATAGAGGGTCTGGGCGCTCTCGCCCAGCCGCCCGGCGAAGCCCGCCAGGACGGGGAGCTGGGCGCGGGCCGCCTCAAACTCCTTCTCCCACGCCTCGTCGCTGGGGTAGATGTCGGCGGTGTTCCAGGTGTGCTCTACGGGCACTTCCTGGCGCTGGGGAATTTTTTTGCTGTCAGCCATAGGTATCACAGCCTCCTGTCAAATGAAAGTAAAAGCATCATATCATAGGCGCGGGGGTTTGACAAGGGAAGAAAAGCGGCCGCCCCGCCGGAGGAGGATAAGCTCCCGGCGGGGCGGCGCTGCCGATCTTGGGTCTGCCGCTTTTTGGACCGCTTGGACGGGCGGTCCTGGAACAGACGGCGTCTGTCTGCGGCGGCTCAGTATTCCTTAGGCATAATCAGGGCGGCGATGATATACACCCACAGGGACATGCCGCCGGGGACCACCAGAAGTACGGTGGCCACGCGCACGACCGTGGGATCGACATTGAAATAGCGGGCGATGCCTCCGCATACGCCGCAGATCATGGCGTCGGGGCCTTGGGTACGGTACAGTCTCTTCATATCGGACAGCTCCTTTTAAAATACTACCGGTAATATAAAACGAAAACTGAAAGATGCTCCAACTTCGCTCCGAGGACTTGGGACAAAAGACTCACAGCGGCCGGGGAATTGCGCCGCAGGGACAGTTCCCGGCGGCGGGGAGGATGCCGGAGGAGAGCCGGCACAGCTCTGGTCCGGCGGGGCAGCCGGGGCGGCGGCGCCCAGCGGCCCCCAGGACAATGCCGCCGGCGGGAGCCAGGGGCCTCCGGAGGTCGCCGATGAAAATTTTTCGCATGGTAAACGCCTCCCGCGGCTCAGAGCCGTTCCAGCGACACGTCGCCGCTGACGGTGGTTATGGAATAAACGGGGCCGTCCCCGCCGCCGTAAACGCACATGCCGCCGACGTAGTTTATGGGGAAATCGCAGTGCAGCTCGCCGCTGATTGTTTTCATCCGCACGGAGAAGGGCCCCGCGTCGGGAATGCGGGCGGCGCAGTCGCCGGATTTGGAAGACAGCTCCAGCACGGCGGGCAGGACATCGGTGGCGACGGACACGTCGCCGCTGACGGCGGCGCCTCGGAACTGGGCCGTACGGCCATCCAGCTCAATATCGCCGCTGGCGGACTTCAGGAAAGCGTCCTGGACCTCCCCGTTCAGGGTGATGTCGCCGCTCATGGTGTCGGCGTGAAGGACGGTGCAGCTTCCGGACAGGTCCAGGTCGCCGCTGGCGGAGTGGAAGTTCAGCTGCCCGCAGGCCAGCAGCTCCGCGTTCAGGTCGCCGCTCATGGTTTTGACGGCCAGCTGGTCCACGTCCAGACCGTCCCCGCCGATGTCCACATCGCCGCTGCCGGTGGTGACGGTGATCAGCTCCCAATGGCGCCGGGGCAGGTACAGCTCCACATCGGCGGAGGAGAACCCCCGGCGGGAGAAGAAAGAGGAGCTGGCGGTGCGGCCCTCCCGGATGGTGAGCACCCCGTCGGCGGAACAGGTCACGTCCAGGTCGTCCACATCGCCGTCGATGATCACCCCGGCGTCGGGGGCCTGGTCCATGTGGATGGTCACGTCCCCGGCCCCGGTGACCACCTCAATGCCCCGCAGGTCTTTCAGCGCGGTGACGGAATAGGAATTGTCGTCGTTGTGTTCCATACAGGAGTCCTCCCCGGTAAAATGCGGGCCGGGACAGGTCTTTCCCTCGCCCTGATATTCGCCCCACTGGGTGAAAAAGCCGCCGCGCTCCTTGTCATAGCCGAAGCCGTAGACCACATCTTTCCGCTCCTTGGGGCCGCCTCCGGCAAAGAACCGGCCCTGGTCGGTGTTCACTTCCGCCTCGAACTCCCAGCCGACGGGGGGCTCCGGGGGTTCGGGGGGCTCCGGAGGCGTGGGTTGGGCGGCTGCGTTGGGGTGGGTGTTGAAGTGGACCGACACGCGGCCCTTGTCTTTTTCCACGCTGGTGCGCCGCTGGAGGGCCTCCTTGGCCTGCTTGATGGCGCTCTTGGCCTGGTCGATGGCCACATTGCAGGCCTCCTGGACTCCCGCCAGGATGGCGTCCAGGTCGCCCTGGGAAAACTGGCCGCTGTGGGCGCCGCCGGGCCCGTCCGTTGTGCCCTCGGGCTGGACCTCCTCGCGGGCGGCCTCGGCCTGAGCGGCGTCCGTCTCCTGCTCCTGGCCCTGCTGACCGTAGACAATGGTCTGCCGGTGGCCGTCAGGACCGTTGATGACGATGCGCTGACTACCTTCACCGCCGTCATTGACGGTGATGGGACGGCCGTCCTTGCCCTGGATGGTGACGCCGCTGCCGTCCGGCTCTATGGAGATTTTCAGGTCCGGATTCGGCTCCACCCCCAGGTAGGTGAGCAGTTCGTCCACATCCCCCAGGTCGTCCAGAGAGCGGTTGAACGCCTCCTCCTCGGGGACTCCCGCGCCGCTCATTTCCAGGAAACGGCGGTACAGGTTGTCGGACAGTTCCTCAATGAGTTCGTCCTTCTCTTTGGACGCCGGTGCGGCGCTCAGGCGGGCGGCCACCGACGCGTTCAATCTCATTTTGTAATCATCCATGGTATTCAAGCCTCCTCTACGTTGACCAGCGCGTCCAGCAGCGCCCGTGTGTTCTCCCATTCCTGCCGGGCCTCCGCCCAGCGCTTCCGGCCCGTATCCGTGATGGCGTAGTACCGCCGCCGGGCCCCGGGGCCGTCGTCCCCCCAGTAGGAGGCGATGAATCCCGCCTGCTCCAGCCGCTTGAAAGCGGTGTATAGGGTGGCCTCCTTGAAGCCATACTCCCCTTGCGTACACTCTAAGATATTTTTGTTGATCTCATAACCGTAGTTGTCCCCGCGCATCAGTTGTGCTAATATAATGGTGTCCGTGTGGCCGCGCAGGGTGTCCGCAGAAATCGACATGACGTCCTCCCTTCTTGATGGAGCTGCTGATTTCCGGGCATCTGAGATACCCGGCTGCTCAAGATACCTCGTGAGCCGAAGTAACTCTGTGGGATTAATATAGCACGAGATACCTCGCCTGTCAAGGTATTTTTGAAAAATTTTTCGCCGAGACAGTGTATGCCCCGGCGAGGCAAGGAGATGTGTCAAAATGAGCGAATGCACCCATGACTGCTCCTCCTGCGGCGAGAGCTGCGGAGAACGCACCAGCCCCCAGGACCTGCGAAAACCGGCCAATGCCCACTCCCACATCAAAAAGGTGATCGCCGTGGTCAGCGGCAAGGGGGGCGTGGGCAAGTCCGCCGTCACCTGCACCTTGGCCGCCGCCATGGCAAGGCGGGGCAAAAAGGTGGGCGTGCTGGACGCGGACATCACCGGGCCGTCGGTGCCCCAGGCGTTCAACATCCACAAGCGGGCCATGGGAGATGAGGACGGCATCATCCCCGCCGTCACGCAGGGCGGGGTCAAGCTGATGAGCCTGAACCTGCTCATCGAGCGGGAGACGGACCCGGTGGTGTGGCGGGGGCCCGTCATCGCCGGGGCGGTGGAGCAGTTCTGGACCGACGTGGTGTGGGGAGAGCTGGACTACCTGTTCGTGGATATGCCTCCCGGAACCGGCGACGTACCGCTGACGGTGTTCCAGTCCCTGCCGGTGGACGGGGTGATTGTGGTCACCGCGCCCCAGGCCCTGGTGGGCATGATCGTCACCAAAGCGGTCCACATGGCGGAGATGATGGATATACCCGTTCTGGGGCTGGTGGAGAACTACTCCTTCTTCCGATGCCCCGGCTGCGGCCGGGACCACCCCGTCTTTGGCCCCAGCACCATCGACGCCCTGGGGGCGGAGCTTTCCCTGCCGGTGCTGGCCAAGCTGCCCATCGACCCCGCGCTGGCCCAGGCGGTGGACGAGGGCCGGGTGGAGGGCTATGAGCCCAACCCCATGGCCCGGGTGGCGGAGATGCTGGACCAGGAAAGCGCTTAACTTTTTGAAGCGCTTTGACCATAAAAATTTTCAAAAGCGCCCGGAGCATTGCCGCTCCGGGCGCTTTCCCCCTCCCTGCCCTTGCCAAAACGGGTAGACTCTGCTACAATGGATGAAATTCGACAAAATTCGACAAAATATGACAGACGGGGCGGAAGCCATTCCCAGGAGAGGCCGGGGCAAATCTGCATAGCATAGAGTCAGAGGAAGAAGGGGGCGGAAGAATGGACAGAGCGGGTTTGGACCAGGGCGCATTCCGAACCGCATCGGAGCTGAGGATTCAGCTGGCCCAGATGACGGCGGCCAGCCAGCTGCTGGAGCGCTGTGCCGGGGATGAAAAGAGCAGACAGTATCTGGCAGTGATGAACCAGAGCATTTGCCGGATGCTGCGGATTGTGGGGCGGCTGGAGCTGGCGGACCGGCTGGGCGGGGAAAGTGCGCCGGAGCCGGAGCTGAAATATGTGGACCTGGCGCTGCTGGCTCGGGAGCTGGGGGCGCGTATGGGGGGGCTTTTGGCTTATGCGGGGGTGGAGCTTGCAGTGACGGCCCCTGAGTTTCTCGTCGCCCAGGCGGATGAGACGCTGGTGCGGCAGATGGTGATGGAGCTGGTATCCAACGCCGCCAAGGCGGGCAGCCACGTGAAGCTGTCTCTTGTCCGGCACGGAGACCGGGCGGTGTTCACCGTGGAGGACGATGGGCCGGGCATTCCGCCCGAACGGGTGGAATACTTGTTTTGCGGCGCGCAGGAGGCCGTGCCGGACTGGCGGCGCGGCGGTGTGGGGGTCGCCATCGCCCGGCGGGCGGCAACGCTTCACAGCGGGACAGTGGTGGCGGACTGCAAGCCGGGCAAAGGTTTGCGGGTGGCGGCGTCCATCCCTCTGGGAGCGGCGGAGCCCATCGACCTGAAGGACCCGGGCCTGGAGTGGGACCGGGGAGGGTTTGCCGAGGAACTGGTGGCGCTCAGCGACCTGCTTCCGGCCAGAGCGTTTGAGATGAAAGGCGTCTGACCGCTTTCGTCGTCAGGCGGAAGGAAACGATGTGGAGCTTGCCAAACAGTGGGGTCCCCGCAAAGACGGTCTTTGGCTTTGTGGGGGGAGGAAAGGCAGCGGAACGAGTTTGCTTTCGCCGTCAGGCGGAAGGAAACGGTGTGGAGCTTGCCTTGACGATGGTGTCGGCCACCGCCGCCAGCACCTCCCCGTGGGTCTGGTCGAACAGATGGGTATAGATGCGCTGGGTGATGTTGGGGCTGCTGTGGCCCATGGCCCGGCTGATCTGGTACATGGGGACGCGGGCGTTGTTGGCCATGCTGGCAAAGGTGTGGCGCAGGCCGTGGAAGGTGATGGGGGCCAGGCCGTTCTTTTTTATGAAAGCCGTCAAGGCGGAGGACATCAGATTGGGGTGAAGGGGCCGCCCCACACCGTCCAGGAGAAGAAAGTCCGCCGGGGCGCAGGGCATCCCCGACTGGAGGCGCTTGGCATGCAGGTCCCGGAGCAGTTCCAGCAGGTCGTCCAGGGCGGCAATGGACAGTGTGCGGCAGCTGTCGGAGGTCTTCGGGGCCTTTTCCACCACCCGGGAACCCACGGTGGTGCGCACCCAGCGCACGGAGAGCTGGCCGGAAGAGAGGTCCACGTCCCGCCAGCGCAGGCCCAGAATCTCACTGCGCCGCAGGCCCAGAAAGCAGGCCAGCCGCACGGGAACCTCCAGAGGGTCCCCCTTGACCGCCCGGAGGAGCTGTCCCAGGCGGGCGGGCGTATAATAGGCCACCTCCACCGCAGTAGCCCGGGGCGGCGTGGCCCGCTGGATGGGATTGGCGGGGATGACCCCCTGGCGGAAGGCGGATTTCAAAGCGGTGTGGAGCAATACGTGATGCTTGCGGATGGTGTTGGGGGCCAGCCCCTTTTCATCGGCCAGCCACTGATAATAGCCGTTGATGAGCGCCGGGGACAGGTCGGCCAGCCGCACTTTGCCAAGGGCGGGGCGGATGTGGTTGTGAATGATGCTGTCATAGCCGTTGATGGTGGTGTCGGCCCGGCAGGGCTCAATATCCTTTTCCATCCAGATGTCCAGCCATTGGGCCAGGGTGGCCCCGGCGTTGGCGGGCGGGGCGGACTGGGGCAGGGGGAAGCAGACTTTGGGCGGCGCGGGGATAGGCCGCAGGGTGACACGGCCGGCGCGGGAGTGGGTGCGTGACATGGTAACAGCTCCTTTTCTCTGGTATCTGCGGCGGGGCCGCAAAGGGGTCCCCAATAACGGGCAGTTATTTTGAGGTCCTTTGATTATAAAACGCCGTGCGTGGAAAGGGAAAGAGGAAAGTCCCTTTCCTCTTGACTTTTCCCCGGTTTGGCAATACAATATGTGCACCTGTCATAGGATGTGGAAAAAATCCCATTTTATATATTATAAAGGATGGAAGCGACATGGCACAGGACAAAAACAAACAGGTGACCCAGATCACCGATATGGATGTGGACTTCGCCCAGTGGTACACCGACGTGTGCAAAAAGGCGGAGCTTATCGACTACTCCAGCATCAAAGGCATGTTCATCTACCGGCCCTATGGCTACGCCATCTGGGAGAACATCCAGCATATTCTGGATGATGAATTCAAAAAGACCGGGCACGAGAACGTCTACCTGCCTATGCTCATCCCCGAGTCCCTGCTCCAGAAGGAGAAGGACCACGTGGAGGGCTTTGCCCCCGAGTGCGCCTGGGTGACCCACGGCGGCAGCGAGAAGCTGGAGGAGCGCTACTGCATCCGGCCCACCTCCGAGACCTTGTTCTGTGAGCACTACGCCAACATCATCCATTCCCACCGGGACCTGCCCAAGCTGTACAACCAGTGGACCTCCGTGCTGCGCTGGGAAAAGACCTCCCGGCCCTTCCTGCGCCACCGGGAGTTCCTCTGGCAGGAGGGCCACACCATGCACGCCACCGCCGAGGAGGCCGTGGCCGAGACGGAGCGGATGTTCAACATCTACGCCGATTTTTATAAAGATGTGCTGGCCATTCCGGTGGTGAAGGGCCGCAAGACCGACAAGGAGAAGTTCTCCGGCGCGGAGGCCACCTATACCGTGGAGTGCATGATGCATGACCGCAAGGCCCTCCAGGGCGGCACCAGCCACTACTTTGGCGACGGCTTCGCCAAAGCTTTCGACATCACCTTCACCGGCAAGGACAACCAGCTCCACCACCCCTTCCAGACCTCCTGGGGCGTGTCCACCCGGATGATCGCGGGCATCATCATGGTCCACGGCGACAACCGGGGCCTGGTGCTCCCCCCCAAGGTTGCCCCCGTCCAGGTCATCGTCATCCCCGTAGCCCAGCACAAGGAGGGCGTCATCGAGGCCAACGAGGCCGTGATGGACCGGCTGCAAAAGGCGGGCTTCCGGGTGAAGATGGACGCCTCCGACAACTCCCCCGGCTGGAAGTTCGCCGAGTACGAGATGAAGGGCGTCCCCCTGCGGCTGGAGCTGGGCCCCAAGGATATGGAGAAAAACCAATGCGTGCTGGTCCGCCGGGACTCCGGGGAGAAGTCCTTCGTGTCCCTGGACGGCATCGAGGACACCGTGGCCGACATGCTGGAGGACATCCACAACGGGCTGTACCAGCGGGCCAAGAAGAACCTGGAGGACAACACCTACCCCTGCGCCACCCTGGCGGAGGTCAAGGAGAAGATGGAGACCCAGGGCGGCTTCGCCAAGACCATGTGGTGCGGCGACGAGGCCTGTGAGGTGAGGATGAAGGAGGAGGCCGGGGTCAGCTCCCGGTGCATCCCCTTTGAACAGGAGAAGCTGGGCGACGTGTGCGCCTGCTGCGGCAGGCCCGCCAAGAAGATGGTCTACTGGGGCGTGGCGTACTGACGTTTCGCCGAAAAGGGCTGTCCCCTTTCCGGCGAGAGGAATCGCGGCCTGACTGCGCGCACTTGCAGGCTGGGAGGAGTTTTTGGCGACGTACACGCCGCCGCCAAAAACAGACTGGATGTTTTTCGCGCCTGGGGGCGCGAACTCTGCGAGGCTTTCAGCGCCGCCCTGCGTCAGTGGGGCGGCGCTTTTTGCCGTTTGGTCATGTTGCACAGCCGGTTTTCTGGGAAACGGCCGAAAACCGTGAAAAAACTTTTGAAAACAGGTAAAAAAGTCCTTGACTTTCGGTGCGCTCCTGTTGTACAATAGTCAAGCGCCTGTCAAAGGGTGCACTGCGATGATGCGGGAGATTGCTCGCCCTGCGAGGTAACTTCCGCGGAGTATGTCCGTACAATCGGGCGGCTGAGAGGCTCATTCCACGGCGTATATCGCCCTGGGTGGGTAGAACCGGCCTGCTTTGCGCCGGTTTTATTCATGCCGGGGAGTGATACGCACGGTAACGTGGATTGAAACTCTCACCGTACGAAGCGAGGACGTCACAGTCACTTCGTATGTCAAGGAGGAAACACAATGGCAGCAAAAGAAATGATCCGCATCCGGCTGAAAGCCTATGACCACCAGCTTATCGACCAGGCCGCCGAGAAGATTGTGGAGACCGCCAAGCGCAGCGGCGCCGAGGTCTCCGGCCCCATTCCCCTGCCCACCAAGCGGGAGATCGTCACCATCCTGCGCTCCCCCCACGTGAACAAGGATTCCCGGGAGCAGTTCGAGCGCCGCACCCACAAGCGGCTCATCGACGTGATGAAGTCTTCTCCCAAGACTGTGGAGGCTCTGATGAGTCTGGACCTGCCCGCCGGTGTGGACATTGAAATTAAAGTGTAAGGCCCGAAACTGAGCGCGGCGCAGCCGCGCCCCAAGCCGCAGTCCGGCAAAACGGGTTCGGTTTGGACACGAAGAGCAAGGAGGCGCAGCGCGGCTTTCAGCCCGGATGGAAGCGAAGCGGAGCGGACTTTGCAATGAGTGAGTACCGCAGCTTACCGCGTTATTGAGGTAAGCGGGTCATGTTGGTGGGAAGCGTCCGAGCCGTCGTGAGCAGCGCGGATGGACCGGAGCGAGGGCGGGCGCGGGCCGCACAGCGGCCCAAGACCAGCTCGAGTGGTCGGGAAGCCGCGCGTCGCGAACAGGCGAGGCGTGACAACATCAACCAATAACCTTATTAAGGAGGAATACACATGGAAAAGGCCATCATCGGCAAGAAGGTGGGTATGACCCAGATCTTCGACGAAGCCGGTAAGGTCATCCCGGTCACCGTCATCCAGGCGGGCCCCTGCACCGTGGTGCAGAAGAAGACCGAGGAAAAGGACGGCTACACCGCCGTCCAGCTGGGCTTCGATGAAGTCCCGGAGAAGAAGCTGTCCAAGCCCGAGGCGGGCCACAGCAAGAAGGCCGGCAAGTGCCTGCGGGTGCTCAAGGAGTTCAAGCTGGACAAGGCCGACGAGCTGAACGTGGGCGACGAGCTCACCGCCACCGTGTTCGCCCCCGGCGACCGGGTGGACATCACCGGCATCAGCAAGGGCCACGGCTACCAGGGCGCGGTCAAGCGCTGCGGCGGCCACGTCCAGAAGAACACCCACGGCGGCGGCCCCGTCCACCGCCACTCCGGCTCCATGGGCTCCAGCACCGACCCCTCCCGCATCTTCAAGGGGCACAACGGCGCGGGCCAGATGGGCAACGAGCAGGTCACCGTCATGAACCTGGACGTGGTCCAGGTGGACGAGGAGCTGGGCGTCATCGCCGTGCGCGGCGCGGTGCCCGGACCCCGGGGCGGCGTGGTGGCCCTGCGCACCAGCGCCAAGAAGCTGGCCGAGAAGCACCCCGCCGAGGCCGCCGGGCGCGTCAATCCCCAGAAGCAGTCCGCCCGCGTCAACCCGCAGAAGGCCTCTGCGCGTAACAAGTGAGAAAGGAGAGAATGACAAATGCCTAAAGCGAACCTTTATGATATGGCCGGTAAGCGCATCGGCGAGGTCGAGCTCTCCGAGGCCATCTTCGGCATCGAGCCCAATCAGTCCGTGGTCCACGACGTGGTCAAGAACCACCTGGCCAACTGCCGTCAGGGCACCCAGAGCAGCCTGACCCGCGCGGAAGTGTCCGGCGGCGGCAAGAAGCCCTGGCGCCAGAAGGGCACCGGCCACGCCCGCCAGGGCTCCACCCGGGCCCCCCAGTGGACCCACGGCGGCATCGTGTTCGCCCCCAAGCCCCGCTCCTACCGGTACACCCTCAACAAGAAGGTGCGCCGCCTGGCCCTGAAGTCCGCCCTGAGCGCCAAGGCCGCCGCCGGCAACGTGCTGGTGGTGGATAAGCTGGCCATGGGCGAGATCAAGACCAAGACCTTCCAGGGCTTCCTCAACGCCGTGGAGTCCAAGAAGGCCGTCGTCGTCACCGGCGACTCCAACGTGGTGCTGTCCGCCCGGAACATCCCCGGCATTGTGACCAGCCCCGCCAGCCTCATCAACGTCTACGACATCGTCAACGCCAACCAGGTCATCATCGACCAGGCCGCGCTGGCCGCCATCGAGGAGGTGTTCGCCTGATGAAGACCGCATACGACATCATCAAGCGCCCCATCATCACCGAGCAGTCCATGGCCGCCGCCACCGAGAAGAAGTACACCTTCGAGGTGGCCAAGGACGCCAACAAAATCGAGATCGCCAAAGCCTGCGAGGAGATTTTCGGCGTGAAGGTGGCCAAGGTCAACACCCTGAACATGCAGGGCAAGGTCAAGCGCATGGGCCGCTATCCCGAGGGGCGCCGCCCCCACTGGAAAAAGGCGATGATCACCCTCACCGCCGATTCCAAGTCCATCGAGTTCTTCGAAGGCATGGTGTAAGGAGGAGATTAGAGAATGGCTATCAAGACTTATAAGCCCACGACGCCCTCCCGCCGCCACATGACCGTGTCCGCCTTCGAGGGCATCGACAAGAAGGCCAAGCCGGAGCGCTCGCTGCTGGAGAGCCTGAAAAAGAACGCCGGCCGCAACAGCTACGGCCGCATCACCGTCCGCCACCGCGGCGGCGGCAACAAGAAGAAGTACCGCATCATCGACTTCAAGCGGGACAAGGCGGGCAAGGCCGAGGTGATCAACCTCCAGTACGACCCCAACCGCTCCGCCAACATCGCCCTCATCCAGTATGAGGACGGCGAGCGCCGCTATATCCTGGCCCCCGTGGGGCTGAAGGCGGGCCACACCATCATGACCGGCTCCGGCGCGGACATCCTGCCCGGCAACTGCCTGCCCATCGCCGAGATCCCCGTGGGCGAGACCATCCACTGCATCGAGCTCTACCCCGGCAAGGGCGCCCAGCTGGTGCGCTCCGCCGGCACCGCCGCCCAGCTGATGGCCAAGGAGAACGGCATGGCCCAGGTCCGCCTGCCCTCCGGCGAGGTCCGGCTGGTCCGGGAGAACTGCCTGGCCACCATCGGCCAGGTGGGCAACACCGACTGGGCCAACATCCACATCGGCAAGGCCGGCCGCAAGCGCCACATGGGCTGGCGTCCCACCGTGCGCGGCTCCGTGATGAACCCCAACGACCACCCCCACGGCGGCGGCGAGGGCAAGAGCCCGGTGGGCCGTCCCGGCCCCGTGACCCCCTGGGGCAAGCCCGCCCTGGGTTACAAGACCCGCAAGAAGAAGAACCGCACCGACAAGTTCATTGTCCGGCGCCGCAACGGCAAGTAAGGAGGGAGTGTAACAGATGAGCAGAAGCATCAAGAAGGGCCCGTTTTGCGCTCCCGAGCTGCTGAAGCGGGTAGACGAGCTGAACAAGAAGAACGAGAAGAAGGTCCTCAAGACCTGGAGCCGCGCCTCCACCATCTTCCCCTCCTTCGTGGGCCACACCATCGCCGTCCACGACGGACGCAAGCATGTGCCTGTCTATGTCACCGAGGATATGGTGGGCCATAAGCTGGGCGAGTTCGCCCCCACCCGCACCTTTAAGGGGCACGCGGGCAGCAAGACCGGTAAGTAAGGGAGGAGGCAGGAGAAATGGAAGCGAAAGCGACACTGAGATACATCCGTATCTCCCCCCGGAAGGTGGGCATCCTGTGCGACCAGATCCGCGGCAAGAGCGTCAAGGACGCCGCCGCCATCCTGGCCCTGATTCCCAAGGCCGCCTCCGAGCCGCTGGCCAAGCTGGTGAGCAGCGCCGCGGCCAACGCCGAGAACAACCACGGCATGGACCCCGAGAAGCTCTACGTGGCCGAGACCTACGCCACCCCCGGCCCCATCATCAAGCGCTTCATGCCCCGGGCCA
>CANOBV010000014.1 GCA_947564255.1 uncultured bacterium | reverse complement strand
CCATCAGCGGCACCAGCGGGACCCGCCCCAGCAGCAGGGTGAAGGCCAGCACCAGGCCCGCTGTGGAAAAGTCCAGGCACACCATGATATTCCGCTTGTTTACCCGGTCTGCCACCACGCCGCCGACGGGTGAGCACAGCACGGCGGGGATAAACGCCGCCGCACCCACAGCGCCGAACAGGGCGGCGGAGCCGGTCTGCCGCAGAAGATACAGGGGCAGAGCAAACCGCAGAATGGCGTTGCCGAACAGGGAGATGACCTGTCCGATGACCACCAGGGTGAAATCCCGGCGGAACAGGGCGCTTTGGTTTGATTTCATGTCATAGTCCTCCAATATAAACCGACCGTCGGTTTTTATATCTCCAAAAAGAAGCGCCTGCTTAGGCGGCTTCTTTTCAGCCGTTTTCCGCCCCGCCCAGGGGCCCGTGCCAGGCCAATTCCGTAAGCCGCACAAGATGGTCAATGATCTCCCGGTCGAGCAGCGCGGGTATGCCAAAGCTGGTAAACATCTGGTTGAACACGGCGCACCGGGCTTCCATTTCCTCCGGGGTGGTGGGGCGGACGGTGGGATTGCCCCATATATCGGTCAGCACCAGCATGGCCTCCGCCAGCTCCCGGGGGTGGTCCGTTTGGATGGAGCCGTCCGCCATGCCCTGGCGGATGATGGGCTCTATCGCCGGCGCAGACTCCATCAAAACGCCCCGCATCTCCGCGGCCAGAAATTTGGGGTTGTCCAGCAGATAGGGCAGCATGCGGACCATATTGTCCTGGCGCTCCGGCTGGAGGGAGGCCTTGAAGACGGCGCGCAGCTTGTCCAGGCCGTTGAGGGTGCTGTCGTTTAGGATAGCGGACAGGACGGCGATGTCGTGCTGTCCGATGCGGTCGAATACGGAGTAGAAAATATCCTCCTTGGAGGCGAAATGGTGGTAGATGGCCCCTTTGGACAGCCCGGTGGCGTCGATGATGTCCTGGAGGGAGGCCTGGTCATAGCCCTTTTCGATAAACAGCCGCTCCGCGGTATCCAAAATCTTTTGTATGGTGATTTCCGGGTATTTGTTCCGACCCACAGGCTATCCTCCTCACAAACAAACCGCCGGTCTGTTTGTGAGAATATCACAACAGACGTCCGGTGTCAAGTGAAATATAAAGACCTGGATTCACAACCTCAACGCGTCGTCTGGCCGGAGCTTTTCCCGCCATACTTCGTTGTGGTTTCTTAAAGTAGGCATAATATCCCTGCGAAACCCCGCTTTGCCTGGAGGGAAAACTCTCGGCCATCCGGCAGCTTGGGCTGTAAATACAGGTTCTCAGTTTCTCAGGCTGTGCAGGGGGGCGGGAATGCGTCCGCCCCGGGCCACAAACTCCTCCGCGCTGCCGGTGTGGCAGGGCATCACTGGGGCGGAGCCCAGCAGGCCGCCGAACTCCACCACGTCCCCTACCTGTTTGCCGGGGGCGGGGATGAGGCGGACGGCAGTGGTTTTCTGGTTCACCATGCCGATGGCGGCCTCGTCGGCGATGATGGCGGACAGGGTGGCGGCGGTGGTATCGCCGGGGACGGCGATCATGTCCAGCCCCACGGAGCACACGCAGGTCATGGCCTCCAGCTTGTCCAGGGTGAGCGCCCCGGACTGGGCGGCGGCGATCATGCCCTCGTCCTCGCTCACCGGGATGAAGGCCCCGGACAGCCCGCCCACCGAAGAGCTGGCCATGACCCCGCCCTTTTTCACCGCGTCGTTGAGCAGGGCCAGGGCGGCGGTGGTGCCGTGGGTGCCGCACACCTCCAGCCCCATCTCCTCCAGGATGCGGGCCACAGAGTCGCCGACGGCGGGGGTGGGGGCCAGGGACAAATCCACAATGCCGAAGGGCACGCCCAGCCGGGCGCTGGCCTCCCGGGCCACCAGCTGGCCCATGCGGGTCACCTGGAAGGCGGTCTTTTTGATGAGCTCCGCCACCACGTCGAAGGGCTGGCCCTTCACCTTCTGCAGGGCGTGGTGGACCACGCCGGGGCCGGACACCCCCACGTTGATCACCCGCTCGGCCTCTCCCACGCCGTGGAAGGCCCCGGCCATGAAGGGGTTGTCCTCCACCGCGTTGCAGAACACCACCAGCTTGGCGCAGCCGAAGCCGCCCTGACCGGCGGTGCGCTGGGCGCACGCCTTGATGGTCTGGCCCATGAGGGCCACCGCGTCCATGTTGATGCCCGCCTTGGTGGAGCCCACGTTGACGGAGGAGCACACCACGTCGGTGACGGCCAACGCCTCCGGGATGGCGGCGATGAGCTTCTTGTCCGCCTCGGTCATGCCCTTGTGTACCAGGGCGGAGAAGCCGCCGATGAAGTTCACCCCCACCGCTTTCGCCGCCTTATCCATGGCGGCGGCGAAGGGGACGTAGTCATTGGTGCGGGACGCCCCCGCCGCCAGGGCCATGGGGGTGACGGAAATGCGCTTGTTGACGATGGGGATGCCGAATTCCGTCTCAATGTCCTCCCCGGTCTTCACCAGCTTTTCCGCCGAGGTGGTGATCTTGTCGTAGATTTTCCGGCAGGCGGCGTGGGGGTCCGGGTCGCAGCAGTCCAGCAGGTTGATGCCCATGGTGATGGTGCGCACGTCCAGATGCTGGTGGTCGATCATCTGGATGGTCTGTAAAATGTCGTTGGTGTTGATCATACATATTGCTCCTTGATACGTTGTCATGCTGCGAAGCGGTCAGATTCGGTGCATGGCGTTAAAGATATCCTCACGCTGAACGCGGATATCCAGTCCACGCTCTTTCCCGGCCTCGGCCAAATCCTCCTTCAAGCGGGCAAAGGGCACGGTGGCCTCCGCCGTATCCACCAGCATAATCATGGTGAAATACTCCTGGAGGACGGTCTGGCTGATGTCCAGCACGTTGACGTTCTTCTCGCTGAGCAGGGCGCACACGGCGGCGATGATGCCCACCTGGTCGCGGCCTATGACGGTGACAATTGCTTTCATAGAGCTTTCCTCCCATTTTTGTGTAGATTGAGGGCTTACCCCGGGATCAGCCGCAAAACCTGTTGGCAGGCCGCGTCAAGGTCCGTATCCCCGGACGTGATGCGGACGTGATGGGGCTCGCTGTCGAACATGCCGTGGTTCCGCTCCAGCATTCCGGCCACGGGCGCGGGGAGGACGCCGCCCATCCGCAGGGCAAAGCGCGCTTTGATGGTCTCCAGACCGGCCGTCACCAGAACCCGGACAGCCCCCTCCGGCAGCAGGGACAGGTGTTCCTGCTGGGCGGTCACATAGATCACGTGGGCCCCGTCCACGGCGGCCCGGAGCTTCTCCTGAAAAATCCGCGTTGCCTCCGCCTCGCTTTTTGCCAAACGGAGAAAATCCCTCCCGGTGTATATCTCGGCGTTCAGCCGCGTTTTCAGCCGCTCCGCGAGGGCGGATTTTCCCACGCAGCTCTCGCCAAATATCCCTATTACCATTTCTTGCACCCCTCTGTTTTCTATTGCAGCTCATCCAGCGTCAGGGAGAACGCCGGGAGGAACCGCTCCATGAACCAGTCCAGCTCCTCCATCTCCATGGCCTTCAGCGCCGCCATAGTCTGCTCCGCCGCCATTTTAAACTCGGCGTTGCCTGCCTTCAGCTCCTCGGCGCACTTGATGTAGGCGGACAGCTTGTCCGCCGCCTTCACGTACCGGCGGATTTCAGGGTCGCTCTCCCGCACCAGGGGCCCGTAGGCGGGAACCAGCTCCGGGGGCAGCATGGACAGCAGCTTGTCCTGGGCCGCCGCCTCCACCTGCTTATAGGCGTTTTGCAGGGAGGGGTTGTGGTACTTCACCGGGGTGGGCATGTCCCCGGTGATGATCTCCGGCGCGTCGTGGAACAGCGCCGCCGCCGCAATCTTATCCGGGTCCAGGTCCTTGCCGAACACGTCCCGGCCGATGGCCGCCAAGGCGTGGGAGAGCACCGCTGCCTCGTAGGAGTGCTCCTCCACGTTTTCGGTGCGGGTGTTGCGCATCAGCGCCCAGCGGGCGATGTGGCGCATGCGGAATATGTAGGCAAAAAAGCTGTGGGCCATGGTATACGCCGCCTTTTCAAAAGCTGTTTTCACATTGTACCACGCCGGGAGGAAAATGTACAGTCAAACCCTTGAGGATTTATACGGGCGGACAGGTCCTTTGATGGGCCGTTCCGGATCAAGAACCGCCGCCCCGGCGGCGGAAGGTGTTGGGCGTCACGCCCACATGGGCCTTGAAAGCGCGGGAGAAAGCGCTCAGGTTTTGATAGCCCACTTTTCCGGCGATCAACTCCACCGGGTAGGAGGAATTGACCAGCAGGTCCTTGGCCTTGATGATGCGGATTTGCGTGATATAGCCGCCCACAGAAATGCCAAGGACCTGGTGAAAGGTCTTGTAGAGCTGTGTTTTGCTGATATAGAACTCGCGGGCCAGGTCGTCCGCCCGCAGCGGCCGGCTGTAGTGCTCCTGGATATAGCTTTTGATAAACAGGGCGGTGCTCACCGCTTCGGGGGAGGCGGCGGTCTGAGCGCCGCCGTGGGGGCACATGCGGTTGAGCAGGGCCAGAAGCTGTCCCAGCAGAAAGCGGGTCTGCATTCCATAGGTGAGGGCCTCCAGGGAGCCGGGGGAGTGGTCCGCCGCCTGGGCGGTGGACAGGAGCATCTCGTCCAGAAGCCGGCGGATGGCCAGCCGCTCCCCCTCCGGGGGGGACACGAGGCCGGGAACGGGGGTGTGATTGCGGTAAAAGCACCGCAACAGGTTCAGCTCGGGGACGGACAGGCTGGAGACATACTCGGAGGAAAAATACAGCACGTACCGGTCCACCATTCCGCCGGGGCTGCTTTTGTATATGTAGTGGGGGGTGAGCGCGTCCAGCAGCAGAACGCTTCCGGCTGGTATGGGCAGGGAACCTGTCTCATATTGGCACCCCATATTGTCCGACACCGCCACGATCAGCTCCAGCTGTTCGTGGAGATGGAGCCGCCGCTTTTCCGTGTCCGGCGTGACCTTGCGCTGAATGGAAAAGGTCTGGGGGAAGCGCTCGAGGCAGGCGCTCCGCCTGTGGTTCGCGGCCATGACAGCATCCTCCTTGCAAGCGATATGCTCCATCATACCACAAAGACGGCTCCGGTGAAAAGCCCGGAGCTGTTTTTATCTGCGGAAGGTTTTGGGGCCCTTGGGAGAAACGGCACAAAACACGGGACAAAATGCAAACTATTGTCCGGCGGTTTCCGCTATAGTGGTGGGGAAAGGCAAACCCGGGCAGAGGAGGGACGAGGTATGCTGGAGGATATCCTGCGGGCGGGAGAGGACAGCGCCGCGCTGCTGGAGCAGCTGCGCCTTCTGCCGCCGGAAGAGCTGGGGGAGGAGCGGGCGGCCGTCCTGCTCCAGGCGGCTATTGAGCGCAAGCTGATGCTCAGCCCCTGCGGAGAGGACGGCATCCGGAACCTGATCATCCGGAGCGTCAAGCAGAGCGGCTTGGTCGGGCAGGGCCTGTCCCAAGAGGAGGTTCAGCGGCGGATTGAACAGTACGACTGCCGCCAGACCTCGCTGGTGGCGAAGAAAAAGGTGCTGCTGTTTTTCTTCATTGAGGACCGCTTGGGTATACGCCTGGACGATGGTGAGGCCGCCCGGATACAGAACGTGCCGCAGCTTGCCGCCTGTGCCGTCAGACTCATGCGGGAGGCCCGCGCCGCCCAGGGGAGGGAGAAATCGTGAGAGGTACACATTCGCCCGCGGCTATGGATTTTCCAATACTGCGCACCCAGCCGGGAGAGCGGCCCCTGGCCTATCTGGACAACGCGGCCACCACCCAGAAGCCGGAGGCGGTTATCCGGCGGCTGGCGGACTACTACTCCAGGGAGAACGCCAATATTCACCGGGGCGGCTATCCCCTCAGCCTCCGGGCAGAACAGCTCTATGAGCAGGCCCGCCGCCGGGTGCAGGGGTGGCTGGGCGCGGCCTCTCCGCGGGAGGTGGTGTTCACCAGGAGCAGTACGGAGGGACTGAACCTGCTGGCCCACGCCGGGCTGGAGGCCTGGGCCGGGCCAGGGGACAACGTGGTGGTGACCGAGCTGGAGCACGCGTCCAACTACTATCCCTTCCAGCGGCAGTGCGCTGTCCGGCAGGTGGAGTTTCGCGTTGCGGCGGCTCGGCGGGACGGCTCGCTGGACCCGGAGGCGGTGGAAGCGCTGCTGGACGGCCGGACGAAGCTGGTGTCCGTCACCGCCATGTCCAACGTCACCGGATTCCGTCCGGATTTGAAGGCGGTCATCCGCGCCGCCCACAGGGTGGGGGCCCGGGTGGCGGTGGACGCGTCACAGGAAATAGCCCACCACCGGGTGGACGTGGGCGCGCTGGACTGCGACTTTCTCTGCTTTTCCGGCCACAAGGTGTACGGCCCGACAGGGTGCGGCGTGCTGTACGGCAAGGAGGAGGCCCTCGCTCAGCTTCCCCCCTGGCTGTACGGAGGCGGTATGCTGGAGCGGGCCGGACCGGGCGGCACGGCCTGGAAAGATGGGCCGGACCGGTTCGAGGCGGGTTCCCCCGACGTGGCCTCCGTTCTGGGGCTGTCGGCGGCGCTGGACTACCTGGACGGAAAGGGGGTTTCCGCGCTGTTTGCCTATGAGGCGGAGCTGGCCCGTTATCTGCGGGAACGGCTGGGCGCCGTGCCTGGGGTGCGCCTGCACGGGCCGGACTGCCCCTCCCCGATCCTCACGTTTTCGGTGGAGGGCTGGGCGGCCTATGACGTGGGGGTGCTTTTGGGGCGCGCCGGCGTGGCCGTGCGGTGCGGCGCCCACTGCGCCTACCCGCTGATGGAGCGCATGGGGCTGGACGGCAGCTGCAGGGTGTCGCTGGGAATTTACAACAGCGCCGCCGATGTGGACGCCTTGGCGGGGGAGTTGGAGCGGATGGGGAGGACGGGATATGTCTATTCAAGCCCTTGACCGGGCGTATGCCCGGACCTTTCGGGCGCTGGGAGACCCGGACAGCCAGTGCCAGTACCTGCTGTCCCTGGCTCTGGGCCGGGAGGACGGCGGCAAAGGAACCCGCAGCCCGGACCGCCGGGTCAAGGGCTGTAAAACGGCCCTCTGGGCCGTGGCCTGGGCGGAGGGCGCCGCCGTCCGGTTTCAGGCAGACAGCGACTCCCTGCTGGTGGGCGGCGTGCTGGCCGTCTTTCAGGCGCTGTACGACGGGGCTCCGGCGGCGGAAGTTCCGGCGGCTCCCCCGGAATTTTTAGAGGAGGTCTCCCGGGAGGTCATCTACCCGGAGGTCAGGGAAAACGGCCTGCGGGAGTGCTGGAGGCGCGTCCGGCAGGCGGCGGAGACAGCGGACAGACCGCCAAGGGGCGGAAAAATACGATAGAAATGAGGAAAACGCAATGAAGTACGCCATGGATGTGAAGGTCAATGTAAAACCCGTTTTCAGCAATCTGGTTCACTCCGACTGGTGGGAGGGGCCCTGCCGGGTGGGGGTGCGGGAGGAGGGCACCCCGGAGTTTGAGCGCCGGGTGGGAAAAGAGCAGTTCCAGACCTGGCGGGAGGAGCTGCTGGCCAACCTGGACCTCACCCGCTGCAATCTGATGGAGCCCGCCTATCTGGAATTCAACGAGAGCTTCACCGTGCGGGACAGCGAGTTCGACAAGCTGGCCCCGGACGCCCATGAGGTGGACCTGTACCTCATCACCTACCGGGTTCCCGGCATTGAGCGGCTGGGCAAGCCCATCTCCATGATCAATCTGGGCCCCACCCCCATCGATTTAATCGCGTATTACCGGGAGCTGGGGCTGGATGCATATATGGCCCATGATTACCAGGAATACAATGCCATTCTGACCAACCTTCAGGTGAAAAAGGCGGTGGCCGGCACAAAAATCCTGATTTTGTCCAACTGCGAGCAGACCCCCGCCTCGGTGAACACCAGCTGCTCGGACCTGGTGGGGCTGTTCAAACGCTACGGCATCCGCAACAACCGCATTGACTTCCGCCAGATTATGAAGTATTTTGACGCCGTCCCGGCGGACGACGGTATCCGGCGGGAGGCCCGGGAACTGGTGGAGGGCGCGGAGAAGTCCGGCGTTTCCGAGGAATATGTCTGCAACGACCTGCGGCTGTTTCACGCGGTGCGCCGGATGATGGAGGACTACGACTGCAACGCTTTCACCATCCCCTGTAAGGAGCTGTGCGCCAGCCGTCTGCCCCAGGAGCATAAATTCGTCCCCTGCATGACCCACTCGCTGAACAAGGACGACAGAATTCCCTCCGCCTGCGAGGAGGATCTGGCGGTGTGGATGGCCATGATGATGATGATGTACCTCACCCGCCAGAGTGTGTTTATGGGAAACCCCGTGCTGGTGCTCAAAGGGAGCAAAACGCCGGAACAGCTGGGTATGCCCAAGCTGCTGACCCAGCCCGGCGTCGCCTTTGACCGGGATGTGCTGGAGATCCACCACGCGGTTCCCGTCCGGAAAATGAACGGCTACGGCCGGCCTCCGCAGGCCTACGAGCTGGCGCCCTTCACCACGCAGGGCTGGGGCACCCATTACCACGTGGACATGGGCGAGACGCCGGACCAGGTGGTCACCTTTGGCCGCTTCAACCGGGCCGGCACCAAAATGATGGTGGCGGTGGGCCGCACCCTGGGGTGCGAGTTCCGCCCGGTGTACTGCAGCCCTGCGGTGTACTATGATGTGGAGGGCGGCGCCAGGGAATTCCGTCAGGCTCTGGCCAACGGGGGCTACGGCCATCACCAGGCCGTCGTCTACGGAAACCACGTCAAGGCCCTGCAGGAGCTGGGCAAGGTGGTGGGCTTCCAGGTGGAATACTTCCATTGAGCGCCGCGCGCAGGCGCGGACAAAGCGGTGCGCCCCCGAAGCCCTTTGCGGCCGGGGGCGCATTGCCGGATTAAAACGCGTTGTGCAAAATACACATATCCAGCTCCTTTCAAATGGGGGAAATGTGCAAAACTGCAAGCGAAATTTACGCGGCGGAGCAAAACTGGCAAAAAGACGTCCGTTTTTCCCGCTGGTCCGGCGTTTATAATGAAACCAGCAGGAAGGGGAAACCTAACTGCTGTCCGGCACACCGAAATTTTGGCCGGACGCAGACGGATGGGAGGAGACATGAAAGAACGGCAGAGACAGATCCTTGGCATCCTGCATGAAGCGCCGCGGCATGTCACTGCCGGGCAGCTTGCCCTTCGGCTCAATTGCTCTGAGCGGACGGTACGCAGCGATATCGGGGAATTGAGGGACCTGCTGGCGGAGAGCGGTACGGGGCGGCTGGAGGCCAAGGGGAACCAGGGCTACCGTCTGGAGGCCACGCCGGAGGAGTGGGAACGGCTCCTTTCGATGTGGGAGGACCTGGCCCGGCAGACGGCGCTTGACACCCGGCTGGGAGGGCGCTGGCTGGTTTTGGAGCGGCTTTTGAAGACGGGCGCAGCCACCATTGCCGGGCTGGAGCGGGAGCTGTTCACCAACTATAAAAGTGTACGGAAATATGTGGACGAGGCGGAGGAATGGCTGCGGGCCCATGACGTGGCGCTTCTGCGCCGGCGGGGCCAGGGCTTTTCGCTCCAGGGAAGCCGCCACCAAATCCGGCTGGCGCTGTGGGCCCTTTACCGGGAGATGACCGCCCTCCCCCGGGAGGAACCCCGGGACGACGGCCTCCAGCGCTTTTGGCAGGGCATTGACCTGACGGGGGTCCGGCAGGCCGTGAGCCGGCTGGAACGGGACTACCAGTTCCGCCTGAGCTATGGCAGCTATGAGCGGCTGTGCTTCCTGCTGGCGGCCATGCTGGCGGACAGCAGAAAAAAGCTTCCATACCGCTTTCCGGGGGAGCTGCCCGCCGGTCCGGCCTGGGAGCGGGAGGCCGGACGGGACGCGCTGGAGCTCATCCGGGACTACTACCACGCGGCCCTTCCCGACGAGGAGGGGGCCTATATATGGTTTGCCCTGGCCTCCAGCGAAATTATGGACTTCCTCACCGGAGAGGCGCTGGCCCGCAACGCCGGTGAAAAAAGCGGGACCTTGGCCCTGGTCCGCGGGTTGGTGCGGATGATCGGGGACATCCTCCAGCGCCGCTTCACCGGGGATGAGATTCTGGAGAACGGCTTGCTGAACTGCCTCAGCGCCCTGGGTACGGCCCTTCGGTGGGGGGACCGCACCGGCGAGTCCGGCGGCGCGTTTCCCTTCCAATCCGGCTATGCCGACGTGGCTGTGGCCTGCTGGAGCGCCAGCCACCTGCTGGAGGACTTTCTGGGCGCGGCCGTCACCGAGTGGGAGGTGAACACGATCGCCGTCCATTTTGCCGGGGCGGTGGAGCGGGAGGACGTGGGCGGGACAGTCTATGTGGTGTGCAGCTATGGCGTGGGCGTCTCCCGGTTTTTGTGCGAGCAGCTCAAGCGGGCCTTTCCCCGGGTCCAGGTGCTGGGAGAGCTCACGCCCCGGGACCTGCGCGCGCTCCGGGCGCCCGCCCGCCGGTATGACCTGCTCATCACCACGGTGGACCTGCCGGACCTGCCGGAGGAGGCCACGGTGCGCATTGGGAATTATCTCCGCAGCCGGGACATTGAGGCCATCAAGAAAAAGCTGGCCCGGCTCCACGCCCGCGCGGAGGAAGCCCCCCGCCCCGAACTGCCGGGGAGCGGCTGTCCCCTGTTCGAGGCGCCGCTGATTCTGCGCCCCAAAGGCCCGCAGGACAAGGCGGCTCTGCTCCATCAGATGTGTGAGCTTCTGGAGCGGCGGGAGTACGTGAGCGGGGAGTTTGAGGCCAGTGTGCTGGAGCGGGAGCGCAATTCCTCCACGGTGCTCTCCCCCCAGGTGGCCATTCCCCACGGTCTGCCGGATTACGTCCGGGTCTCCCGGGCGGCGGCGGCCCTGCTGGATACGCCGCTGAGCTGGAACGGGTCGGAACGGGTGGACACGGTATTCCTGCTGGCCTTCAATTTCAAAAACGGAGCCGGAGTACAGCGCAGTGTGGTGGGATTTTACAAGGGGCTGATCGCCATGCTCAATGAGCCGGAACGGCTGGCGTCCCTGCGCTCCCTGCCCGACGCGCAGGCCGTGGCCGACGCTTTGAACGCCATTGCAAAATAGACAGACAAAAATTTGAGGAGGAGAGATCATGCTGACAAAGACCCTGCGGGTCCACAACGAGGAGGGCCTCCATTCCCGCCCGGCCATGGAATTTTCCAAGCTGGCGGCGCAGTATGCCTGCGCCGTCACCATAGAAAAGGACGGGGTGAGCTTTGACGCCAAAAGCATGCTGATGGTGCTGTCCGCCTGCATCTGCCGGGACGAGGACTTTGTGCTGAAAGCGGACGGCGCGGACGAACAGGCGGCGATGGACAGCCTGGAGCGGTTCGTCGCCGACATGCGTTAGGGAGGGGCTGTTATGGAAGCCATGGATTACCTTTCCGTCATTGACCCCAGCCTTGTCCAGGTGGAGGTGGACGCCGCCGACAAGGAGGCGGTGTTCCAATACGCCGCCCGGCTTTTGCGGGAGAACGGGGTGCTCTCCTCGGAAGAGGAGTTCATAAAGGACCTCTATCTCCGGGAGGCCATGGGCCAGACCGGAATTGGCGGCGGCGTGGCCATCCCCCACGGAAAGTCCGGCGCGGTGGAGCGCACCTGCATCTCCATTCTCAAGCTGGCCCGCCCAGTGGCGTGGGAGACTGCGGACGGCGGGCCGGTCCAAGTGGTCATTCTCTTTGCGGTCAGTCTGGCGGACAAGAACGACAGCTTTTTGCGCATGATGGCCCAGGTGGCCAGGAAGCTGGCGAGAGAGGGGGTCTGTGCGAAGCTTGCGGCGGCGCGGTCGCCGCGGGAGCTGCTGGACGCGTTGTCATAAACAGAAAGGAGGGGAAAGCATGAAAATCGTAGGAGTTTCCGCCTGCAGCGCGGGCATTGCCCACACGTACATTGTCCAGGAGAAGCTGGAGCAGGCGGCCAAGGCCATGGGGCACGCCTGCAAAATCGAGACCCAGGGCAGCATCGGCGTGGAGAACCAGCTGACAGCCGAGGAGATCGCCGCGGCGGATGCGGTGCTGCTGGCCGTGGACATCAAGGTCAACGGGATGGAGCGGTTCAAGGGAAAGCCCACGGTGAAGGTGTCCACCGAGGTGGCCACCAAAAACCCTGTGGGGCTGCTCAAGAGCCTGGAAAAGGCCCTGGCGGAGAAGAAACAGTGAACAAGAGATTTGTGTGAGGAGAGAAGAACATGAAAAAAGCGCTTTCTGAGTTCAAAAAGCACGTAATGACCGGGATCTCTTTCATGATCCCCGTCGTGGTCGCCGGCGGCATTCTGCAGGCCATCGGCGTGGCCGTCTACGGCACGGGCATCTCCCAGATGGAGGGCGAGACCCTGATGTGGTATGTCTGGAAGTGCGGCAACCTGGGCATGTCCCTGGTGGTGCCCGTCATCTGCGCCGCCATCGCCTATTCCATCGCGGACCGCCCGGCCATTGCCCCCGGCCTGATTCTGGGCTTTGTCTGCACCTACATCAACGCCGGGTTTATCGGCGGCATCGCCGCGGCCTTCCTGGTGGGCTATTTCATCCTGCTGCTGAAAAAGTATCTCAAGGTGCCCAAGGCCATGCAGGGCCTCATGCCGGTGCTGATCATCCCCCTGCTGTCCACCCTTGTGTGCGGCTTCCTGTTCTTCACCGTGCTGGGCAAGCCCATTGCGGCGCTCATCGCCGCCATCGTGGAGGCGCTGACCAACATGCAGGGCGGGTCCAAGTTCACCCTGGGCGCCATTTTGGGCGCGCTGTGCGGCGTTGACTTCGGCGGCCCCATGAGCAAGACGGCCTCCACCTTTGCCAACGGCCTGCTGGTGGACGGCGTGGCCGGACCGGAGGCGGTGAAGCTGGTGTGCTGCATGGTTCCCTCCGTGGGGCTGGCCATCTCCGCCCTGCTGGGCCGCAAGAAATACACCCGGGTAGAGCGGGACTCCATCAAATCCGCCTTTGTCATGGGCATCTGCATGATCACCGAAGGGTGCATTCCCCTGGCCATGAACGACCCGCTGCGGGTCATCGGCTCCTCCGTCATTGCGACCACCATCACCGGAGGCGTCACCTACGCGCTGGGCATTGAGAACTACGTCACCGCCGGCGGCTGGTTCATCATCCCCCTGTCCAACAAGCCCCTGCTGATGGCGGCCATGGTGCTGATGGGCGGCGTCATTATGGGCGTGATTCTGACCCTTTGGAAAAAGCCCGTGAAGGACGAGGACGAGACCGGCGGCATTGACATCGAAGGCGCGGCCGATGTGGAAATCACGCTGGAGAACCTGTAGTTGATTTTGCGGCGGGCCCGCAGTCCGAGGGGCTGTGGGCCGCCCGCACCTTTTGGAAGGGAGAGAAACGGCAATGCTGATGAACCTGGCCGGGCTGCTCGGGCCGGCAAAAGAGCACGGCTTCGCGGTGGGCGGCTTTAATGTCACCGAGAGCACCATGTTCAAGGCTGTTGTGGAGCAGGCGGAGGCGGACGGCGCCCCGCTGATCGTGCAGGTGTCCCCAAATGAATTCTGCTTCGCCGAGCGGGAGCAGTACCTCTATTTTACCGCCCGGCTGCAGCGCAGTCCCTGCCCCTGCGCGCTGCATTATGACCACTCCAAGAGCTACGAGGGATGTGTGCAGGCGGTGCAGGCGGGGTTCACCTCTGTGATGTTCGACGGCTCCCGCCTGCCCTATGAGGAGAATGTCCGCCTGACCCGGAGGGTGGTGGAAATGGCCCACGCCGCCGGAGTGAGCGTGGAGGGGGAGATCGGCTGCATCGGCGAGACCGCGGACTTCCAGAAGGGTATTGTCACCGACATGGTGTACAGCACGCCGGAGGACGCGGCGCGTTTCTGCCGGGACACGGGCGTGGACGCGCTGGCCGTCTCCATCGGGACGGTGCACGGTTTGCTGCCCAAGGGCTTCACCCCGACGCTTCAGCAGGACCGTCTGCGGGATATCGCCAGGGCGGTGGATGTGCCGCTGGTGCTCCACGGCGGTTCGGGTACGCCGGAGGACCAGGTGGCGGCGGCCTGCCGGAACGGCATCTCGAAGGTGAACATCTCCAGCGAGTTCAAGCACGCCTATTATCAGAGCGTACAGCGCTTTATCGCCCGCAATCCCACCGCTGTCAGCCCCACTCTGGTGCTGCGGGAGGCGGTGGAGGAAGTAAAGCGGGTGGTACATACCAAGCTGACCGTTTTTGGAGCGGTGGGGCGCGGAGAGTGCTGCCGGAGCGGAGCGGCGCCGTCCGTCCGGGACATCGGACCTGTGGAGGTCCACGATTAGAGCGGCGTACGCAATTCCCGGCGCTCCCTGCGCCTGTCGGGGGCGGAGGGGAGAGGGAAATCCAAAGGCTCAGCGCCATGTTCGCCGCGGCTGTAAAAATCTGTACCGGCAAACGAACCCGCCGGATGGGCGGGGTTCCAGGCGGAACGCGCCGCGTCCGTGGCGCTTTTCCGCGGCTGGACGCGGGATAAAAAGGAGAACGAATTTATGTATTGCGATATGAAAACCATTCTGGACGACGCTGTAAAAAACCATTATGCCGTACTGGCGGGCGGCGCGTTCAATCTGGAGACCATCCGGGGATTGATCGGCGCCGCCGACGCGGAACAGGCCCCGGTGCTCATTCTGGTGGGGCAGAACATGATCAAGCGGCACGCCCACACGGAGGTGGTGGCGCCCATGATCCGCCAGCTGGCTTCGGAGACCAACGTCCCGGTGGCGGTGCTGCTGGACCACGGCCGGGACTGGGATATGATTACCCAGACCTTCCGGGCCGGATTTTCCTCCATGATGGTGGATGCCTCCGCCTATCCAATGGCGGAAAACATCGCCCGCACCCGCAGGGTGGTGGAGCTGTGCCACGCCCAGGGCGTTCCTGTGGAGGGGGAGCTGGGCCACGTGGGGATGGCGGCCACCCTGGACGGCTGCGACGAGTCCATGTACACCAGGCCGGAGGAGGTTCTGGAATTCCTCCAGGCCACCCATGTGGACTGCCTGGCCATCGCCTGCGGCACCGCCCATGGAAAATATCCCGAGGGTTTTGTGCCCACGCTGAACTTTGACCTGATCCGGAAGGTCCGCGCCCTCACCAGCGTGCCGCTGGCCCTCCACGGAACCTCCGGCGCCGGAGACGAGAACATCCGCAAAGCGGTGGAGGCGGGAATCAACAAGGTCAATGTGGCCACCGAAATTTTCTGCGCCTGCCGGGATTACGCCAAGAAGCGCCTGGAGGAGGAGCCGGAGGTGGAGTACCTCCAGCTGTGCGTGGAGATAGAGCGCCGCTGCAAAGAGACCTGCCGGCACTTCATCCGGCTGACGGGCTCCTCGGGCAAGGCGGCGAATTTTAGCCCCAGATACGATTTCACCCACAGCGTGGACCGCTCGCTGCTGGACGGGGCGGAATGACCGCCCGCCGGGAACACAGGAAGGGTGGTAGAGACAATGAAGCAATACCGCGGGCTTCCCGCGTCGGGCGGAACGGCCCTGGCCGCGGCGGTCGTGGCCCGCATGGCGCAGGGAGGACCCCATCCCGAGACGCTGGAGGAGGCCGCAGAGCAGTGCCGGGCGCAGGTCCGGGCGCTCCATGACAAAGCGCTGGCCGAGGTGGGCGCGGAGAGCGCGGAGATTTTCAGCGCCTATGAGGCCCTGCTGTCCGACCCCTATCTGCTGGAGCCCATTCGCGAGCTGCACGGGCAGGGTGTGCCCCTGTCCCAGGCGGTGGAGCAGTCGCTGGAACAGCAGGCCGCCGTCTTCCTGCGGGCCAAAAGCCCCTATCTGCGGGAGCGGGCGGAGGATCTGCGCAGCATCAAACAGATGCTTCTGCGCAGGCTCGGCGGGAGCGCGCTGGAACTGACCATGCCCAGGGGGGACGGTCCGGTGATTGTGGCGGCGGAGAGCCTGTCCCCTGCGGACACCATGGCCCTGGACAAAAAGCGCCTGGCCGGATTTGTAACCCGGACGGGAGGGACGACCTCTCATGTGGTGATTCTGGCGAAAAACCTGGGAATACCCGCCGTCACCGGGCTGGCGGAGCTGGAGGAGATTCCGGACGGGGCGCCGCTGCTGCTGGACGGGGACACCGGGCTTGTAACGGTGGAGCCGGATGAAACGGTGCTGGCCTGGGCGGAGGAGCGCCGCCGGGAGCAGGAGGCGTTCGAGGCCGCACTGCGGGAACTCCCTCCGGAAGAGACCCTGACCCGGGACGGCCGGCGGGTCCACGTGTCGGTAAATGTGGGCGGCGCCCAGGACCTGGAGGGCCTGGAGCTGGCCGCGCTGGACGGAGTGGGGCTGTACCGCACGGAATTTCTCTTCGTGGAGCGCGCCCGCGCGCCCGGCGTCCGGGAACAGGAGGAGGAGTACGCGAAGGTGTTTGACGCCCTGGAGGGCAAGGAGCTGGTTGTCCGCACGCTGGATATCGGCGGGGACAAGGAGGTGCCCTACCTGGCCCTGCCCAAAGAGGACAACCCCTTCCTGGGGTGCCGGGGCATCCGGCTGTGCCTGCGCCGGGAGGAATTGATGCGGGAACAGTTCGAGGCCCTTATGAGGGCCTCGCGGGGGCGGGATTTCTCCGTCATGTTCCCCATGGTGAACACCGTGAAGGAGTTTCTGCACGCCCGGTGCGTGTGGGAAGAGATTCGGGACGGCCTGTCGGCCCAGGGGATTTCGGTGAGCGGGAACATCAAACTGGGCGTGATGGTGGAGACCCCCGCCGCCATGATCTGCGCGGACGCCCTAGCCGGCCATGTGGATTTTGCCAGCATCGGAACCAACGACCTGACCCAATACATTCTGGCCGCCGACCGGGGGAACCCGGACACGGGGGTGGAACAGAGCGTATACGCCCCGGCGGTGGTCCGCGCCGTCTGCCACATCATCCGGACGTTTGCGGCCGGAGGGGTGAAGGTCAGCGTATGCGGCGAGGCGGGGTCCGACCCGCGGTTTCTCCCGCTCATGCTGGGAATGGGCCTGCGCCACGTGAGCGTGAGCCGGTCTATGGTGGACCGGGTGCGCTATGCCACCGCCCACACCAACTGCGCGGAGGCGGAACGCCTGCTGGAACGGGTGCTGGGTATGGAGGACGAGGCGGACATCCGCCGCGCGCTGGGCGCGGACGGACGGGAGGGCTGAGATGGGGCGCCTATACTGTGAGCCCGATGAGCGCCGCCGGGTGGATTCGGGGAGCGGCCACTGGTCCTATCCGCTGCTGGGCCCGGAACACGGGTGCGTCAACCAGTGCATGAGCGGCATGAGCTATTATGCCGGGACTGCGTTCGCGCCGGAGGCCGTCCACGAATTTCAAGAGGGCTTTCTCGTGCTGTCCGGCGCCGGAGAGGCGCGGATAGACGGACAGACCTTTCCGCTTAAGCCCATGGTCTCGTTTTTGGCGCCCGCCGGGGCCAGGCACACCATGCGCAGCGCCTCCCCGGAGGAGCCGTTGGCGCTGTTTTGGTTTCACGCCAAAGCCTGAGACCCGATGACAGCGGAAAATACAGGCACTAAAGGAAAACCCCCGGCGCAGGACATCCTGCGCCGGGGGCCGTTTGTACGGGGAAATTCGTTACCGTCCGAAGAAATAGCTCCACGGAAAGCTGCTGAACGGGTCATAGTAATCGTTCCCGTTCCCGCCGTAGGGGTTGTCATTCCCGCCGCTGGAGGTCTGCCGGGGGGCGGGGTCCTGGGGCTGGCCCTGATTGCCGCCCTCCTGGGTGCTGTTCTCCTGCTCGTCAAAGGTGAGCTCCATAGTGAGCTCCTGGCCGAAGCGGTACACCTCCAGGGACACAGTCTGCCCCGCTTTGTAGCGGTTTTTCACCGCGATCATCTGGTTCATGCCGGTGATGTCCGCATCACCCATCTTGGTGATCACGTCTCCCTGCTTCAGGCCCGCCTTTTCGGCGCAGGAGCCCTCTTCCACGCTGGTCACCACAGCGCCCTGGGGGAAGCCGAACCGCTGTTGGTCGCTCTCGGTCACGTCGCCCACCGTGATGCCCATATAGGGCCGGCCGGTGACATAGCCGTACTGCATGAAATCGGTGACGATGCCGATGACGTCGTTGATGGGGATGGCGAAGCCGATGCCCTCAATGGCGGCCTGGGAGGAGCCGTTGTTGGACAGCTTGGCGGAGGTGATGCCCACCACCCGGCCGTAGCTGTCAAAGAGGGGACCGCCGGAGTTGCCGGAGTTGATGGTGCAGTTGGTCTGGATCATGTTGTTCATGACGGTGCCGTCGCTCATGGTGATCTCCCGGCCGGTAGAGGACACAAAGCCGGAGGTCTGGGAGAAGGACAGGGTGCCCAGGGCGTTGCCGATGGTGCACACCTGCTCGCCCACCACCAGGTCGTCGGAATCGCCCAGCACCACCGGCTTCAGGCCGGACACGCCGTCGATCTTCAGCACCGCCACGTCGTTGAGCTCCTCGCCGCCCACCAGCTTGGCGTCATAGGTCTCGCCGTTGTTCAGCGTCACCTTGATGGTGTTGGCCCCGTCGATCACGTGGTAGTTGGTGATGATGTAGCCGTCCTCGCTGATGATGAAGCCGGAGCCCGCCCCGGCGGTGGGCTGCTGGTACCAGCCATTGGTGGCCATGCCCGTCACCGAGATGCACACGCTGGAGTCGGCGTAGGCGGCGTAGATCTCACTGAGGCTCATGGGGGTGAGGCCGTCGGCCTGTTTCACCTTGACGGCGGTGGGGTCCACCTCGTTGCGGTAGATGGTGGTCTCCCCCTGGGGCCCGGCGGTGAGGGCGCTGTAGGCCGCCGCGCCGCCCACTCCCGCGCCGCCGCCCACCAGGGCGCAGCACAGCACCAGGGCGACTACCTTGCCCGCGCCGCTCTTTTTCTTTTTGGGAGGCTGGGGCGGGGTGGGAGGAGTTTGGGGGGTCCGGTCCCAGGGGTCGGAGGACGGGGAGGTATAGTTGTAATGGTACACGCCGTTGTTGTCGAAACCGTTCTGATCGTTCATGGAAATGCTCCTTTCCAGTATTCACGCTGAAAACTGCCGGATGGGGCCGGGGCGGCTGTTTTGCGCCGCTCTCCCTGCCGTTGAGCATAAGATACTACGCAATTATGTCAAAAGTATGTCATAGGGTGGAAATGATTTTGAACTTACGCTGAAAAAACGCTGAAAACGGGGGCGGAAGCGCTTATTCCCGTCTGTCCTGTTCCGCCCGCCGTCCGTGCCGCAGGATGGCGTTGATGTCCCCCGCCGCCAGGGCCAGGTCATCCAGCACCGGGCGGAATATGCCCAGCTTGGCCAGATTGATGCAGACCAGCAGCAGCAGAGGCCCCACCACCATGCCCAGCACGCCTCCGGCTTTCATGCCCACATAGATGCCCACCAGGGACAGGATGGGAGACAGTCCGGTCTGGTCCCCCAGAATTTTCGGCTCGGCGAACTGCCGGAACAGGGCGATTACCCCCCACACGGCCATGAGGGCGGCGGCCTCGCCGTACCGTCCCGAAATCATGTCCACAACCGCCCAGGGCACCATCACGGTGCCTGAGCCGATGATGGGGATGAAGTCCAGCACCGCCAGACCGAAGGCCAGCAGCAGGCTGTAGGGCTGGCCCATGAGGAAAAAACCGATGGTGAGAATGCCGAACACCCCGGCGGACAAAATGAGCTGGCTCTTCACATAGCCGCCGAAGGCGCTCATGAAGATGTCTTTTACCGAGCGGCAGAAGTCCCGGGCCACCATGGGCACCCGGTCGGTGAGCTCAAGCCGCAGCCGGGGATAGTCCCCGGTGATGAAGTAGCTGGCCATCATGAACACCACCAGCGCCACGGCGAAGCCGGAGACGTTGGCGGCCATGGAGGGGGCCTGCCCCGCCATCTCGGTGAGCCACCGGTCGTAGTCCAGCCCCCGCAGCCAGTCCGTCACCGCACCCATGACGTCCTCTCCGGTGGTGATCACTCCTTCGGGCACAAAATCCCCCAGGCCGGCCAGCCAGTTCTGTACGCTGTTCACCACCCCCGCCAGGCCGTTCAGCAGCTCGTCCAGCAGGGACTGGCGGTTGTCGAACAGGGAACGGACCTGGTCCACCGCCACCCAGCCCAGACCGAACAGCACCCCGCCGATAATGGCGAAGACCAGCACCACCAGCGCCATGGACAACACCTTGCGGGAGATATTGGTTTTGCGCTGGAGCCAGCGCACCGCCGGATTGAGCACCCAGGACAGCGCCAGGGCGAACAGGAACGGGCTGAGCAGGGAGGCCAGGGGCAGCCCCACCCAAATCACCAGGGCGATTGCCCCCAGGGTCAGCGCCCCTCGCAGGCCCAGCCGGAGCCAGAGCTGGCCCCGCTGGTACCAGGAAAGCTGTGTGTGTTCCATATGGGTCCCCTCTTCCGTGTCACAGTATAGTTTGTGCAGAGTATGGAGTATTATAGGGCAGTTTTTCAGGCTTGACAACCCCAAATCTTTGGGCTAAACTAATCATTTAATAAAGTTTAAGCCAAGTGTAAAAAAATCTGAGAAAAGGAGTGCTCTCCCATGGCTTCCAGCCGCTTCCGCCGGGGCTACGTCCCCATCTTCCTGTCTTATTATAAGCCTCACCTGAAGCTGTTTATTCTGGATATGGCCTGCGCCCTGGGCATCGCCCTGGTGGACCTGGCTTTCCCCGCCGCCTCCCGCACGGCGCTGAACGAGCTGCTGCCGCAAAACCTGTTTACAGCCTTTTTCACCGTTATGGCCCTGCTGCTGGCGGCCTACGCTCTGCGCTCGGTGATGTATTTCATCGTCACCTACTGGGGCCACATGATGGGGGTGCGCATCGAGGCGGACATACGCCGGGACCTGTTCGGCCACATGCAGGACCTGTCCTTCTCGTTCTACGACAAGAACCGCACCGGCCAGCTCATGAGCCGGGCCACCAACGACCTGTTTGAGATCACGGAGCTGGCTCACCACGGCCCGGAGGACCTGTTCATCTCCGCCGTGACCCTCATCGGCGCGTTCTGCATGATGGTGTCCATACAGTGGAAGCTGGCCCTCATTGTGTTCGCTGTGGTGCCCATATTTGTGGTGTTCACCGTCGTCCAGCGCCGGCGGATGGTCCGGGCCTCGGTGCGGGTGAAGCAGAACATGGCGGGCATCAACGGCCAGCTGGAGTCGGCCATCTCCGGTATGCGCACGGCGAAGGCCTTCGCCAGCGAGGACCAGGAGACCGCCAAATTCGAGCAGTCCAACGAGCAGTTCAAAAAGGCCAAACGGGATTCCTACAAGGCTATGGGCATCTACCACGCGGGGCTGGAGTTCGCCCTGCCCGCCATGAACGTGCTCACCGTGGCGGCGGGCGGCTTCTTCATCATGCGGGGGGAGATGGACTTCGTGGACCTGGTCACCTTCACCCTGTATATCTCCACCTTCCTGACCCCCGTGCGCAAGCTGGCCGCCTTTGTGGAGCAGTTCTTAAACGGCATGGCGGGATTCAAGCGGTTCGTGGAGCTGATGCGGGTGGAGCCCGCCGTCCAGGACGCCCCCGGCGCCCGGGAGATGGGCCCCGCCAAAGGCGACATCCTGGTGGACGACGTGTCCTTCCACTACGAGGACGGCCCGGCGGTGCTGGACCATGTATCCATCCACATCCCCCAGGGGGAGACTGTGGCGGTGGTGGGCCCCTCCGGGGGCGGCAAGTCCACCCTGTGCCAGCTGGTCCCCCGGTTCTACGATGTGACGGGGGGCCGCATCCTGGTGGACGGCCAGGATGTGCGGGAGGTGACCCAGCGGTCTCTGCGGCAGAATATCGGCATCGTCCAGCAGGACGTGTTCCTCTTCGCGGGCACCATTTTGGAAAACATCCGGTACGGAAAACCAGACGCCACCGAGGCGGAGGTTGTGGAGGCCGCCAAGCGGGCGGAGATCTACGACGATATCATGTCCATGCCCGAGGGCTTCCAGACCTATGTAGGGGAGCGGGGTGTGATGCTGTCCGGCGGGCAGAAGCAGCGGGTGTCCATCGCCCGCATCTTCCTGAAGAACCCGCCCATTCTGATTCTGGACGAGGCCACCTCCGCCCTGGACTCCGTCACCGAGGCCCGGATACAGTCCGCCTTCGACGAACTGGCAAAGGGGCGAACCACCTTAATCATTGCCCACCGGCTGTCCACCATCCGCAGCGCCCACCGCATCATCGTGGTGGACGAGAACCACATTTTGGAGGAGGGCACCCACGAGGAACTGCTGGAGCGCGGCGGGGAATACGCCCAGCTCTATAACGCCCAGAAACGGGTGGTGTGAGCCATGCCGGCGGTGGAATTTCTGCTCAGCCCCCTCACTGGGGGATGTGCCGCGGCCCTGCTGGCGGGCTGCGGGCTGGCGCTGCTGATCAAACGGGAGCCGCTGTCCCGCCGGGGGCGGGCGCTGATGGGGGTGGCGCTTCTGCTGGCGGCGGCGTACACAGCGGCGGTGGCCTTTCTGCTATGGATGATTGTGGGCTTTTCCGGCCCAAATTGAGGAATATCATGAATAAAACGGAGCTGTTAAACAAATTCTCTAAGGACCCGGAGGAGCGCGTTGTCCTGGCCCGGGCCCTGGATCAGATGGATCGGGCGGCGAACCGATCCATCCCCTGCGCCACCCAGTTTCTGTCCCCCGCCCAGCGGGCGGCGCTGGAGCCGCTGATCGCCGCTGCGGGCCATCCCAGCCACCTGTTCCACGGCGGGTTCGAGGGCGCGGAGCGCACCGTCTGCGTGTTCCTCCCCGACTGGCAGGGGCCGGACGATTGGGAGCCGTCGGACGAGCTGGCGGCCATTGAGTGTGCCTACCCGCCCACCGGGGCCGACCTCACCCACCGGGATCTGCTGGGCGGGCTGATGGGCATTGGCCTGACCCGGGAGCGAGTGGGGGACATTCTGGCGGGGGAGAAGTCCGCCCAGATTGTCTGCCTGAGGGACGCCGCCCCCATCATCCTGTCCCAGTTCGACCAGGCGGGGCGGTACCGCTTGAAATTGCGGGAAATTTCCCTGACGGACCTGTCCCCCGCCCCCAACCAGGTGAGGGTCGTCCACGACACGGTGGCCGCCCTGCGGCTGGACGCGGTGCTCTCCTCCGGTTTCTCCCTGGCAAGGGGCAAGGCGGCGGACGCCGTTACCGGGGGCCGGGTGTCCCTGAACCACCGGGAGTGCCTCAAGCCGGACCGGGCGGTGTCGGAGGGGGACGTGGTCACCTGCCGGGGGCTGGGCAAGTGCGTGCTGAAAACCGTGGGAGGGCGGTCCCGAAAGGGCCGGATCATCATCGAAATTGAGAGGTATCTGTAATGGAGCAGAAGAAGATCGACCGCATCAACGAGCTGGCCCGCCGGGTGAAGGCGGGGGAGGCCCTCACCCCCGAGGAGCTTTTCGAGCGGGACGCTTTGCGCCGCGAGTATATCGCCAGCGTAAAGGCCAGTCTGGTGGGGCACTTGGAGAACACCTATATTGTGGAACCGGACGGAACGAAACGGAAGCTGCAAAAAAAGAGCGGGTTATAATAATCGGCGCAGCCGCTGTCCGGCAATCACCGCGTCAGCTATAGCCACCGCGGCGGCAGTAAAGCGGCCATGCGGAAAACTGCACAGAATAAAAAAGTCCCCCGGCAGGAAACCTCAGCGTGATTCCTGCCGGGGGACTTCGCCGATTCGTAGATACGGAGGGGGGCCAACCCCGCGCTGGGCGTTTATGCGCGCACTTTGCCGTGATATTTAGCGGTCACATCTGGAATACCGCTCCGGCCAGGGCGGCAAGCCCAATGAAGCAGATGGGATGGAGTTTTTTTGCCGGAGTGAATTTTACCAGCACAAAAATGACAACGGCCAGTATAATTGCGGGCCAATAAAACAATTGTGTTTCAATCGAACCGTCCACCCCGGGCACTTCGTGGAACAGCAGGGCGATCTTCGCCACCTGGAGCAGGGCGGCGGTGATGAGTGCCACCGACGCGGCGCGCAGTCCATAGAACACCCCGTCCACGGCCTTGGACCGGCGGAATTTTTGCAGGAATCCGGCGATGATGAGAATGATGACGATGGAGGAGGACACCAGCCCCAGGGTGGCCACGATTCCCCCGGCGATCCCGGCGGTGTGGAAGCCCACGTAGGTGGCCATGTTCACCCCCATAGGGCCGGGGGTGGATTCGGAGATGGCGATCATGTCGGCCAGGTCGCCGGAGTTGAACCAGCCCGTGCGCTGGCCCAGGTCGGTGAGGAAGGGGATTGTTGCCAGGCCGCCCCCTACGGAGAACAGCCCTACCCGGCAGAATTCCAGGAATAATTGAACAAGTATCATCCCTTGAGCCCTCCCTTCGCCCAGCGCACGCACAGCCCCGCCGCGCCCGCGGCGACCACCAGGAACACCGGAGACAGAATGAAGCCCAGCACCGCGCCCAGAGCGCCCTCCGGCATGGTGCAGAAAGTTCCGCAGGCCGCCAGCACCAGCACCACCGCGTAAATAACCCGTGTGGGCCAGTCCAGCACGGCGTTTTTGAACAGCTTGATAACGCTGGACAAAATCAGCGCCACCACGCCGGCCCGGACGCCGTTGAAGGCGTGGACCACCACTTCCAGGTGCATGAAGTTCTGCAAAAAGGCGGCGATGACCATGATGATGACCAGGGACGGGAACACCAGCCCCAGGGTAGCGACGACGCCCCCGGCGACGCCCCCCTGGCTGCGGCCCACAAAGGTGGAGGTGTTTACTGCGATGATGCCCGGCGTGCACTGGCCCACGGCGTAATAGTCGGCCAGTTCGTCCTCGGTGGCCCACTTTTTATTTTCCACCAGTTCCCGTTGGAGGATGGGCAGCATGGCGTAGCCGCCGCCGAAGGTGCACACGCCGACGCGGGCAAAGGTGAGGAATAAATCAACAAGAATGTTCATACAATCACCACTTAAAATAATTGACGCGTGTGCGCCTTCCCGCAAAGCGGGACGGCGCTTTGCGCCGTCAGGTGTTTTGCGAAGCAAAACCCTGCCGCAGGGCGAATTCATTTCGCCCGAGGATAAAAATTCGGGGTCCCCGGCGCGCGGTCAGCGCGCTGGGGCGCACACGCCGACGCGGGCAAAGGTGAGGAATAAATCAACAAGAATGTTCATACAATCACCACTTAAAATAATTGACGCGTGTGCGCCTTCCCGCAAAGCGGGACGGCGCTTTGCGCCGTCAGGTGTTTTGCGAAGCAAAACCCTGCCGCAGGGCGAATTCATTTCGCCCGAGGATAAAAATTCGGGGTCCCCGGCGCGCGGTCAGCGCGCTGGGGCGCACACGCCGATGCGGGCAAAGGTGAGAAATAGATCGACAAGTATATTCATGTCAGCCCAACCTTTCCAGTTCATCTAACCACAATTTTGCTGCGGCATCGCTGGGCATCCGCCAGTCGCCCCGGGGGGACAGCGCCACCGAGCCCACCTTGGGCCCGTCGGGCAGGCAGGAGCGCTTGAACTGCTGAGAGAAGAACCTGCGGTAGAAGTTCTTCAGCCAGTGCAGCAGGGCCTCCCGGCCGTAGCGCCCGTCAAAGGCATACTCGGCGAGGCGGAGGACTTTGCGGGGCGGGAAGCCCCAGCGGACGGCGTAGTACAGGTAGAAGTCGTGGAGCTCATAGGGCCCCACCAGGTCCTCGGTCTTTTGGGCGATCTCCCCGTCCTTGGGGGGGAGCAGCTCGGGGGAGACGGGGGTGTCCAGGATGTCCCG
>CANOBV010000013.1 GCA_947564255.1 uncultured bacterium | reverse complement strand
GCTGATGAAAAAGACCCCCCGGCTGTTCGACAAAAGCGACCTGGTCATTCAGATTGACGACGCGGTGATCATCCATCCCCTGTCCATGCATTTGGTGCAGCAGTATGCCAAGGAGGGCTACCGCATCGCGGTGAATGATTTCCAGTTCACCCCGCGGTACTTGTCTCTGCTGGACGACATCCACTTTATCAAAATCAACGCCCAGACGGCTACGGAAATCACCATCCGCAATACGGTGGAGATTGCCCACAGTATGAACATCAAGTGCATTGTCACCCATATTGACGAGGAAAAGCAGTACCAGCGGGCGGTGGCGCTGGGTGCGGATGGGCTGGAAGGTCCTTATGTGGCCGCCAAGCTCACCACCCAGGCCCACAGCAGCGCGTACATCCAGAGCAATTTCTTCCAGCTGATGGTCGCCGTCACCCGTGACGAGCCCAACGTGGAGGAGATTGAGCAGCTCATCGCCGCCGACGCCAGCCTGACCTATGGCCTTTTAAAAATGGTAAACTCTTGTTACTTTGCCCTGCGCTACCGGGCCACCACCATCACCCAGGCCATTATGACTTTGGGCTTGGGCCAGCTCAAGCAGTGGATTTACCTGCTCAGTGCCAGCAACGCGGAAAATGAGGTGGACGCTGGGTCTGAGGAATTCCTGAAGCGCTCTTTCATGCGGGCCAATTTCTGCAGTGAGCTGATGAACCATGCCAAGAATATGCCCATCTCCAAGTCGGAGGGCTACCTGATGGGAATGTTCTCTACGCTGAACTATCTGATTGACGCCCCGTTGGAGGATATTTTGGCAGAGGTTCCGGTGGCGGACGAAATCAAGGCCGCGCTGCTGCGTCATGAGGGCCGGTGCGGTATGCTGTACGACTTGGTGCTCAGCTACGAGGCCGCCGACTGGGAACGCATCACGGTTTTGGCTGAGGAATTGGGCATTCCCGACAATATGATGACCAGTGTCTATTTCATCTGTATGGAGAACGTGAACACCCTGTGGGAGCAGCTCACCAATCCCTATCCCCAGCAGCAGTCTGCTGTCAGCGAGGAAATCCCGGCGGGTGTGCCTCAAAACTGAGAGGACTGGATGAAATGAAAAAATCTCTGGCGGATGGACTCATCCGCCAGAGATTTTCCGTTTCGTCAGGCCCGGCTGTGATGGGGGGTCTGCATGACTATCTTGCAGGCCTGGAGCAGCTGAGCGGTGATGTCGCTGCTGAACTTGCCCTCATATACGGTCAGGCGGGGAACCCGGTCATTGGGTTCCAGCACCACGTATTTGGGTGGCAGATGGTTCAAGGTATAGGCCTTTACATCCTCCATGCACCGCTTGCAGGTACACAAGCCGAACATCTCCACATATTTGGGAGCTTTTTCCTCCACCAGCACCTGCATCACATTGATGTAGCCGGGATTTTCAGGCTCAAGAAATTCATGGGCAGGCTGGGCTTCCACAGGGGCGGGAGAGGGCTGGACAGGAGCCTCGGGTTCCGGTTCAGGCTCGGGCTCCGCCGGCTGAACGGCGGCAGGCTCCGGTGCAGGCTCCGGTTCCGGTGCGGGGGCAGTTTGAACTGGAGCAGGCTGGGGCGACGGCTGCTGAACGGGCGCGGCGGGGGGCTGAGCACCCAGCTCACCCTCCAGCGCATCCTCCAGCGCGTTTTTGATCTGAACCGACACGGCGGCGTCCGGGGCCATGGAGGCGACAATGGGAGGCACCGGCGCGGCGGGGGCGGCGGGGGCGTCTGTATGCTCCTCGACGGCGGGGTCGGCCTTTTTGCTCAGCAGGTTCATAACCCGCGCGGTCTTGCTGGTTTTGTCCTTGGATGCCATGATGATACTCCTCACTAATTAAAAAATTTAGAGATATATTTTTGACGGAAGGTGGGCTTGGGCCTGGGGAAACGCTCTCCCGCCACTACATCCACGATCTCCTGGAAATCCTGAGCGGGCCGGGAGTCGGGCTGGTAGGTGAGTACGCTCTGCCCATGGGCAGGGGCCATGGCCACGCCCACGCCCCGGTGAATTTTGGCCTGAAATACCTGGCTGTCCAGCTGCTGGGCCACCTCTTGAGCCAATTCCAGAATGTCTTTGGACAGGGTGAGCCGTCCGTTGAACTTATTGATGAGGATGCCGATCACCTTCAGGTGGGGATTAAACGCATCCCGAACGGTCTCGATGGTCTCCTGGAGCTGGGTAACGCCCACCAGGCTGAGGACTTCCGCCTCCATGGGGACGATTAGGCCGTCGGAGGCCACATAGGCGTTGACGGTGAGGACGTTCAGGGCAGGAGGCGTATCAATGATAATGAAATCGTACCGGGAGCGCACGCCGGTGAGCAGGTCGCTGAGCATGAATTCCCGGCGGGGAGCGGTAAACTCCACCTCCGCGGCGGACAGCATGATATCCGAGGGCAGAACGTCTCCGTACTCGGTGGCGGCGATGGCCGCCTCCATAGAACAGTTCCCTTTGAATACGTCATAAACGGTGCTGGCTGAGCCGATATCCAGACCCAGGGTGAAGCCCAGATTGCCTTGAGGGTCCAAGTCAATCCCCAGGACTTTGGCGCCCCGCTGGTGGAGCCCGCACACCAGGGCGGACGCGGTGGTGGTTTTGCCCACGCCTCCTTTTTGATTGGTGACGGTAATGATTTGAGTCAAGGAATATTCCCTCCCTTTCACAAAAACTTGGGGAAAAGTCTTAAGTTTAATATACTACAGGTCGATAAAAAAGAACAGAGGTAGAGCGAAAAAACTCTAAAAAATTTTTGAGAATTTTCTGGGCGAATCGTGCATGGAGCGGGCGTTCCGCCCATGAGCTTTTTGGAAAGGAGCGGTCCAGTATGGCGTCCATCACCAGTCTGAGCAACAGCAGCTACAACACCAGCAGCATTTACGGCAACCGGAACGTACTCAGCGGCTTGGCCAGCGGCATGGATACTGAGTCCATGATTGAAAACGCGGTCTCCGGCATCAAGCTGAAGATTCAGAACCTGCAGAAGAAGCGCACCAAGATCGGGTGGCAGCAGGAGGCATACCGCAGCATTATCGATAAGGCGGTGAACTTTAACAACAAGTACACCTCCTATTCCTCCAAAACCAACCTGCTCAGCAACAGCTTTTTCAGCAACGCGGTGAATACCACCACCGCGGGCACTTACAAAGACAAAATCACCGCCAGCGGAAAGACCTCCAGTGAGGTCAAGATCAACGCGGTGAAGCAGATGGCCCAGGCCGCCTCCTATACCGTATCCGGGCTGGGCGGAACGGGCAGCGCTCTGGATGCTGTTCTGGGCACGGAAGACTTTGATATTGCCGGAAAGATGGATGTCAGCACCGTGTCGGGCAGAGTGAGCTTCAAGTACGGCGGCACCAACGGCACCGACTTCGACATCAAGTTCGATGAGCTGGAGGACCTGAACGAGGTGGAAGTCCTGGATGCGGACGGCAACGTCAAGGAGAACGCCACCGACACGGAGAAGCTGGCCCAGGCCATCAGAAACAAGCTGAGCGAGATCACCTACAGCTATACCAAAAACGGCGTCAAGGAGACCACCACCGCCGATAAGGTGGTTAAGGTCGAGGCGGACGGCCTTTCCAACGCCATCAAGTTCTCCGACGGGCTGGGCGACGGGAACAAGGTCACCATCAGCTACGTCAGCGGCAAGTTCGAGGACCTGTCCGGAGCGGAAAAGGGCAGCAGCCAGATCCGGTTGTACAAGGGGCTGACCGAGCAGGTCTCCACCCTTGAATACCTGGGCGGCAAGATGGTGGACGGTGAAAACGAGGGCGGCAAGACGCTGAATGTCACTTTGGACGGGGTCACCAAAAAGATCGATATGTCGGAACTGGCGGAGAAGAAGAATCTGGACAATGATGGGTTCATTGAGTTCCTCCAGGACAAGCTGAACGACGCTTTCGGCCAGGGCAAGGTACAGGTGGGGATGGATGGGAAAAACCTGTCCTTCAAGGCGCTGAAGGAGGGCTCCACCCTGACCCTGGGCGGTTCCGCTGTGGAAGCTATGGGCTTTGAGAGCGGCGACTCCAACTTCATCAATCCCAGCAAAAAGCTGTCCGACCTGCTGGGCAAGGACAGTGAACTGCTGAAAAATAACCGCCTCAAAGGCACTTTTGACAGCGAGGACGGGAAGCCCACGGAGAAAACCAGCGGCAGCGGCGAAAAGTATTATGTGGACGACAAGGGCAACCGGGTGGACAAGGACGGCTACCGCATCGACAGCAAGGGCAAGTCCATGTACGATTTTGAAGTCAACGGGGCCCACATCAACGTCACCGAGGACACCACCCTGGAGGAACTGATGAACTCCATCAATTCCAACGCCGAGGCGGGGGTGAAGGTGAGCTATTCCAAGCTGACCAACGAGTTCAAGTTTACCGCCACCGAGACGGGCGCCAACAGCAAGATCGAGTTCGGCGGGCTGGGTAAGGATTTGTTTGTGACTCATGACCGCAAGGCCACGGACAATTTTGCCGAGACCTATGGCATTGAGCTGGGAAACAAGCTCAGCTTTAAAATCGAGGGTGTGGGCACTTACGGTTATTCCGGTACGTTTGATGAGAATAGCACGGTGCAGGACGTTGTGGATAGGCTGAACCGCACGCTTAATCGTAATCACCAGATGACAGCTTCTTTTGATGAATATTCAGGCCAGATTATGATAACCGACGATCAAACCGGCAAGGCAGTGGACTTCAAAATGCTGGACGCCGATGGCGACGCCTATGACCTCCCCGAGTTTGGGGCCTCCTACACCCGCGGGCAGGACGCCATTATGGACGTAGAGATCAACGGCAAGCGGTTTGAAAACCTCACCCGCGCCAACAACAGCTTTGATATCGACGGGCTTACCGTCAATGTAAAGGGCACCTTTAACGAGGACGGCAAAGCCACGGGGAAGGACGGCGAAGCTTACGAGCCCATCACGTTCAATACCACCACAGACTCGGATAAGATTGTGGACGCAATCCGCAGCTTTGTGGAGGACTACAACGAGATGGCCACCGAGATCAAAAACGCCTACTCCACCCAGCCGGCCTATAAAAACAAGACCACCCGCTATGAGCCGCTCACTGCCGAACAGGAGGACCAGTATTCCGAGAGCGAGCTGAAGGCGTACAATGAAAAGGCCAAGCAGGGCATCTTGTTCGGCGACACCAACCTGTCCAGCATGTACAGCAAGCTGCTCAGCGCCATCTCCCCTGGAGGCACCGACGGCCAGACCTTGCGGGAGATCGGCATCAGCACCAGCTATAACAACGGCATGACCACCCTGTCCCTGGATGAGGATAAACTGCGCGACGCCCTGGAGAGCGACCCGGACAAGGTGCGCAACGCTTTCACCAAAACCCGGGAGGGCGGTTCTTCCAGCAACGGGCTGATGCAGAGCATGCAGAACACTCTGAACGCCTATGTCAAAACCGCCGGCGAGCCCAAGGGCGTGCTGATTACGCGGGCGGGTTCGGTCAAATCCCCCACCTCTTTGAACAACAACAGTTTGAAGAGCCAGATGGACAACATCGACAACCAGATTGACCGCTGGACCAACAAAATGGCCGACCAGATTGACCGGTACACCACCCAGTTCAGCCGTTTGGAGCAGCTGATCGCCCAGATGAACTCCCAGGCCTCCGCCATGTCCGGCCTGATGGGCGGGGCTTCCGGCTATTAAACACCATCACAACCAAGAAGGAGTCAAGAATGGATCTCAAAGGCTACCAGGGGTATCAGGGCTATAAGGAGCAGGGTATCAATGAGATGAGCCAGGGCGAGCTGCTGCTGCTGCTGTACGACGAGCTGGTCAAGCGTCTGGTCCGGGCCGAACTGGCCTTGGGGAAGGCGGACTATGTTCTGTTTGAGGCCAGCGTAGGCCGGTGTTTGGAAATCATCCGTTACCTGGACGACACCCTGGATATGCAGTATCCCATCAGCCGGAATCTGAACCGCCTGTACGATTATTTCAGCTTTGAGCTCAACCGTGTGAAAGCGGGGCGGAACAAAACCGAGCTGGAGCGGGTAAAAACCATGGTGATGGAGCTGCGGGATACCTTCCGGGAGGCAAATAAGAACAGCGAGCAGGAGCTGGCCGCTGCCGCCGGCCAGCCCGCCGGCACCGCGGAGGGCTGAGGTGTGAACGAAAAAACCGTGATGGATGCTTTGGTCCAGATGAAGCGTACGGGCAATCTGCTCAACGAGCTGTGGGATTTGACCCAGCAGCTGGGCCAGTCCATTGACCGCAACGACCAGGTGAGCACCCAGATGCTTATCGCCATGCGTGAGGAGCCTTTGGGGAAGCTCCAAGCCGCCGACCAGGCCCTGCGGGAACAGCTGGAGGCGCTGGCGGACAAAGAAGAGGCCGACATGCTGGCGGATATGCTCAACGGCGGGGCTCCGGCGGACCCCGCGCAGCGGTCCCATTCCATGCTGTGCGAGCAGGTGGCCTCCAATCACCGCCGCCTCAAGCAGGTGATGGAGCTGGACAAGGCGTTGAACCAGCGGCTGGGACGGGAAAAATCCGCCTATCAATAGTCACAAAACAACAAAATATCGGCCCGGTGATTCACCGGGCCGATATTCCGCGAACAAAAGGCCGCTATGTATTTGGCGTGGTAAGCAGCCAAAGCGGCGCTCCGTTATCTCGGGCGGAGGACAGTTCGTCCAGAATGGTCTGGGGGTCCCAAGTCTGGAGGCTCCGCTCCAGGCTGTTGGGGTCGGCCACCAGCACTTCCCCTGTGAGGGTGCTCCCACGAAGCAGGATAAAGTGTCCTCCCGTGGTGAAGTGTCCGGGGCCCATGAGGGCCACCAGCACGCCGCCGTTGCTCAACGCGTTGAGTAAATCTTCGGCCTCCCGGCTGGCGAAGGATTCTGCGTCCAGCCCAAAGGCCCGGGCGGTGCCCCGGACAATGGAATGGTAGGAGCCGCTTCGCCGGGCCCAGTATCCGTTTTCCGCCGCCCAGGCGGCCATGACGGCGGGGTCGGTTTCTGTATCCGTCATGCTGGCCACGGCCATGGCCATGGCCGTGGGGCCGCAGCCATAGGGCCCGATGGGGTCGGTGCCGTAGGGCTGGTCAGCCCATTGTTCATCGGCTTGGCAGAAGTAGACTACATCCACCAGGGAGCCGGTGAGAATCTGCTTTCCGCCCTCCTCCAGCAGCTCGGTGAAGGGCGGGTCTGTGGCGGGAGGCAGGGGGTCCGGTTCCAGCTGGACCCGTGTGCCCGGGGGGAAAGACGCCTCGTGCCGGGGAGTGAGTTCGTCCCATGCCTCACCCAGCCAGCCGGCCACAGCGGCAGCCTGACGAGTGACCTGACCGGCAAGCTCAACCGCTTTGGAAGCGGTGGCCTGGCAAAATCGTCCGGCGGCGTCCAACGCGGCTTTGCCCGCGTCCACGACTACGGCGGCGGCATAACGGGCGGGAGCCACAATCCGGTCGTAGGTTTCCGGCGCAAAATGGCGGCAGGCGGCCAATTCCACCCCGCCGATACATAGAATAGCCAGCAGCGCTGTCAGTACGATATTGCGCGCCAGATGATTGGAGCGCTTGTTTCGTTTCACCCGCACACCTCCCCCCAGTTTGGATTTGATTTATATTATACCAGAAAAAACGCTGTTTTCAATGGAAAGAAATATGACTCAGCCGAATTTCGCCATGAGGCCAGGAGACATCTATGCCCACCATTTATTTGGATAATGTTTCAAAATTTTATAAACCCAAGCGAAGGCGAAAGGGGCCGGTCCACCAGAATATGGGTGTGGAGAATGTGGAGCTGACCATCCACCAGGGGGAGTTTATCTTCGTGGTGGGGGGCAGCGGAGCTGGAAAGAGCACGTTGCTCCGCCTCGTCACCGGGGAGACGAAGCCGGACCAGGGCAAGGTCTATGTGGGCGACAAAGACCTGAACCGGGTTTTGAAGCTCAGCCGCAACCGGGCGGCGGTGCTGTTCGGTAAGATCTGGCAGGACCCCACGCTCATCCGAAAAAAAACCATTGGAGAAAATCTGGCCTTGGCTTCCCGGATTGCGGTGGGCAGGGAGAGTCCGAAGGTGGTAGATATCCGCATCAAGAAGGTGCTGGGCCTGGTGGGAATGAAAGGTGTGGAGGGCAAATATCCGATAGAGCTGTCCATCGGACAGTGCCGGCGTGTGGAGCTGGCACGGGCCATGATCGGCAGCCCGCCCGTCCTGATCCTGGATGAGATTACCGCCAACCTGGATGACGACTGTATCTGGGACACGCTGCACCTGCTCAATGATGTGAACCGCCGGGGTACCACCGTCATCATGGCCACCCACGACAGCCAATACGTGAATATTCTCCGCCGCCGGGTTATCACGATGGCCGGCGGGCGGGTGGTATCCGACGAGGAAAAGGGAAAATACGGCGATGTGCTGGAGAGGGACAAAAAGCCCTTGGTGGTCTCCAAGCTCAGGACCGATTTCATATAAAAATCCACAGTCAAGAAATTTAGGAGGAAGAGTCCATGATCAAGAACATGAAGATCAAGAAGAGCCTGATCCTGGGGTTCGGGGTCACCATCGTCATCTCCGTGGCCATCATCATCGCGTGTATCGTGTTGATGACCGTCCAGAAAAACCAGTACATGGATATCATCGACGACTATGTGGGCGCCAACGATATCGTCTCTGAGTGCCGCATCGACTACAACATTGCCGGGCGCAGCCTGCGGGACGCGGTGCTGGGCGGAGATGTGAATAATCTGGACACCGCCACCCAGAAAGTGGGAGAACTGGTTGAGCGCCTGGACGCTCTGGAAAAGGTCTATCCCCTGGATGACAAGGCTGAGCTGAACGCCTTTGTCAATACCGTGGAAGAATGGGAGGGCGAGGCTCAAAAGATCGTTGAAGTGGCTCGGGGCAACACCGCCGAGAGCCGTACGGAGGCCGCCGCGCTGATCGCCTCCTCTTGTTCGCCCAAGCTGAAGGAGGCCGCTACTGCCGGTGACGCTTTGGCCGCCAAGCTCCAGGACGCTCAGGATAAGATCATCAGCCGTCAGGAACTCACCTCCAACATCGCCATTGGGATTATTCTGGCTGTGATGGTGGTCGCCACTATCATCGTACTGCGTATTGCCCTTATCATCATCAAGAGCATTGTGGTGCCCGCCGAGCAGGTCCATGTAGCCCTCACAGGCTTCAGCGAAGGCAAGCTGGACATCCCCGTGGAGTACCACAGCACCAGCGAGCTGGGTGAGATGTGCGACGCCCTGCGTACCAGCCAGCATGTCCTCAATGAGGTTATCAGTGACGAGTGCCGTCTGCTGGAAGAGATGGGCAACGGCAACTTCGACGTGCGCACCAAGGATGAGAAGATGTATGTGGGCGCTCTGAGCAGTGTACTCACCTCTGTCCGGGCCATCAACCGCAGCCTGAGCGATGCTCTGACCCAGATCAACCAGAGCGCCGAGCAGGTGTCCGCCGGCGCCGAGCAGGTGTCCACCGGCGCCCAGTCTCTGGCTCAGGGTGCCACCGAACAGGCCAGCGCCGTGGAGGAGCTGTCCGCTACCATCGCCGAGATCGCCAACAACTCCCGCAAGAACGCTGAGAACAGCGAGCAGGCCGCATCCCACTCTCAGGACGCCGGCCAGTGCCTCAACGAGAGCTCTGAGTATATGCAGCAGATGGTGGAGGCCATGGGCAAGATTTCCGATTCTTCTGAGGAGATTGGTAAGATCATCGCCACCATTGAGGACATTGCTTTCCAGACCAACATTCTGGCCCTGAACGCCGCCGTGGAGGCCGCCCGTGCGGGTACTGCGGGCAAGGGCTTCGCCGTTGTCGCCGATGAGGTGCGTAATCTGGCCCACAAGTCCGACGAGGCCGCCAAGGCCACCAAGGACCTCATTGACCGCTCCATCAACTCCGTCAAGGACGGAAATGATATTGTCAAGCGGGTGTCTGAGTCCCTCCAGGCCACAAACCAGCGCGCTGGCCTGGTGGTAGAGGCCGTCCAGCAGATTACCAAGGCGGCCGAGGAGGAGTCCGAAGCCATTGCTCAGGTCACCGAGGGCATTGATCAGATTTCCTCTGTGGTGCAGACCAACTCCGCCACCAGCGAAGAGTCCGCCGCCGCCAGCGAAGAGCTGTCCAGTCAGGCCGCGCTGATGAAGGAACTGCTGGCCAGGTTCAAGCTGCGCCAGGACGGCTTCATGCCCAAGGCTCAGCCCGCCTACAGCGCCGCGCCTGCCGCCGGTTCTTATGACGACTATGATGCAGCGCCCAGCCGCGATACCTCTGCTTCCAGCGTATTCAGTAAGTATTAATCGGGTTCTCTGAACCAAACAGGCTGCCAGGGGGCGGCAGTCATGCCGTCCCCTGGCGGTTTTTATGGACCCGTATCACCCCTGAAAACCTCAGCAAGAGAGGAGCGGACCTATGTCAGATATGAAGGTCCAGGACAAGGACCTGATTTTCGCCCTGGATATCGGCACGCGCAGCGTGGTGGGCGTAGTGGGCCGGCCGGTGGGAGACCGGCTGAAGGTCATGGATGTGGAGATGGCGGAGCATGGCAAGCGGGCCATGATGGACGGCCAGATTGACGACATCAAACAGGTGGGAGCGCTGGCCAGGACGGTGACTCAGCGGCTGGAAAGCCGCCTGGGTGTACGGCTGGAGCGGGTATGTGTGGCCGCCGCCGGGCGGGCTTTGCGCACCCAGAAGGGTTCCTTCACCCTGGAGCTGCCCGAGGAGCAGTCCATTGACGCCGAACAGATCAGTGCGCTGGAGGCGGGGGCGGTGTCCGTTGCGGAGGAGGCCCTCCAGTCCGACGGCGACAGCCGCCGCCAGATGTTCCTGGTGGGATATACTGTGGCCCAGTACCGGTTGGACAACTACCCCATGGCCAATTTGCAGTATCACACGGGACGCAAGGCGGAGGCGGATGTGGTGGCCACCTTTTTGCCGGGCGAGGTGGTGGAGAGCCTGTACGCCGCCATGCGCACCGCAGGCCTCCAAGTGGCCAGCATGACGCTGGAGCCCATTGCGGCCATGAATGCGGCCATTCCCGCCGAACTGAGGCTGTTGAATCTGGCCATGGTGGACATCGGCGCCGGCACCACCGACATCGCCCTGTGCCGGGACGGCAGTGTGGTGGGATACACCATGGCTACCGTGGCGGGGGATGAAGTCACTGAGGCCATTATGCGCGGTTATCTGGTGGACTTCAAAACCGCCGAGCAGATCAAGCGGTCCATCGGCGAGAGCGAGGAACTGATCCGCTGCCGGAACATCCTGGGCCAGGAGGAGCGCATCGCGGTGGATGAGGTGGTGCAAACCATCCAGGAACCCATGGATAAGCTGGCGGACGCGATTGCAAAACAAATTTTGAGTGTGAACGGTACGCCCCCTTCTGCGGTATTCCTGGCAGGCGGCGGCAGCAAGCTGGCGGGTCTGCGGGAAAAGGTGGCCATCCAGCTGGAGATGGATGAAAAGCGGGTAGCCATCGCGGGGAATAACTTCGCCCTGTCCGTATTCTCGGAATCGCTGGAGCTGGAAAAGCCGGAGTATGCGACCCCTTTGGGCATTGCTGTGTCGGCGGGATTGGGGCTGTTAAACGACAGTTATATGGTGACGCTGAATGGCCAGAGCGCCAAGCTGTTCCGCAACGGAGTGCTCACCCTGCGGGATATCCTGCTGATGAATGGCTACAGCTATGCCGACATGGTGGGAAAGACAGGCAAAAGCCTCACGGTCACGCTGGATGGCAAGCGTCTGGTGTTCCGGGGCGAGCCCGCCGTTCCCGCTGTGCTGCGGGTGAACGGAGAGGAGGCTGTGCTGTCGGCCGTGATTCACGCCGGGGATCACATCGACTTTGTGGCGGCCCGCCATGGAGCGTCGGCCAGCCGGACGGTGCAGGAATTGCTGGGCCTTGACTTTTATGGCAAGGTGCTGGTGAACAACGCTCCCGCCGCTATGGAGACGCAGCTGAATCAGGGAGATGTGGTGCTCACACTGCGTCAGACGCCGCCTGTGAAACGGGAGGAACCCGCTCCCCGGCCGGAGCCGTCTCCGATATCCGCACAAGCGGCCCCGGTCTATCGTCCGGTGGTTCCAGAGCGGCAGACGTACCGTCCGCGGGAGGTGCATCTGTTTCTCAATGGAGAGCCGCTGGCCCTTCCCCAGAAGGAGGATGGGGCTCCGTATTATCTGATGGACCTGCTGGAGTACTCCGGCATTGATTTTGAACATCTGGACAGGGCGGTCCGGCTGGAAGTCAACGGCGTGGAGCGGGGGTTCCAGCACGCGCTGAAGGAACAGGACGCCGTGAAAATCACCCTGAACTGATGGGAGAGACGCGAGAGGTGTTATATCCATGCCCATAGGAAAACCGAAACAGCCGAAGGCGCCCAAAGCGCCCAAGGAGAAGAAACCGAAAAAGCCGAAAAAGGAAAGACCGCCTAAGGGGAAAAAGCCTAAAAAGGGCCAGGAACTGCCGGTGGAGGAAACCGAAGTCCCGGAGGGGGAGGAACAGCCGAAGAAGAAGCTTCCGCTGATTGTTCTTCTCATTCCAGTGGTGGTTATTGCCGCCGCAGCGGCCATTATCTTCTTCGTGGTCATTCCCAAATTCACCGGAGAGAAAGACCCGGAACCCAGCGTGTCGGTAGAGCCTGACCCTCCGATCCTGCCCAGCGAACTGCCGGTGGGGGATAACACGGTCCCAGGCATGGTGCTGGGTTCAGATGAATATCAGGCCAAAGCGGTGCTGGCCAAGACCATTACCTATACATATACTGATTTGGCGGATGCCGGCAAGGTGGCGGAAACCTACATGGGCCAATTAAATTCCGCTGAGGACCACTTTTTCCTGGTGGACGAGGAGTTTGTCCGGGTAAAGGAAGAGCCGGACTTCACCACTGCCGAAGGTATGATATTGCTGGCCCGGAACCTGCCAAAGCCGGAGCCGGAAGTTACGCCCACGCCGGAGCCCACCGCCACACCTGAGGGTGAGGAGGGCAGCGCCGCTCCGGAGGAAACCGCTCCAGAAGAGTCTTCTGCTCCGTCAGAGGCCCCGGAGGAATCGGCGGAGCCGGTGGAAGAGGCTCCGGATTTGGTGTTGACGGTGCGTATCACATGGTCGCCTGGGGAGTGCGTGGTTACGGCGGATGAGGAGGAAGGACGGGTGACCTCGCCCCCGCCCAGTACCCAGCGCCCAGGCCAGAGCATCGGTATTTGGGATGCCCAGGAACGGCTGGAGAACATGGACCCGGCTCAGCTGGGTCTGGCTGGGACCTCCATGGGAGACTACGATGTCATCCCCATGGACGGCACCCAGATGGTGGACGGAAAGCCCTGTATCTGCATGTATGTGTACAGCAATCACAATTTGCCCCAGAGTAATGAGTATATGGGGAGCTATCTGATGAGTCTGGACGGTGAACATCTCTATCGGCTGGACCCGAACAGCAATCAGGTGACAGAGCTGGAGTATTCTCCTCAATAAATAAAAGACCGCTGAGAACGCCGTGTTCTCAGCGGTTTTTTATAGTTGCCGCAGCGGCCGCAAAGCCGCCATCAAGCGGGGGAGAGCTGCATGTGTTCCGGTGTGCCGGACAGCCGCAGGGCGGTCCCTTTCCCGGCCAGGGCGGTATGGGAGAGAAACACAGGGGTGAGCACTCCTTCCAGCATGGGCACCACAGAGCGGGGGGAGACGGCGCTTTGGGGTGTGAGGGCCTGGGCGAGAGCGGGAGATACCTGGGCCACGTTCAGGCCATATTCCCGGCCAAGGGCGGCGATCTGCTTGGCGGTGACTGCTGCCCGGGCTGTGCGGTCCAAGGATTTGAAACCGATGAGGCCGCTGAATCGTCCGGCGATTTCCCGAAGTACGCCGGACCGGGTTAGAGCGAGCCGGGCGGACTCGTCTTCCTGATATAGGCGTTGAGCCAGCCCAGCGGCGCCGGAAGCGGCAGGAGAAGGAGAGGGGAGGGCCGCCGTCCGGGGGGGCGGAGCGAAACCCAACCGCAGCCGTTCCGGATGGGACAAGTCTGTGTTGGTGGTAAACAGAAGGATACAGCGGCGAAAATCCAATTCTCGGCTTCCTTGCGCATCTTCCCGGCGGGCAGTGCAGCGCCCTTCGTCCAAAATGGACATGAACACCTTGAGTACTTCGGGATGGGCCTTGTCCAGCTCATCGAACATGAACACTGTATGGGGACAACGGCGCACCGCCTCCAGAACCGGAGGGTCGTCGTACCCCACGTATCCCGGCGGCGCACCGGTGAGCCGGTAAACGGAATGGACCTGGGTAAAGGTGTTGAGCTCCGTCCAAACCAGGCGATAACGTTCCTCCCCTATACAGCGGTTCAAGGCGGGAGCCACCGCCTTACCCAGCTCCGATTTGCCCACCCCGGTGGGACCATAGAAGATAAGTGACAGAGGGCGCAGGGGCTCCCGCTTGCAAGCGTGGTTCCACAGCTTGAACGAGGCCGCCAGCACCGCCTGCTCCTGACCCAGCACCTGCTCTTGGAGAGCCAGATTAAGCCGCTGAAAAGGGCCGGGGGAGTCTTGAGGCGGCGGAGCAGGCCGCTCCAGGGACTGAAGACAGTTTACCATGGTTTGAAAGCCGGAGAAACACTGTACATCCCCGCGGCTGAAGAAATCCCGCAAGCGCGTGTCAGGTCCCTTATAAGCCACAGGGGGACGGAAATAGAGCAGATAATTGCCTCCTTTTTTCCAAAAGCCCACGTGGGCCTGATTGGGGGCGCATCCGGCGGGCAGGCCGCAATGGGCAAACTCATAGCTTCGCCCAACCCCGGCGCAGGCGTCCACACGTTGTTTTAGCAGGGCATATCCGGAAGGACCGCAGGCGCAAAAATTAGAGAATTCCATGGCCAGCCTCCATAACAGGTTTATCCTTGATTATAGCCGGTTTAGAGGCGGGTCAATCCCTGTATAGACATAAAAAAGCCGGCCTGAGGCCGGCTTTTCCGCGCTTATGCGTAAACGTCGATGTGCTGCCCCTTGGCGGGGGAAGGAACCGCTTCCAGCATCTTCGCCAATTCCTGCCCAGCCAGTTCCTGACTGTCCATCATCTTCTTGGTGACGGCCAGGGAGTAGTTGGTGGCGAAAGACGCGGCGCTCATCCCCATTGCCATATTGGCAATGGATTCCATCATAGGTCAGTCCTCCTTTCCCTCCGGCGCCGCCGGAGCGTGGGTCTTGAGAGAGGACTTCGGCCCCTCCCGTTTATGGTCCAGCACGCCGCCCAGCAGGTCCAAAAGTTCCACGGGGGCGGTTTCTTCCATAGCGGAATCCCGGTTTGCGGCGGTGGCCGTCACCAATTCGCTGCGCAGGATGGAGACATCCTCCGGTGCGGAAATGGCAAGGCGCACCCGCGTACCGTCCACTGAGACCACCCGGATGGTGATATCCTCTCCGATGACCAGGGACTCGCCGGCTTTGCGTTGCAGGATCAGCATACCGCGCCCTCCTCTTTTCCAAACTGGGCCAGGGGGTGGCGCATCTCATAATTGTCCGTCTCCAAAATGACCTGACGGGCCACCCGGGTGTCCGGGTGGATGGCTACGGGGCACTTTAAATTGACGGTGCTCTGGTCCACGGGCTTTTTTACCACGCACAACACATAAAAACCCAGTTCCTGGCTGTCGTCCACGCCCAGTTCCTTCAATTCATGGGGCTGAAGAACGGGGGTGTAGCTGGGCAGCAGGGCAAAGGGGTCCATCGCCACAAAAGCCAGAGCAGAAGTGTGGATACTCTGGAAGCAGAGCAGAGAACCCGCGCTGCCCTCAAAGGGCAGGAGCAGAAACTCATGTTCTTCTTCAAAGCCGAACAGGCCGGCGGGAAAAGTAATGATATCTCCCGCCTCGTAGTCAATTTGACCGAAATATTTGGTCTGTACCTTCACGAATACCTCCATAGGCGCTCCGCGCCTGAACGGGTGTGTCTGCGTGTGTTATGCCTCCACGTCCACCGGCGTATAGTCAGGGTCGGAGGAGGGGGGGACGTACAGCGGCCCGCCCACATACTTGATGATCACATCGGGCTGCTGGGTGACGGAGAGTTCGATATCGCCGGGGGTAAACTCAAATTGGGGCTGGTTTACCCGCCAGTCAAAATTCAGCTTATCCATCTCATAACGGATGTGCATCTCGCCCGGGTCCCAGGTGATTTCAGGGGGGACAGAGGGGAGAAATTCCAGACCCACATTGGGCTTGTAGTTCTTCATGGCGGTGTCCGCCGCAAATTGAGTGAGCATATCCTGTCCGATTTTCGCCTCCAAAAGCATTTGGCCCTGCTGGGCATAGGTGGCGGTGGCGGTATAGGAGGCCTGCTGGCCCTGCTGGGCGTACTGTTCAATGGAACGCACGGCAGTGGGGCAGACGGAGTTGCGGGCCTCAAACGTATCGATGTTCAGCTTGATGGGCCGGCTTTTAATGCTCAGCCCACCCTCTCCCCGGGAGATCTCCAGATCAGCGGTACCCCTGCTGTACTCCAGCTTGGCGTGGGACACCTTCATTTCAATTTCGATGGGGACAGTTTTAATTTCAATCAGGGGATACATAATCTCAATTTCCGCTCCTCTCTAGCAACAACTTGGAACCTGCCCTCATAGTTGAGTACGCAAGTCCTTAACATGCGTTTCGCATGAAAATCAATTTAGATAATCCATCAGACTCTCGGACAGGACGCTGTTGCCCACCTTCAAAGCGGCGTTGTAACAGTATTGTGCCCAGATGAAGGAAGTGATGGCCTCGGCCATGTTCACGTCCTCCAATTCGGAATACTGTTCCTGGAGATTGTAGTGGTTGTCCTCCAGCAGTTTCAGGTTGGTTTTCAGTTTGGTGGTGCCTGCGGCCATATTGGTAAACTTGGTTTTGTAGTTGGAGGAGGCTTTCTCCAGCTTTTGTACCAAGCCGTGGAATTCGTCGTATACCTCCTTGGACCAGTCCGTGCCGTCCTCCACGCTGCCGGCAATCTCTTTCAGACGCTGTACAATGGAATAGACGTTCTTGGGGTCGCCGTCCTTATCTACGCCGTAGCCCAGGAACGCGATGCCTTGGAGGGCGGCGTTGTAGCCGCTGGACTCAATCAGTTCGTTGTTGTCCTCGCGGAAGCCCAGGCCGATGTCCACGAACTGCTTTTCCTTGATGAGGGTTTCCAGCTTTTTTGCGTCTTCGCAGTCGGTCTCATACTGTTCTTTGGTGATGATCTGATCCTTGGGGTCGCCCTCCACGGTGAGATAATAGCCGCCGTTGGTGGTGGGAACGCCTTTCGCATCGACTTCCACGGCGGTGTCGTTGTTGCCGTTCTGAATCAGCTGGGGCGCTTTTTTGGAATTGGAAACCATCTTGTCATACTGCTCGATGCTGATCAACTGCTCGCCGTTGGGGGCGGTGATGCCGACGTCGGTACGGCCATCGGTGATTTTGTAATAACCGCCTGGGGTGCCATCTGTTTTCGGGGTTCCGTCCATATTGTATTCCTGAACAACTGTCTTATCTACAAAGGGCGGATCGGGCACCTTCTGTTCTTCTACCTCGGGGGGAACGTAGGTCTTATTGTATTCCTCAATGGAAATGGGTTTCACATTGTCCATTTTAAGGTAGATCTCATCTGTCGCGGTACCGTTGACGTCGTATTTCCCGTCGGCGGTCATTTTGATGAAGTTGGCGCCGTCCTTCAGAACCTTGGGTTCCGCCGCGTCCACGGGCACACCCCGGTAATACAGCCGGTTTTTGCCGTCCTCCATTGTTTTGATTTCAAAGGGAACGTTGTGTCCGTCGGCCCCGGCAAAGATGAAATTGTCGCCGTAAGTCTGGTTCATGTGCTGGATGATTTCCTCGGACATCTGGTCCAGAACCTTGCCCAGCTGGGTCCGGGCGTCGCCCTCGGGGTCGTTGAGCATCTTCAGCGTTGTGCTGCTCAGCGTTTTCATGAAGTTGGGGTTTTCGGTGTCCAAAATTTCGTCGATGCTCTGCAGGCAGGAATAGGCGCTCTCAAATTTGTGGTAGGTGTCGCTGCACACCTCATATTGGCTCTCCACCATCATGCGGGATTTGCGCAGACGGAAGCATTTGGCGGCAGCGGCAGGATTCTCGGCGAAGGAATTGAAGGTGCGCTGGGTGAGCACCGTGTCCCGGGCCTTATTTTGAGAGATGAAAGAATTCATCAAATTTTTGCGGTAGCTTCTCAGCACGCCGCCGGTAGTCGCGCGGATCATAGCTTGTATACCCCCTTACGCTCAGCGCCCGGCAAGGCCGGTGTTGTTGATCAGACGGTCAATTGCCTCGTCGATGGCGGTCATCAGACGGCAGGCGGCGGAATACGCCTTCTGGAACTGCATCATGTTCATGGCCTCGTCGTTCAGGTCCACGCCGGACACGCCGTCGCGGCTGGTGTCGATTTCCACCAGGCGGGTGTACTCGGTGTTAAGCTGGACGTTGGTAATGCGCTGGTCATTGCCCAGTACGCTGCCCATATTGTTGAACATGTCGTTGAAGGAGCCTTTGAACAGCTTGGTGCTCACTCCGTTTTTACCCACCAAATCCTGGGGATTGTAGAGCAGGGGTTCGTCCACCTTGGAGATCATGTGGCCGATGTTTTCCTGCTTGGTGGTGTTGGAGACGGTGCCGTCGTGGAGGCGGATAAAGGTGGGAATGATTTTCAAATCGCCGGTAGACCAGCTGTGGGAGACGTCGATATTCGCGGCGGTAATGTCGCTGGGGTCGTCGCCCTTGTTGTTGTTGCTGAACAGCACGCCACCCAGCTTGACGCCCAGCTGATTTCCCTTGTCATCAACGTTTTCGGGGTGGGCGGTCAAGGTGACGTTGGTCTCGGGGTCGTTGGCGCCGTGGTAATCCATATACTCTTTCCAAGTGGCGTGGCCGTTGGGGTTTTTATTTGGGTCGGCTAAGATGTCCTGCTTTTCCTGGTCGGTGAGGCCGGCCTTTACCCTGGTGGCGGGCGAACTGAACACGCAGGTGCCGTGGTCGGTGTTGGGCACATAGTACCCGTCGGCGTCAATGTAGTAGCCGTCCTCGTCCCGCCTCAGGCCCAGCTCCTCCGCAGTGCCGGTCACGGTGGTGACGGGATTGCCGTCCTGGTCCACAACATAGCCCTGGTTGAGGGAGTTGTACTGTTTGGCGAACTCCCGGGCCAGCAGGTCCAGGGACTTTTGGAAATAGGGGATGCCCCGTTTGATGGAGGCGCTTTCGTCCACATTGGCCACGGTGTCGGTGGTGGCGAACTCGCCGCTCTCCGTCAGCAGTTCCCGAATGGCCTGGAGGGAACCGTACAGGTCATTGTCGTCCAGCTCATAGGAGGTGCGGAACCGCGCCTCGGGATGCCAGCGGCCGCGGGAATCCACCAGACGGGACACGTCCAGGTCATAATTGGGGTTGTCTTCCGTGGCCAGATTGGGGTCATCCAATTTGCAGGGATTGCCGTCCTTGTCCAAATATTTCAGGTTTGTGGCAGAAAACGGAAGGTTTGGGTCATAATTCGGATTGAGCTTCGGTTCCTGCCGGATGGACAGCTGGGCGCCGTAAATGCCGTCGATGAGCACGGTTTCGTCGGTATCCACCAAGGGGTCCGGATTGGCGTTGCCAAGGGAAATGGTGAGCTTCTCCACCTGGAGCCCCGCGCCGATGTCCTCCATGGTATACTCTACCTTGATCTGCATGTACTCGGACAGGGCGTCAATCTGACGGTTGCGCTCATCCCGCATTTCCAGAGCGTTGTCGCCGTGAATCTCCGCCTGCCGGATGGTCTCGTTCAGGTTGCGGATATTGGTGAGAATCTCGTTGACAGAGGAGACCTCCTCCTTAAAGGAGTCGTGGGTGTTCTGCCGCAGGGTCTCCAGGGCGTTGGCGTACTGGTGAAAAATGCTGCACAGCGTCTCGGCGGAGTTGCGCACCAGGGTGTCGTTGGCCTTGGTGGGGTCCGAGTTGAGCCGCTGGAGCATGTCGCGCAGGTCCTGGAGCTGGGCGTTCAGAATGCCGTCGCCCTCCTTGTCCTCGCTGATGTATTTGCCCACTTCGTCAAGGGTGTCCTGAATCTCTTTCAAGCCCGCCAGGAAGGTGTCGTTATAGCCCACCTTGGAGGCGGTGTTGCGGTAGCGGATGTCCAAGTAGGGGTCGCGCACCTGGTTGATGCCGGTGACCAGCGCGCCGCTGCCCACGTGGTTGTCCAGCTGGGAGGCGTACATGTCATGGGAGCCGGCTTTGAAGCTCACCTGGTCCAGACGCTGGCGGGTATAGCCGTAGGTGTTGATGTTGGCGATGTTGTTGCCCGTCACGCGCAGGCCGTGCTGGGCGGCGTAAATGCCCAGGCGGGCGGTGGTGAAGGAATCAAACGTTCCAATGGTACCCATAGCAAAAACTCCTTATCGATGACCGCGGTCAGGCGCGGAAGTCTGTTTTCATATTTTTGGGAGGTTCGACCCCAGGGGCCTCGTAACCCGCGCCCAAAACGGCGGGATCTGTGCCGGCGGCGGCCGCCAGCTTTTCAATCTGATGAAGGTTCAGCTCCAGCGTGTTGCGGGCCGTGTCCGCGCAGCTGCGGTAAATTTTATAGCTGCCGCGGAGCTCCTCCGCCGTCTGACGGGCCCGGTCTTCCAGTTCCTCCGGGCTTTTCTGGGGCAGGTCTATGAGAGAAGTGCCCTCAAGGCCCAGCTCTTTGACCAGTTTGACCCGGCGCTGTTCCAGACCGCGGAGGGTGAGGGTCATGGCCTGTTCCTGCTTGAGCACTTCGTCAAGTGCCAGAAGGTCGTCCTGCCGGACCACATCGACCTTTTGACGGGCCAGTTCCGACAGCTGGTCCAAATAGCCGCTGAGGTCGTGAAGAAGGTCCAGGTAGGCCGAAAAGGGTGCGCTCATTTATCTGCCCTCCCCAAAGAACAGTATCCGGCCCGCAATAGCCATAGGGTCCGGGGTATACTGTCCGGACGCCACCTGTTGGCGCAGGGCGGCCACATCTCCGGTGGTAGTGGCGGTGCGCACCTCCTGAGAGAGGCGGCTGACCAGGCCAAGGAACCGGCTGTCCTGAGTGGACGCGGAAAGGGTCACGCTGTCATAATTGCTGCTGCCCGGGATCACCTGGGTCCGTTTGTCGCGGCCCGCGCTGGCCCGGTAGACCTTCGCGGGACCAATGGAGGAAATCGCGCCGTAACCGGACGAGGTCAGCATAGTCACTCACATCCTTTTGATATCCGATAGGTTTCTCGTTCTACAATCAATATATCGGCAAAATCGGCGGGAACATAAGAACGCCGGGAAATTTCTTTGAGAAAACAGGACCGCCCGGGGCCTTTTTTCTAAGGCTCCGGGCGGCAACAGCTTTTTTGGCGCATTTTTCCTATCCCATTTCCTGGGATTTTTCGGCTATCCCAAAGTTTTTAAATGCCGCAGTAATACGTTGGCCACGTTGTCGCAGGAAGCCTGAACGCAGACCGCGCCGATGTTCTGGGCCACGCCCGGCATACCGTATACCACCGAGGACTCCTTGTCCTGGCCGATGGTGTAGGCGCCCTTTTTGCGCATGGCCAGCAGGCCAACCGCGCCGTCCTGCCCCATGCCGGTCATGATGATGCCCACCATTTTGCAGGACACCACGTCGGCCATGGATTGGAACATGGCGTCCACCGAGGGACGGTGGCCGCTGACCTTTTCCCCAGGGGTGCAGGAGACGGTATACCGCGCGCCGATGCGCACCACCCGGCACTGAAGGTCGGCGGGGGCCACCAGCGCGAGGCCGCGGTGGAGCTCGTCGCCGCTCTTGGCCTCCCGCACCTCCATGGCGCACAGCCGGTTAAGGCGCTCGGCATACATCTGGGTAAATCCGGGGGGCATATGCTGGACAATAACCATGGGCGGGATATCGGCGGGAAGCCGTTTCATCACTGCCAAGGTGGCCTCGGTGCCGCCGGTGGAGGCGCCTAAGCCGATGATTACCCGGTCCAGGGCGGGGCTGGCGCCCAGATTGGGGGCCGGTGCTGCGCCCGCCTGTCCGCCGGGAGACGAGATGGGGGCGGTGCGGGGCCGTGCAGTGGCGGCCATAATCACCTTTTGAGCCAAGGCGGCCAGGAAAGTGGCTTCGCTGGTGGTGCGGTCGTCGGGTTTGCGCACGAAATCCACCGCGCCCACGGCCAAGGCATCAAAAACCTTCAGGTTCAAGGAGGATACCACAATGACCGGGATGGGGTGGGTGGGCAGGTACTGCCTCAAAAATTCAATGCCGTTCTGACCAGGCATTTCCACGTCCATGGTGATAACATCGGGTTGGTATTGGGGAATTTTGTTTTTTGCGTCCAGAGTATTGATGGCGAAACCCACCACCTCCAGCCTGGGGTGGGCAGACAGGCCCCGGATAAGCATGCTCCGGGCCACCATGGAATCGTCAACCACCATGACACGGATCTTTTTGTTTGGAGCTGCAGGAATCGGCATAGGAAGAAGTCCTCCCCTTTCAAAGAGTGCCGGACCGACCAGCGGAAGCGGATCGGCCCGGCTGTTTTCTCACTTTTGGAATGTGGACGGGGCCAGCCTCCGGTAGGGCATATTGGCGCTGAGATTCTCAGATTTGCTGATGAGCAGGTAGCCCCCGGGAACAGTGGCGTCGTAGAAGCGGCGCACCAGGGCGTCTTTGGTGGGCTGGTCGAAATAGATCATCACATTCCGGCAGAAAATCACATCAAACTTCCGGCGGAATTTGATGGGGTCCATCAGATTGAACGGTTGGAAAATCACATTATCCCGGACCTTGGGGGCGACTTGATACTGTCCGCCCGCCTGGGGAACAAAATATTTTTTCTTCCAGTCCGCCGGAATGGTGTCGGGCAGCTCATACACGCCTTTTTTTGCGGCGGTCATGGCCCGGTTTGAGATATCCGTGGCCAGAAGCCGGCAATCCCACTGGCTGGCCTGGGCGCCCAGGTAATCGAAGAGGAACATGGTGATGTTGTAAGGCTCCTCGCCGGTGGAACACCCCGCGCTCCAGATGGCAAGGGTTTTGTCACGCTGGTGGCGCTGGACGATATCGGGGATAATTTTCTGGCAGAACAGGTCCAGGTGTTCCTTTTCCCGCATGAAAAACGTATAGTTGGTGGTCAGCTTATCCAGCAGCAGGGTAACTTCGTCGTTGTCTTTGGTCTGGAGCACATGGTTGACAAAATCGGAAAAGCTGATGTATCCCCGCTGCTTGATGGCTGTGGACAAACGACCGGTGATGAGCTGCTTTTTCTGGCTCAGGTCAATGCCGTAGTTGGACTGCATGAACTTCACCAGCCGGGTGAAGTCGGCATCGGAGATTGTCATGGGGTTAAACGAGCCTACCCCGCCGGCTCCCGTGTTAATCATGAGGCATGAGCTGCTCGCAGTCCAGTACCATCATGGTGCCGGAACCGTCAGGCAAAGAGCACATGCCGGATACCAGCAGCTGCGTGCTGTTGGCGGGCAGGGGGTGGATATTGGCCTTGGGTATGTCCAGCATCTGGTCCACGGCGTCCACCAGGATGCCCAGCTGCACGTCTCCCAGGTTGATGACCACCACCAGGCTGTCCTCCTGGGAGGGCAGGCCCAGCCGGGCGCGGATATCCAGAATGGGAATCATCTGACCGCGCATGTTGATGATACCCCGGATGAAGTCGGGCACCATGGGCAGATAGGTGATAGGCTGGTTGGTGAGGATTTCCACCACGTGTTCGGCCACCACGCCCAGCTTCAGCTCGTCGGCCATGAAAATGAGGTATTTCTGAGCGTCCACCCCATCGTCAGGAGTGTTCAGCGCGGCCAGCTCGTCCTCACGGGCGAACATCATGTCGTCATTCATGTTTTTCTCTCCTTAATTCCCGGATTCGCCCGTCACATGCCCCGGGCGGCAGAGTAGAGGCTGGCCACGTCCAAGATGATGCTGATGCTGCCATCACTGCGCAGGGTACAGCCGTTGATGCCGTAGCTCTTGATATTGTAGCTGTTTACGTAGGCGGGCAGCTGCTTGACCACCACTTGCTGCTGGCCCAGAAGCTCGTCAACGAACAGGCAGTAGGAGTGGTCGCCGGCCTCCAGCCACAGCAGTACGCCGTCCTCTACGCTGGTGTAGCCGCCCTGGAGCTGATAGAGCTCCCGGGCACGGATAATGGGGTAGAAATTGCCCTGGCACTTGATGATCTCGCCGCTGCTGGAGTCGTGGATGACCTCTCCGGCGGCCACCTTCATGGTGGACAGGATATTATTGATGGGAATGGTGAAGATGGAGTCGCCCACCGACACCTCCATGCCGTCCATGATGGCCATGGTCAAGGGGATACGGATGGTGGTGGTCATGCCTTTGCCCAGTTCGCTGGAGATGGACACACTGCCGCCCAGTTCCTCCACGCCCCGCTTCACCACGTCCATGCCAACACCCCGGCCGGAGAACTCGGTGACCTCGGTGTTGGTGGAGAAACCGGGGGCCAGCAGGAAGTTGAGAATCTCCCGGTGGCTGTAGTCCACATCGGGGGAGGCGATTCCCTGGCGGATGGCCTTGGCCAGAACGGCCTCGTCGTTGACGCCCCGGCCGTCGTCGATGATCTCAATAATGACCTCGCTGCCGGTGTCCCGGGCGGACAGGATGATCTCGCCCACCGGGTCCTTGCCCGCGGCGACGCGTTCCTCCTGAGTCTCCTCAATGCCGTGGTCCATGGAGTTGCGGATCATGTGCATAATGGGGTCGCCGATGGAGTCCACGATGGTCTTATCCACCTCGGTATTCTCGCCGATGAGGGTGAGCTTGGCGGGGCGGTTGAGCTTTTTGGTCATATCCCGGACGATGCGGGTCATCTTCTGAAATACGCTGGACACGGGGACCATGCGCAGGGACATGGACACGTCCTGAAGCTCGTCGGTGAGCTTGCGCAGCTGGCGGGCGGACTTGGAGAAGGCGTCCAGAGCCAGCCCCTTCAAATCGGGGGAGGAGGTGACCATGGATTCGGTGATGACGATTTCGCCCACTACGGCGGACAGCTGGTCCAGCTTGCTCAGATTGACGCTGATGAGCGTCTCCTTGGGGTGCTGCTGCTGTGCGGCGGGGGCGGGAGCGGCAGCCGCAGGGGCGGGAGCCGCGGCGGGAGCGGCGCTCTGGGAGGGAGCGGCTGCGGCGGGAGCGGGAGCGGCGGGCTTCTCCTCCTGCGGGGTGCACTCATAGGCCTGATAACCCTGAACGGAACCCACGGTCTTGATGGTGGCAATGGCGTTGGCCCGGTCCTGCTCGTTGCGGAACATCAAATGGAAGCCGTTGTCGATGATGCTCTCGGTGGTGGACGAGTCGTTTTCCACGTTGGCGGGCTCGAAGGTGAAATCCGCCTCGCCGCACACATCCTTTACCGCCGTGACCAGCATGAAAGCCCGCAGGCTCTCCATGCCGCAGCCCTCTTCAAAGTTCACCCGAAGGGCGTGAGGAAACGCGGCGTTTCCGGCAGGGGCGGCCACCGGGGCGGGGGCCGGCGCAGGCGACCCGGCAGCCGCCGGCGCGGGGGCCGGCGCCGGGGGTTCCTCCCCCTTGATTTTTGCAATCAAGGTATTAATATTTGTAAGGAAGCTGTCGATATCCTTATCAAGAGGTTCGCCGGACTCCACCTTTTCCACCTCTCCCCGGAAGAAGTCGATGGATTGGAACACCACGTCGAACAGAGCCGGGCGGTTCTCTTCGGAGACCACGGACATGGTGCCCTCCCGGATGATGAAGAACATATCCTCAATCCGGTGGGCCACGGTGGCCAGGGTGT
>CANOBV010000012.1 GCA_947564255.1 uncultured bacterium | reverse complement strand
GCCCACCGAGAAGAGCGTGACCATCAGCACCGTCGCCGCCGCCAACGGCAGCGCAGGGCTGAGCGCCTCCAAGGCCGACCCGGGCGAGACCATCACCGTCACCACCAGCCCCAAGGCGGGCTACGGCACCAGCGGCCTGACCATCCGCACCAATACGGGCGCCACCGTGGCCTACACCAGCACCGCCACCAACCGCTACACCTTCAAGGTGCCCGAGGGCGTCACCAGCATCACCGTGACCCCGGCTTTCGCCGTCAACGGCGACGTGGCCATCAACGTGGCCAGCGCGGCCAACGGTTCCGCTTCCACCAACGCCTCCGGCGGTAAGGTCAAGGGCGGCACCACCGTCACCGTCACCACCCGGCCCAACAGCGGCTACACCACCTTGGCTGTGTCCGCCGTGACCAACACCGGCTCCAGCGTCAGCGTGTCCCGCGTCGCGGAGAACACCTACACCTTCGTGGCCCCGGTCAACGCCACCTCCGTCACCGTCACGCCCAGCTTTACCGCCAGCGCCCATCCCTTTATCGATGTGGCGCCCAGCCACTGGGCCAATAACGCGGTGGGCTTCGTGTACCGCCACGGCCTGATGAAGGGCGCGGGCTCCAGCGTGATCTTTGCGGGCACCACCAACATCTCCCGCGCCGACTTGGTGCTGATTCTGTACCGGCTGTCCGGGGAGCCCTACGCCTCCACCTACAGCAGCTTCAACGACGTGGCCCCCACCGCTTACTACGCCGCGGCCGTGAACTGGGCCAACGCCAACGGAATCGTCACCGGCGGCACCGGGAACAACTTCTATCCCAAGCTGGACATCAGCCGCCAGGATTTGGCCAGCATTCTGTACCGCTATAACAACTACCGCCGCGGTTCCTCCAGCGGTTCCAGCAGCCTGGCTGGATTCGTGGACAGCGGGCTCGTGTCCCCCTACGCTCTGGCTCCCATGCAGTGGGCCGTGGGCAACGGCGTGGTCAACGGCTCCGGCAACAGCCTGATGCCCAGAGGCACCGCCAGCCGCTATGAGGCCGCGCAGATGCTGATGAACTACTGCCAGCGCTTCTTGAACATGCGCTGAGCAGCTGCTGAAAAAGCGGCGCAAAGCTTGAAAAACCACCGGCTGAGCAATCAGCCGGTGGTTTTTTGCGTGGGGCTCGAAAAATGCGGGAGTGGGGGAGAATTTAACTTGAAAAGCATACCGCGCTTGATGTAAGATAGAAGCATCATCCACGGGGAGGGGCGGCACATGAACAAAGAATTTTTAAAGAAAATTTTTTTCCAGTCCTTGACAGGATTTCTCTCACTGGCGCTGGCCATTCTGCTGTTTTTCTGCATTCAGCGGCTGGACCAGCTGCGGGAGAGCCTGCGATGGCTGCTGGGGGTGCTCACGCCTTTCATATACGGCGGAGTGATGGCCTACCTGCTGAAAACGCCCTGCAATTTTCTCGAGGGGAAAATACAGGGCATTTTGCCGGAGCGGTATAAAAAGCGGGCGAATATTTTAGCGGTGGCGGCGGTGCTGGCGCTGAGCGCGCTGGTAATTTATCTGCTGCTGAGCATGGTGATCCCTGAGATGGTGGAGAGCATCATCGCCCTGGCGGTGGCGGTCCCCCCCAAGGCGGAGGAGTTCGCCAAATGGGTGCTGGCCCACCTGGAGGGCAATGAGGTTCTGCAAAATTACGTAAACAACGCTTTTGCCAGTGTGGAAAATTGGCTGCAAAATTGGGCCACCACCGATCTGCTGCCCACCATGCAGGGGATGATGGACGGCGTGGTTACCACAGTGGGCTCTGTGCTCACGGTGCTGAAAAACATTGTGCTGGGCGTCATCATCTGCATTTACCTGCTGGCGGCCCGCAAGACCTTCGCCAAACACGGCAGGGCGTTGGTTTATGCCATATTCAAGCCGGAGCGGGCGGAGAGCCTATTGAAAGAATTTACCTTTATCGACAGCACTTTTGTGGGCTTTTTCGGCGGGAAAATTCTGGACAGTGCCATTGTGGGGCTGATCTGTTATGTGTTTTGCATGGTGATGACTGTGGTGGCGGGCTTCCAGAACGCGGTGCTCATCAGTGTCATAATCGGCGTGACCAATGTGATTCCCTATTTTGGGCCGTTTATCGGCGCGGTGCCCGCCGCTCTGCTCATCTTTATTTCCAGCCCCCGGAACTGTCTGATATTTCTGGTTTTTATCGTCATTTTGCAGCAATTTGACGGCAATGTGTTGGGGCCCAAGCTGTTGGCGGGAAGCGTGGGACTCACGGGATTCTGGGTGCTGTTTGCCATCACGCTGTTCCAGGGGATGTTCGGCTTTGTGGGCATTCTGGCGGGTGTGCCGGTGTTCGCCGTTATTTACGACCTGGTTCGGCGCTGGGTGGTAGCGGGTCTGAAAAAGCATGGGAAACTGGACGCGCTGCAATAGCGCCGCATTAGAGTGTCTGACAAGGCAGAGTGACAGGAGGGTGGGCGGGTGTATGAGCTGATGCCGCTGCCTCTGTCCGCCGGGGTGCTGGAGGAGTACGGCGGAGGAGAGGGGCTGAGGGCGGAATTGAAAGAGACCGGCTGCCAGGGCGTGGAGGCCATTTGGGCCCAGGAACCCATTCCGGAGGACTTTCCACGGGAGCTGGCGGTGGGCTACCACTTGACCTTTTTCACCGACTGGCTGGACCTCTACCGGGAGGACCGGGGGATGCTGCTGGAGAAGTACGGAAGCCTGGAAGAGGCCCGGCGGTTTTACGGTGGGCTGGGGGCGGAGTTTTTGATGGAGACCTACCGCGCGGACCTGGCGCGGGCGCGGAAGCTGGGGGTCAGATATGTGGTGTTCCACGTGTCCGACGTGTCCATTGAAGAGGGGTACACCTACCGCTGGCGGCACAGTTCGGAAGAGGTGGTTGACGCGGCGGCGGAGGTGGTAAACGCATTGCTGGGGAAAGAAGAGGCCAGCTTGGATTTCCTGCTGGAGAACTTGTGGTGGCCGGGACTGACTATGACAGACCCGGACTTGACAGAGCGGCTTTTGGAGGGGATACGCAGCCCCAGCAAGGGGATCATGCTGGATACCGGACACCTGATGAATACCAATACAGGTCTGGCCAGCCAGCAGGAGGGAATAGCGTACATACACCGGATGCTGGACGCCCACGGCGGCCTGTGCCGCCATATCCGGGGCATACACCTGCATCAGTCCCTCAGCGGAGCGTATGTGCGCGGGCACACCGGCGCGGTGCCCGCCAATCTGCCCCAAGACTGTCTGGAACAATACGGTGTCAATTATCGGCACATCCAGAAAATCGACCGCCATCAGCCGTGGACCGCGCCGGAGGCGGCGTCCATTGTGGAGCGGCTCCGGCCGGACTATTTGACCCATGAGCTGGCGGCGGTCAGCGCCGGAGAGCGGCGGAATGCCATTATCCGGCAGAGGAAAACGGTCAGAACCGGGCTTCCCAGTGTTCCTCCGCCACCGCCACGGTGACGCCGCCGAGGGCGGTTTTGGGGACGACCAGGCGTTGGGCGCCCATCATGGCGGCCCGTTCGCACACGTTGTCCACGCCGGTGACCCGAAGCACCCGCGCTGAGGACGTGAAATTTCCCTCCAGCGCTGCCAGGGCCTGGGCGGAATAAAATTCAAGAGGCCAGCCCTGCTGTGCGCAGTACGCCAGCAGACCGGGTTCATTCTGTTTCAGGTCGATGGAGGCCGCGCATTTGACGGCTTCCCGGCGGATGTGATGGTCCGCAAGCACTTGTTCCACCGCCGCGCCGACCTGTTCCGGACTCACCCCCCGGCGGCAGCCCAGCCCCAGATGGAGCACGGGAGGAACCAGCAAAAGCGTGGCGGCAAAGGGGAGCCGGTCCCGCCAGGAGACACAGACCCCCAGCGGGCCGCCCATTCCAGCCGCCGTACCGGGGGGCAGCGTTCCGGCTATGGGGAAATCACAGCACAGGGGTACCGTTCCCTCCAAAATGGCGGCAGAGACGGCCTTTGCCGCGGACATGTCGGTAATGGCTAAGCCGTTCCGGGCGGCCCAGTCGTCCACGGAGAATTTATGGTTGATGTCGGTGGCGGTGGTCACCACCGGAACAGCCCCCAACGCCGCCGCGAGACGGCGGGCCAGGGCGTTGGCCCCGCCGATGTGTCCGGATAAGAGGGGAATGACGAACTGTCCCAGCTCATCCACGCTGAGCACCGCGGGATCTGTGCGTTTGTCCCTGACATAGGGGGCGATAGACCGCACGGCGATGCCGGTCGCGCCCACAAACACCAGGGCGTCGGCCCAGGCGAACACCGATGCGGTAAACTGGGTGCAGGGGCCGTGGATGGGCGCGAATTCCCCGCCTGCGTGTTTTTCCGGGGCATAGCACCGGAATTCATCGCCAGGTGCGCACAGGCAGGTCCGCACCCGCCCGGCGGTCTCTCGGCCCCGGCGGCTATAGGCAAATATGGCCAATCTCATCCGCGCTGCCCTCATTTCCATAAAATTTTATGTCTCGCTGTGTCCGATTATACAGGTCCTTCCAAGCTTGTCAAGGGGAGAGGCGAAATTAAAAAGAGGCGCCGCCGCTTCCGTTTTCCGCCAAAAATTGAAAAATTCCACAGTCTCTCTTTACAGCGGTTCGGTTGTATGATACAATATCACCAATTTGATAAGGTGCCAGCTGCAAACCGCTTCGGCGGTCCATGGAATAGGGTGAGAGTCCCTGCGAGTCGGTCACTGTGATGCCCCGATAGAGGGGATAAGTCAGATACATGGCAGCCTGGTTTTTCTGCCGAAACCGGAAGCGTCCTGACTCGACCGTCCCCGCCGCTGCGGGGCGTAGTGCGTTCCTGCTTCAGCAGGAGCGCTTTTTGTTTTCTCGAGGGAGGAGGGGACCGGCCACGGGGAATTTTGAACACTATGTGCGCAGCGGGCGGGCCATGCTGCGCTGCGGCTACACCACGGGCACCTGCGCGGCGCTGGCGGCGGGGGCGGCGGCGGAGCTGCTGCTGACGGGAAAAGCGCCGGAAGAGGCGTCACTGAACACCCCCAAGGGGTGGCGGGTCGCCGTCCCCCTGGAGGAGGCGGAGCTGCTGGAGGGCGGCTGGGCGCGGTGCGCGGTCCGCAAGGACGCCGGGGACGACTACGATGTGACGGACGGGATGCTGGTGCGGGCGGCGGTGCGGAGAGCGGACGCCCCCGGCGTGTCCATCGACGGCGGCGAAGGGGTGGGCCGGGTGACCAAGCCCGGCCTGGACCAGCCCGTGGGCGAGGCCGCCATCAACCAGGTGCCCCGGCGGATGATCGGGGAGCAGGTGGAGCGGGTCTGCGCCGGGCTGGGCTGCACGGGGGGCATGGAGGTGGTGATCTCCATCCCCGGCGGGGCGGAGCGGGCGGCCAAGACCTTCAACCCGGTGATGGGCGTGGTGGGAGGGCTGTCCATTCTGGGCACCTCCGGCATCGTGGAGCCCATGAGCGAACAGGCCATTGTGGACACCATCGCGGTCCAGATGAGGCAGGCGGCGGAATCGTCGAAAAACCTGATTCTGACCCCCGGCAACTACGGGGAGGATTTTTTGAAGAATACCGGGCTGGACGGCCTGGGGGTGCCGGTGGTGAAGTGCTCCAACTTCCTGGGGGAGGCGCTGGACATCGCCGCCAACCAGGGGTTTCAGCGGGTAGTGCTGGTGGGCCATGTGGGCAAGCTGGTGAAGGCGGCGGGGGGGATCATGAACACCCACTCCAAGTACGCCGACTGCCGGACGGAGCTGTTCTGCGCCCATGCTGCTCTATGCGGGGCAGACGTCGAACTGTGCCGGAATTTGATGGCCGCGGCCACCACCGACGCCTGTATCGAGCTGCTGGACCGGGCCGGACTGCGGGGGCCGGTGCTGGACAGCCTGCTGAGCGCCATCCAGCTCCACCTGGAGCGGCGGGCGGCGGGGGCCTATCAAACCGGCGCGGTGATGTTTTCCAACGTGTACGGCCCCCTGGGCCGGACCGATCAAGCAAAGGAGATTTTGGAGGGATGGAAGTGAAGAAAGGCGTCTGCTACGGCGTGGGGGTGGGCCCCGGCGACCCGGAGCTTATCACCCTGAAGGCGGTACATATTTTGGAGCGGTGTCCCGTCATCGCCGCGCCCCAGACCAAGAGCGGCGAGATGCTGGCCCTGGACATTGTCCGGGGGGCGGTGGACCTGGAGGGCAAGACCATCCTGCCCCTGTACTTCACCATGGAGCGGGACAAAGCCCTGCTCCACGCCGCCCACGAGAGGGCTGCGGACGCCATTCAGGCCCGTCTGGACGCGGGAGAGGACGTGGCCATGCCCAATTTGGGGGACGTGTCCATCTACGCCACCTGGGGATATCTGATGGAAATTCTCAAAAGCCGGGGATACGAGACGGCGATGATCCCCGGCGTGCCCAGCTTTTGCGCGGCGGCGGCGAGGCTGAACGCCACCCTGGTGAGCTGGGGCTCCCCCCTGCACGTCATCCCGGTGGGCAAGGGCCCGGTGGCCCCGCTGGTGGGGCAACCCGGCGGCAAGGTGCTGATGAAGGCGGGCCGGGGCCTGGGGGAAATAAAGGAGGTGCTGGCCGTCGCCGGCCAATTGGACCGGGCGGCGCTGGTGGAGGACTGCGGCCTGCCCACAGAGCGGGTGTGTACCGACTGGGAGAACATGCCGGAGGACGTGGGCTATTTTGCCACTGTCATTGTGAAGGAGGAGAGCTGACATGGTGCATTTTGTGGGAGCAGGCCCTGGGGCCCCAGACCTGATCACCCTGCGGGGCGCGGAGCTGGTAAAGGGGACGGATATTGTGATCTACGCCGGGAGCCTGGTGAACCCCGCCCTGCTGGGACTGGTGAAAGAGGGGTGCGCCATTTACAACAGCGCCGAAATGACCCTGGAGCAGGTGCTGGACGTGATGAAGGAGGCCCAGGCCAAGGGACTGGACCTGGTGCGCCTGCACACCGGGGACCCCTGTCTTTACGGGGCCATCCGGGAGCAGATGGACGAGCTGGACAAGCTGGGGATACCCTGGGACGACACGCCGGGGGTGTCCAGCTTCTGCGGGGCGGCGGCGGCCCTGGGGGCGGAGTACACCCTGCCCGGGGTGAGCCAGACGGTCATCATCACCCGGATGGCGGGCCGCACCCCGGTGCCGGAGCGGGAGAGCCTGGAAAAGCTGGCCTCCCACGGCTCCTCCATGGCCATCTTCCTGTCCGCCGGGATGCAGGAGCAGGTCCAGGCGGCCCTGCTGGCGGGCGGGGCCTACACCGAGGACACCCCCGCCGCCATCGTGTACAAGGCCACCTGGCCGGAGGAGAAAATCGTCCGGTGCACCCTGGGCAATTTGGCGGCGGCGGGAGACGCGGCGGGCATCTGGAAAACCGCCATCATCCTGGTGGGGGGCTTTTTGGGCCAGGGCTATGAGCGCAGCAAGCTCTATGACCCGGCCTTTACCACCGAATTCCGGCGGGGGACCGACTCCCCCACCCAGGGAGGCTGAGAACATGGCGAAACGGCTGTATGTGGTGGGGCTGGGCCCCGGCGATCCCAAATATTTCACCGCCCAGGCGCGCGCCGCCCTGGAGGACGCCCAAGTGCTGTGCGGCTACACGGTTTACGTGGACCTGGTATCCGGGCTGTACCCGGACAAGGAGACCTACACCACCCCCATGACAAAGGAGATCGACCGCTGCCGCTGGGCGCTGGAGACGGCGGACAGCGGAAAGACGGTGGCCCTGGTGTGCAGCGGGGACGCGGGAGTGTACGGCATGGCAGGGCCGGTTTTGCAGCTGGCCCCCCAGCGGCCGGACGTGGAGGTGGAGGTGGTCCCCGGCGTGACCTCCGCTTTGTCCGGCGGGGCGCTGCTGGGGGCCCCCATCGGCCACGACTTCTGCGTCGTCTCCCTGTCCGACCTGCTCACCCCCTGGGAGGTCATCGAAAATCGCCTGAAATGCGCCGCGGCGGGGGATTTTTCCCTGGTGATTTACAACCCCGCCTCCCACAAGCGCCCGGACTATCTGCAAAGGGCCTGTGACATCCTCCTCAGCGCCGGGGTGAGCCCCAACACGGTGTGCGGCTATGTCCGCAACACCGGCCGGGCGGGGGAGGAGTCCCGGATTTTGACCCTGGAAGAGCTGCGGGACACCCAGCTGGACATGTTTTCCACGGTGTTCATCGGCTCCTCCGCCACCCTGTCGGACCACGGGCAGATGGTCACCCCCAGGGGCTACGAGAAGAAGCGGAATCTATGAAATTCGTGATCTTCAGCGGTACCACCGAGGGGCGGCGGCTGTCCCTGGCTCTGGCGCCGCTGGGCGGGGCGGTGACGGTGTGCGTGGCCACGGAATACGGCAAAGAGGAGCAGGGAAAGGCCCCCGGCATCACGGTGCTGTCCGGCCGGATGGACCAGGACCAGATGGCCCGGACCGCGGCGGGGGCGGACCTGTGCGTGGACGCCACCCACCCCTACGCCGTCCAGGCCAGCCGGTCCATCCGGGCCGCCTGTGAAGGGGCGGGGGTGCCCCTCCTGCGCCTTCTGCGGGAGGAGAGCCCGGTGCCGGCCGGGACAGAGGTGTTCCCCACCGCCCAGGCGGCGGCGGAGTGGCTGCAAAATACCCAGGGGAACATCCTCCTCACCACCGGAGCCAAGGAATTAAGCGTGTTCGCCCCCCTGGGCGGGGAGCGCCTCTACCCCCGGGTGCTGCCTTTGGCGTCCAGCCTGGAGGCCTGCGCCTCGGCGGGAATTCCCAGCAGCCACATTCTGGCCCTCCAGGGCCCCTTCTCCCAGGCGCTGAACGAGGCGCTGATCCGACAGTATGATATCAAATATCTGGTCACCAAGGACGGAGGCCCCGCCGGGGGTTTCGGGGAGAAAGCGGCGGCGGCCCAGGCCACGGGAGCCAGGCTGCTGCTCATCCGCCGCCCCCAGGAGGAGGGTCTGGACTACGAGACTGTATTACAACGATGCAGGGAGATGATGGGATGCGGGTAATTTTAGCCTCCCTGGGCGGAGGCAGTGAGGAGACCATGACAGCGGAGTGCGCCGCCGCGTTGAGAGAGGCCGGGTGTATTTTGGGGGCAAAACGGCTGTTGGACAGACTGCCCCAGGGGTGCACGGACAACCGGATTGCCGCCGTCAAGCCCCTGGAGCTGCTGGACGGCATTTTGCGCCAGGGCTGCGACTGTGTGGCGGTCTACAGCGGCGACGCCGGATTTTATTCCGGGGCCAGGGGGCTGCTGCCCCTGCTGGCGGAGCGGGACATCCCCGCCCGGGTGCTGCCCGGCGTGTCCAGCGTACAGCTCCTGTCCGCCCGGCTGGGCCTGCCCTGGCAGGACTGGGAGCTGGTGTCCGCCCACGGGCAGGACTGCGACCCGGTGGCGGCGGTGTCCAAGGGAAAGCCCGCCTTTTTCCTCACCGGCGGAGCGCTGGGGCCGGGGGAACTGTGCCGGCGGCTCACGGAGGCGGGGCTGGGCGAGCTGTCCGTCACCGTGGGGGAAAACCTGGCCGCGCGGTCGGAGAAAATCACCTTCGGCTCGGCGGCGGAGCTGGCGGGCCGGCCCTTCCCCTCCCTGTCGGTGATGCTGGCGGAGGCCGCGCCCCGGTTTGAGGACCGCTGTCCCGGCCTGCCGGACGAGGTTTTCATCCGGGGGCAGGTGCCCATGACCAAGCAGGAGGTGAGGGCTGCGGCACTGTCCAAGCTGGCCGTCCGTCCCGGCGACACCCTTTGGGACGTGGGGGCGGGCACCGGGAGCGTCAGCGTGGAGCTGGCCCTGGCCGCACCCCGGGGGCGGGTGTACGCCGTGGAGTGCGAGGAGGAGGCCTGCGGCCTCATCCGCAAAAACAGAAGGAAATTTTCCGCCTGGAATTTACAGCTGGTAGAGGGGCAGGCCCCCCAAGTCCTCCGGGAGCTCCCCGCACCGAACGCCGCGTTCATCGGCGGCACCAAGGGGAACATGGAGGAGATTGTGGATCTGGTGCTGTACAAAAACCCATCGGCCCGGGTGTGTATCCCGGCCATCGCGGTGGAGACCCTTTCCGCCGCTGTGACGGCGCTGACCGGCCACGGGCTGGAGGTCCAGGTCACCCAGATCGCCGTCAGCCGGACCAAGGCGGCGGGGGAACTCCACCTGCTCATGGCCAACAACCCCACCTTCCTCATCACGGGGAACCGCCATGGTTGAGCTGATGATATCCGCCCCCGCCTCGGGCAGCGGCAAGACGGTGCTCACCTGCGCCCTGCTGGGGTTGCTGAAAAACCGGGGGCTGGACCCCTGCGCTTTCAAGTGCGGGCCGGACTACATCGACCCCATGTTCCACCGCTCCGCCCTGGGGGTGGACAGCCACAACCTGGACCTGTTTCTCTCGGATGAGGACACCGTCCGGGAGCTGTACCGCCGTTACGGCTGGGGACACGGCTCCGTGGTGGCGGAGGGTGCCATGGGCTTTTACGACGGCCTGGGCGGGTCCACGGACCGGGCCAGCGCTTGGCATGCGGCGGATACTCTGGGCCTGCCCGTCCTGCTGGCGGCGCGGCCAAAGGGGGCCAGCCTCACCCTGGCGGCGCAGATCAAGGGATTGCTGGAGTTCCGAACCCCCAGCCGCATCGCGGGCATCTTCCTCACCGACTGCTCTCCCATGCTGGCCAAAAGCTTGACTCCCATGCTGGAGGGGGAGACGGGGCTCCCGGTGGTGGGATACCTGCCCCATTTGGAAGAGGCGGTGCTGGAAAGCCGCCACCTGGGCCTCCAGACTGCCGGGGAGATTGAAAATCTGACCGCCCGCATCCAGCGGGTGGCCCGGACGCTGGACGATACCCTGGACTGGGAGAAATTTTTCACCCTGTTTGACCGCCGGGCGGGCTGGGAGACGCCGCCGGAGCTCCCTCGGCGGGAGCAGGAGGGGATTCCCGTGGCGGTAGCCCGGGACGAGGCCTTCTGCTTCACCTATGCCGAGACCCTGGACGCGCTGGAGGACGCCGGGGCGGAGCTGGTGTTTTTCAGTCCCCTCCGCGACGAAAAAATTCCGGAGGCCGCCTGCGCCCTGTACCTGCCCGGGGGCTACCCGGAGCTGTACGCCGCCCAATTGGCGGAGAACAGGTCCATGCGGGAGTCCGTCCGGGCGGCGGCGTCCGGCGGTATGCCCACCGTTGCGGAGTGCGGCGGTTTTTTGTACCTGGGCCGGGCCCTGGAGGGGATGGACGGCAAGTCCCACCCCATGGCCGGGTATCTGCCCGGGGAGGGCCTGCGGAAGGAACGGCTGGTGCGGTTCGGCTACACGAAGCTGGCCGCGGACACGGACAGTTTGCTGTTCCGGGCGGGGGAGTCCGTCCCCGTCCACGAGTTCCACTACTGGGACTCCACCCACAACGGGGAGGACCTCACCAGCCTCAAGCCCCTGACGGGGCGCAGCTGGAGGTGCGGCTTTGTCAATGACCGGCTGTACGCCGCATTCCCCCACCTGTATTTTCCGGGCCGTCCTGTGCTGGCCCAGCGGCTTGTCCAGGCGGCAAAGCTCTATAGAAAGGAACGGTCCCACCATGAGTAAGACATTGAACGAGGTTTTAGCGTCCATCCGCCCCGACCCCAGGGAACAGGAGGCCCGGGAGGCCGCCCACCGCCAGTGGGCTTCCATTGCCAAGCCCCTGGACAGCCTGGGCCTGCTGGAGACGGCGGTGGAGGACATGGCCGCTCTCACCCTGAGCCACAAGATTGACATCTCCAACCGGGCCCTGCTCCTGCTGTGCGCCGACAACGGCGTGGTGGACCAGGGGGTCACCCAGACCGACTACACCGTCACAGCGGCGGTGGCCCGGAACGCCGGGGCCAACCGCTCCTCGGTGTGCAAGATGGCCCAGGTGGCCAACTGCCGTGTGGTCCCCGTGGACATGGGCATGAGAGATCCCGGCCGGATTCCCGGCGTGCTGGACCGCCGGGTGGGCAACGGCACCGCCGACATCACCCAGGGCCCCGCCATGAGCCGGGGGCAGGCGGAACAGGCCGTCCTCACCGGGGTGGAGCTGGTGGAGGAGCTGAAAGCGCAGGGCGCGGGCCTCATCGCCACGGGGGAGATGGGCATCGGCAACACCACTACCTCCTCCGCCGTGGCCTGCGTCCTGCTGAACCGGCCCGTGGCCGAGATGACCGGCCGGGGGGCGGGGCTGTCCGACAAGGGGCTGGAGCGCAAGCTCTGGGCCATCGAGACCGCGCTGGAGCGCAGCCGCCCCAACCCCATGGACCCGCTGGACGTGCTGGCCAAGGTGGGGGGCTTCGACATCGCCGGGATGTGCGGCATCTACCTGGGCGGGGCGCTGTACCGGGTGCCCGTGCTCATGGACGGCTTCATCAGCACGGTGGCGGCGCTGTGCGCCGCGCGGCTGTGCCCGGAAGCGGGCAAGGCCATGTTCGCCAGCCACGTGTCCGCCGAGCCCGCCGGACGGCGGGTGCTGGACGCTTTGGGCAAGCTCCCCCTCATCACCGCCGGGATGCGGCTGGGGGAGGGCACCGGGGCGGTGTGCGCCATTCCCATGCTGGACATGGCCTTGTCCCTGTACCAGGACGGCACCACCTTCGACAGCACGGGCATCGAGGCGTACACGCCCCAGGGGGGCTGAGGTGTTTACCCTGGTGATCGGCGGCGCGGCCAGCGGCAAGAGCGAGTACGCCGAGGGTCTGGTCCTGCTCTCCCCCCACCGGCCCCGGTATTACATTGCCACCATGGAGCCCTTTGACGAGGAGGGGCGGCGGCGGGTGGAGAAGCACCGCCGGATGCGGGCCGCGAAGGAGTTCGAGACGGTGGAGTGCTATACCAACCTGTCCTCCGTCCGCCTGTCAGCGCGGGGAACCGTGCTTTTGGAGTGCATCGGCAACCTGGCCGCCAACGAACTGTACAGCCCCAGCGGGGCCGGGACCGTGGAGGGCGCCCTGTCCGCCATCGCGGGCGGGGTGGATACCCTGCTGGCCCAGTGCGAGGATTTAGTGGCGGTGGGCAACGAGGTGTTCACCGGCGGGAGCGACTACGCCGCCGGGACGGAGGACTATCTGCGGCTCATGGCCGGGGTGAACCGGGCGCTGGCACAGAAAGCGGACCGGGTGTGCGAGGTGGTCTGCGGCCTGCCGCGGTATTACAAGGGGGCGGTGGAATGATTGTCATTGAGACGGTTCTGGTGGCCTTTGCCATGTTCTCCGCCCTGCCCCTGCCCTGCCCAGAGTGGAATTCCAAAAATATGCGGTACGCCCTGTGCGCCTTCCCGCTGATCGGCCTGGTGTGCGGCGGGCTGTGGTGGGCCTGGGGAGTTCTGTGCACCTGGTTCAACGTCCCCCATCTGCTGCGGGGGGCGGGGCTGTGCCTCATTCCGGTGCTGGTCACCGGCGGCATCCACCTGGACGGGTACGCCGACACCTGCGACGCCCTGGCCAGCCACGCCTCTCCGGAGAAAAAGCAGGAGATTTTGAAGGACCCCCGGTGCGGGGCCTTCGCGGTGATCCGGCTGTGCTCCTATTTCGCCGCCCACTTGGCCCTGTGCACCGCCCTGATCCCCACCCGTCAGGCCCTGTGGGCCATGGGGCTGGCCTTCGTGCTGGAGCGCGGGCTGTCCGGGCTGGCGGTGACCCGGTTCCCCCTGGCCAGAAACACCGGGCTGGCCCACACCTTCGCCACGTCGGCGGACAAACGCATGGCAGGCCGTATCTTGATGCTGGAGTGCGCCCTGGCGGCCTCGGGGATGATCGCCCTGGGGGGCGTCACCGGCGGGGTGATGGCCGTCACGGCGCTGGCGGTGTTCCGGCGCTACCGGGTCGCGGCGGATAAAGAATTCGGCGGGCTGTCCGGCGATCTGGCCGGGTGGTTTCTCCAGCGGTGCGAGCTTTGGATGCTGGGGGCGCTGGTTGTCTGCCAGCTGTTGGAGGCGAAATTCTTATGATTTTCATCACCGGGCCGCTGTACAGCGGTAAAAAAGAGTACGCCCGGCGGCTTTTGGGCTGTTCCCGTGAGGAATTGAAGGACCGCGCTGTCTGGGACGCGCAGGACCAGGCAAAGGACTGCGCCGATTTGAACAACCTGGCGGACGAGCTGGCCCGGTACGAGGTGGTCATCGCCACCGAGGTGGGGGGCGGCGTGGTGCCCGTCGACCCGGCGGAGCGGGCCGCCCGGGAGGCGGCGGGGCGGCTGAGCGTCCTGCTGGCCCAAAGGGCCCAGCGGGTGGTCCGGGTGTTCTGCGGCCTGCCTATGGAGCTGAAATGAAGGTATACCTGCTGCGCCACGGGGAGACGGCCTGGAACGCCCAGGGCCGCTATCTGGGCCGCACCGACCTGCCCCTCACCCCATCGGGGCGGGAGGCCCTGGGCCGGGCGGATTTCGCCCCGGAGCGGGTGTATGTCTCCCCTCTGCGCCGGACGGCGGAGACGGCGGAAATTTTATTTCCCGGCAGGGAACAGACAGTCGTACCCGATTTTCGGGAGATGGATTTCGGCGTTTTCGAGGGCCGGAGCTGGCGGGACATGGAGAACTTTTCCTCCTACCGGGAATGGGTGGAGGCTGGTTGCCGGGGCCCCGTCCCGGAAGGGGAGTCCATGGAACGGTTCTGCGCCCGCGCCTGCGCCGCCTTTGAGGACCTGATGGACCGGGCCTTGGAGGCGGGAGACGAGCTCCTCGTCATTGTGGCCCACGGGGGCACCCAGATGGCGGTACTGGAGCGGTTTGCCCTGCCCCGGCGAGATTACTTCTCCTGGCGGGGACCCCTGGGGGGTGGCTTTGTGCTGGACGGCTCCCGCTGGCGGGAGGATCGGACCCTGACCCTGCTGGATACAGTTCGATATAGGAGAGGCGAGAGAGAATGAAGATAAACCCTGCCGTCCCCTGCGGTTTTGCGCTGGACCTGCTGCTGGCCGACCCGGCCTGGATGCCCCACCCCGTGGTGTATATGGGGAAGGCCATCACGGCGCTGGAGGACTTTCTCCGCCCCCGCCTGCCTCAGACGCCGAATGGGGAGCTGCTGGGCGGGGCCGTCCTGGCCGCTGTCCTCCCGGCGGGCACTTATGCCGCCGCCTCCGGGGCCTGTTCCCTGGCCTACAAGCTTCATCCTAAGCTGGGCTTTGCCCTGGAGACGGTATGGTGCTGGCAGGCCCTGGCCCTGAAGGGGCTGGCCCAGGAGAGCGCCGCCGTCCAGCGGGAGCTGGAGAAAGGCGGCCTGCCCGCCGCCCGGAAGGCCGTGGGCCGCATTGTGGGCCGGGATACCGAACACCTGACGGCGGAGGGCGTTACCAAAGCGGCGGTGGAGACGGTGGCGGAGAACTTCTCCGACGGGGTGACCGCGCCCCTGTTCTACATGCTGCTGGGGGGAGCGCCCCTGGCCCTGACCTACAAGGCGGTGAACACCATGGACAGCATGGTGGGATACAAAAACGACCGCTACCTGTACTTTGGCCGGGCGGCGGCCAAGCTGGACGACCTAGCCAATCTGGCGCCCTCCCGGCTGGCGGCGCTGTGCTGGGTTTTTGCCGCATACCTCACCGGTCAGGACGGCAAAAACGCCTGGAGGATCTGGCGGCGGGACCGCCGGAACCACGCCAGCCCCAACTCCGCCCAGACCGAGTCCGCCTGCGCCGGGGCCCTGCACATACAGCTGGCGGGGCCCGCCTCCTACTTCGGCAGGGTGGTGGATAAGCCCGCCATCGGCGACCCGGACCGGCCTGTGGAGCCGCCGGATATCGGCCGGGCCAACAAAATGCTGTACGGGGCGGCGGGTCTGGCCCTGGGGGCCGGACTGCTGGCCAGGGCGCTGACCAGGGACCGGAGACGGAGAAGGTGACCATGGAACAAAAATTGACCCACGGCGGCGACTGGGCGGGCTACGAGGCCCAGTACGGGGGAACGCCCCTGGACTTCTCCGCCAACATCAGCCCCCTGGGCCTGCCGGAGGGGGTGCGGGCCGCCGTCACCGGCTCGCTGGCCCAGGCGGCCAGCTACCCAGACCCCCTGTGCCGCGCCCTGGGTCAGGCCGTCGGCGGGGCGGTGGGGGTGGACCCAGACTGGTGCCTGTGCGGCAATGGGGCAGCGGACCTGATCTACCGCGCCGTGCTGGCCAAGGGACCCGCTCAGGCGCTGGTCACCGCCCCCGCCTTTTCCGAGTACGAAGCCGCGCTGGACCTGGTCCACTGTAAAACCGACCGCTTTCCCCTCCGGGAAGCGGAGGATTTCGAGCTGAATGAGGACTTTTTAGGAGCCGTGGGCCCGGGGACGGACATGGTGTTCCTGTGCCAGCCCAACAACCCCACCGGGCGAACCGTTCCCCGGGCCCTGCTGGCCCAGGTGCTGGAGCGGTGCAGGGCCGTGAACGCCCTGCTGGTGGTGGACGAGTGCTTCTGCGATTTTCTGGACAACCCCGGCGCGTTCACCATGAAGGGACTTCTGGGAAAGTACCAAAACCTGCTGATTCTCAAGGCGTTTACCAAGATGTACGCCATGGCGGGTCTGCGGCTGGGGTACTGCCTGTGCTCGGACCGGGCCCTGCTGGACGCCATGAGGGGCGCGGGCCAGCCTTGGGCGGTGTCCGGCCCCGCCCAGGCGGCGGGCATTGCCGCGCTGAGGGAGACAGAATATGTCCAAGCTGTGCGGGCGCTAATCCAAGGCCAGCGGCCCCGGATGGCGGCTGAGCTGGTCCGGATGGGCTTCCGGGTGGTCCCCGGAGAGGCCAACTACCTGCTGTTCCACACAAAAACGCCGCTGATCCAGCCCCTGCGGGAGCGGGGCATTCTGCTCCGGGACTGCGGGAACTACCACGGCCTGGGGGCGGGCTGGTACCGGACGGCAGTGCGGACAGCGGAGGAAAATGACCGCCTCATCGCCGCGCTGGAGGAAATATGTAAGGAGGGAGCGCCATGAGCCGCGCCAAGCGCATCATGGTCCAGGGCACCATGTCCGGGGCGGGCAAGAGCCTGCTGTGCGCCGCCCTGTGCCGGATCTTCGCCCAGGACGGATACCGGGTGGCCCCGTTCAAGAGCCAGAACATGGCGCTGAACAGCTACGTCACCCGGGATGGCCTGGAGATGGGCCGGGCCCAGGTGGTCCAGGCCCAGGCGGCCTGGGCGGAGCCCGACGTGCGGATGAACCCGGTGCTGCTCAAGCCCAGCAGCGACACGGGCAGCCAGGTTATCGTCATGGGGGAGATCCGGGGGCAGATGTCCGCCGTGGAATACTTCCGCTATAAAAAACAGCTCTTTCCCGAGGTGCTGGCCGCCTACGACAGCCTGGCCGCCGAGAACGATATCATCGTCATCGAGGGGGCGGGCAGTCCGGCGGAGATCAACCTCCGGGAGGACGACATCGTCAACATGGGGCTGGCCCTGCGGGTGAACGCCCCGGTGCTGCTGGCGGGGGACATCGACCGGGGGGGCGTGTTCGCCCAGCTCTACGGCACCGCGGCCCTCCTCCAGCCCCAGGAGCAGGCCCAGATCGCCGGCCTTATCATCAACAAATTCCGGGGGGATTTGGACATACTGCGCCCCGGCCTGTCCATGCTGGAGGAAAAGACGGGCAAGCCGGTGCTGGGAGTGGTGCCCTATCTGAAGGTGGACGTGGACGACGAGGACTCCCTGGCCCCCTGCCTGACCCGAGAGACGGCCCACAAGCCCCTGGACGCGGCGGTGGTCCGTCTGCCCCGCATCTCCAACTTCACCGACTTCACCCCCCTGGAGGAGCACCCCCAGATCGGGGTGCGCTACGTGGACGCCCCCCAGAAGCTGGGGAGCCCGGACTTGGTGGTCCTCCCCGGCACCAAGAGCACCGTAGGCGACCTGCTGTGGCTGCGGCAGAGCGGCCTGGAGGCGGCAATTTTGAAGCTGGCGGCGGAGGGCGTCCCAGTGCTGGGGGTGTGCGGCGGCTACCAGATGCTGGGCGAGGTGATCCACGACCGGTCGGGGGTGGAGTACGGCAAGCCCGGCAGCGTCCGGGGGCTGGGCCTGCTGCCCATCGAGACCACTTTCCTGCCGGAGAAGTCCCGGACCCGAGTGGAGGCCCAGGTGCTGGCCGGACCCCTGGCCGGGGCCAACCTGGACGGCTACGAGATACACATGGGCCGCACGGAGGTGCGGGGCCAGCCCTTCTGCCTGCTGGAAAACGGCCAGGAGGACGGCTGCGCCCAGGGGAACGTGTGGGGGACCTACCTTCACGGGCTGTTTGACAGCGGGAAGCTGACCCAGAAGCTGGCCGCCCTGCTGTGTGCACGCAAGGGCCTGGAGCCGGATACCGCCCAGGCGGTGTCGCACGCGGCCTACCAGCAGACCCAGCTGGACCTGCTGGCGGACGGGGTGCGGAGGGCTCTGGATATGGAACAAATTTACCGGGTGATGGAGGAACAGTGAATGGATGCGACCTATACGACGCCCTCCGGCATCGAGGCGGAGAGCATGCGGATCATCGGGGAGGAGCTGGCCCGACTGGGGCTCGCCTTCCCGGCGGAGCACGAGGCGGTGGTAAAGCGGGTGATCCACACCACAGCGGACTTCGATTACGCAGTCAACCTGCGCTTTACGGAACAGGCGGTGGAGCGGGGGGTGGCGGCGTTCCAGGCCGGGGCCTCCATCGTCACGGACACCAATATGGCCAAGGCCGGGGTGAGCAAGGCGGCGCTGGGAAAGCTGGGGGGGCAGGTCCGCTGCTTCATGGCCGACCCGGAGGTGGCCGCCGCCGCCAAGGCCCGGGGCGCCACCCGCGCGGCGGTGTGCATGGAGAAGGCCGCCCGGGAGCATCCCGGCGCGGTGCTGGCGGTGGGCAACGCCCCCACCGCCCTGCTGAAGCTCTGTGAGCTGATGGATACGGGCCTGCGCCCCGCCCTGGTGGTGGGGGTGCCCGTGGGCTTTGTCAACGTGGTGGAGAGCAAGGAGCGGATCTTTGAGGCATGTGAGAGGTACGATGTGCCCTGCATCGCCGCCATGGGCCGCAAGGGAGGGAGCAACGTGGCCGCCGCCATCTGCAACGCCATCCTCTACACCGCCCTGGACGCGGTGGACCCCGCCAAGCGCCAGGAGGCGCTGAAATGACCGGGCTGGTCCACCTCTACTGGGGAGAGGGCAAGGGCAAGACCACCGCCGCCATGGGGCTGGCCCTGCGGGCCCTGGGCGCGGGGCGGAACGTGGTCATCGTCCAGTTTTTAAAGGGCGGCCCCAGCGGGGAGATCCCCCTTCTGGAAAAGCTGGGTGCCCAGGTCCTTCGGGGAAAGGCGGGACAGAAATTCACCTTCCAGATGAGCGAGGCGGAAAAGGCGGAGACCAAGACCCTCCAGACGGAGAACCTGCGCCGTGCCCTGGCGCTGGAGGCAGATTTGCTGGTTTTAGACGAGGCCTGCGCCGCCTGGCAGAAGGATCTGGTGGACCGGGAGCTGCTGAAACAGGCGGTTCTGGAGCGGCCCCAGGGCCGGGAGGCGGTCCTCACCGGGCGAAATCCTCCGGAGTGGATGCGGGAGGCGGCGGACTACATCACCGAGATGAAATGCCGCCGCCATCCCTTTGAACAGGGGATTCCCGCCCGGCAGGGCGTGGAGTTTTAACGAAAGAAGTCCCCGGAGCTTGGCTCCGGGGACTTCTTTCGTTTGTATCCACAGGGGAAGGACTGATTAAATCGCCGCAGACGCATTTAATCAGTGTATCCTAAAGATTACTCGCCAAAAAATTCGGCGATAACCTGGGAGCAGTTGAGCACAGGAGCGTCGTCTGCGCCTGTCAAGGTGGTAAGGGCGGGCATGTCCATGCCTTTCCATGCGGCGAACCGTGTGAGGATGGTCCGCGCGGCGGACACAGTCACCGGTTCGTCGGGCTTGAACTCGCCGCTGCCGCTGCCGGCCGCCCAGGTTGAGGGTGGCGTCGCAGCTATCAAGATGGGGAACAGAGATATCGGCTCCTGCCTGACGCGCCGTATTATTACAAATGCGGCTGTTGTCATTCATATTGAGTATGCCTTTATAAAAATTGGCCACACCGCCGCCGTGGGCCGCGTTGGTATCATGACTGCCCATGCCGCCTGTGATGGTGCCGGTTTGGCCCTCACTGCTATCCTGAAGGGTTAGAGTGGCGCCGGCATTTACAATAAGGACAGAATCATAGCCATAGTCACCGCTGGATTTGCCGGAACCATTAATAGCATATCCGTTCAAATCCAAGATAACATCTTGTTTTTTTAAAATGTGGATGCCGCGTCCATCTCCTTTGGAGGCGGACGCGGCAAAGAAAATTCAGACATTGATCGAAGGTGGTTGAACCTGCTATGAAGCAGGTTCACGTGTGGTCAGAACCTCCATGTCCACCTCGTAGGGTTCCCCCTTGTCCAGGGGGTAGGCCATGCCCTCGAACACCACCGCCTCCAGCTGGGACAGGTCCTGGACCGCAGGGAAGCTGTAGCTCTTGGTCATTTTCGTGACGCCATTCGCACCGTGTCCACTGCCATGGCCCGTCCCGCCCTTCAGGGAGTCCAGGTCGCTGACCGTGCCGTCGTCCCACAGGAAATACAGCACGGGGAACAGCTCGGAGTCCCCAGTGGTGTACTCCGCCTCCAGGGTCAGGGGGGACAGGGTCAGCCGCTCCAGCGTCACCGGCCCCGCCATGTCGGGCCATGCCCAGCCGCCGGTCCCCTGGCCCTCCGCGCCGATGTCCAGCTTCAGGTCGGACACGGGGCGGTAGGAGAACCGCAGCTCTTTCCCCTCCTCCATCAGGTTGAGCCGGATACCGGCGCTGGAACCCCAGCCCCGTTCGGTGCTCACACTTATATAGCAGGTGCGGGACCCCGGGTCCACCTCGCCGTCTGTGCTGAGGCTTCCGTGGGAGCGGAAGGAGAACAGAGCGTAGAAGTTCTCGCTTATCTGCTTTCGCAGCTCCTCCCACGCCTCATCGCTGTGGGCCTCGATGGTCAAGGTGTAGAACAGAGTGCTCTTGTCCGCCACGGTGCTGGTGACGGTGAGGGTGTAGTCATCGTCGCCCACCGACACGGGCTGGAAGTCCATCAGGCTCTCCCAGGGGGCGGCGTCCCCCTGGAAAAAGGCGCTGAGCACGTTGTAGGTGGGCGGGGCCAGCACCATCTCCGTCACGGCGGCCGCCCCGGTGAGCAGCACCAGGGCGGCGGCGCACAGGGCGGCCAGCTTCAGCTTCCGCCAGAGGCGGGCGGCGCGGGGCTTTTGGTCCAGGGCGGCGTCTACCCGGCGGCGGACCCCCCAGGGATTGGGCTGGGGACAGGGCCCGCCCTCCGGCGAGACCTGGTCCCACAGCGTTTGCAGACGGCTCTTCATGGTATCTCCAGTCCTTTCAGCGCGGCCTTCAGGGCCTTCCGGCCCCGAAAGAGCCGCTGTTTGGCGGCGGTCTGGCTCAATCCCAGCTCCGCCGCGATGGTTTTCAGCTTGTCCCCCTCGTAGTAATAGCGCACAAACAGGGTGCGGTCCGGCTCCTCCAGGCCGTCCACAGCCGCCCACAGCCGGGCGGACTGTTCCCGGCGCTGGGCCAGTTCCTCGGGGCCGGGGGAGAGGTCGGGCGCGTCCTCCGGGATAGGGACGCCTGGACGCTGGCAGCGCAGCCAGTCCACCGCCTTGTTCCGGGCCACCGCCGCCAGCCAGGGCCGGACGCCCTGGTCCGGGTTCAGTTCTCCGGCATGGGTCCACAGGGCGACGAACACGTCGGCGCACAGCTCCTCCACATCCTCCCGGCAGGCCCGGCCCGCCAGGGCGCGGAGGACCACCGCGCCGACATAGGGAGTGTAGTGCTCAATGGCCTGGTCCAGGGCGCTTCTGCTGCCTTTGTTCAGTTTTTTCACCAGCGCGCGCTCGTCCATGGGGCCACCTCCAAAACCTTCTGTACAGTCAGTTCTATTAGTATATACGAAGGGAGAGGGGAACGGTTACGGGAAAACAAAAATTTTTCGGCCCTCTCCCATTGGGAGAAGGCCGAAGCTTATTTCACGCCCAAATCCTCCAGCGCACTCTGAAGGGCCTGCCACCGCCTCAGCAGGGCGGCGTACCGGGCCAGCCCCTGGTCGGTGATGTGGTAGTATTTTCGGGCGGGACCGTCTGATGTCTCCCCAAGGTACTGCTCCGAACACCCTTCCCGGCACAGACCCCGGAGCAGGGCGTAGACGGCGCTCTCCTGCGTGTCGGGAAAGGTGTCATGGAGCCGCCGGAGCAGCTCGTAGCCGTATTGGTCTCCCTGGGACAGCAGGTGGAGCAGGCACAGCTCGATGAGGTCCTTTTTCAGCATAGAGCCACCCCTGTGCCTGTCAGGCCCAGAGCGGTGACGACGGCACACTGGAGCAGCCTCGCCCGCAGGGAGACCTCATAGGGAGCGGCGGTGACATTCATATTGGTCAGCTCAGCCACCGTCTCCAGGGACACCAGGATGGCGGTGACGGCCAGGATATACGCCGCCGCCCACCGGCGGTCATGAATCCGGGCCTTTACCAGCCAATACAGCGCCGGGAAAGAGGCGAGAAAGGGAAGGTAGCACAGGGCGCATTGGATGAGGTACGTGGAGCGGGGCACGGTATTGCCGGGGCCGATAAAGGTGGTCATGGTTCCCCACATGGAGACAAAGCCGTCCAAGTCGTGGAGGACGGCCCAGTAGAACAGGAACACCAGACCGACCCACACCAGCAGGAACGCCAATGCGACGGCCAGTCCTTTGGGAATGGGGGCCCTGCGCCCGTCTTTTTTTCGCCGGAACCACACCAGAGCCAGAACCGCCCCTGACAAGGCAAACACAGGTCCTAGATGGTTGGGAAAAAAGGGCAGCCGCCAAATCAGATACCCGATGCCCGTGGGGCTGATGCCCAGCGTAAAAACGCACAGGGCCATCACGGCGAAGGCAGCCAGCCAGGTATAATAGGTTTTTTTGTTCGCCAGAGGTTTGATCACGTGCCGGGGTTTGTCCAGCCCACGGCACAGTTCGGGGTCGCCGGTGATGTCCCGGTAGTCGGCAATTACATCCTCCGCCTCCTGACGGGGAAGCATCCACCGGGCCCAGCCCTCCAGCCGGGTCATGTAGTCTTTTTTCATCGCCGCGGGTTCCTCCTCTATTGATAAATTCTCTACTGATAATAATACAATAGATAACAAGATGATGTTACAACAATTTGGGGGGATTGTCAATAGGGGGCCCATAAAATTCTCGACAGAGGAAACGCGGACGTGTATAATATAAGCAAGCTGGACCGATGAGGCCCGGCTATACTTTTTAGGAGGAATTATTATGGCGAAGATCATGATCAGCCCCAGCAAATATGTGCAGGGCCCCGGCGAGATGGGGAAGCTGGGCGGCTATGCTCAGAACTACGGTTCCAAGGCCCTCGTCCTGATCTCGAACTCCGGCTATAAGCGCATCCAATCGGTGCTGGACGCCGGGTTTGAAGGCTCCGCCTGTACCCCCGTTTACGATTTTTTCCAGGGCGAGTGCAGCAAGAATGAGATCAGCCGCCTCCAGGGCGTGATGGATGCCCAGAGCTGCGACCTGGTCATCGGCATCGGCGGAGGCAAGACGCTGGACACCGCCAAGGCGGTGGCGTTCTATAAAAAGACCCCCGTCCTCATCTGCCCCACCATCGCATCCACCGACGCGCCCTGCTCCGCTTTGTCCGTCATTTATACCGACGCGGGCGTGTTTGAAGAGTACCTGTTCCTTCCCGCCAATCCCAACATGGTGTTGATGGACACCGATATCATCACCAAGTCCCCGGTGCGCCTCACCGTGTCCGGCATGGGCGACGCCCTGGCCACCTACTTTGAGGCCCGGGCCTGCCAGCTCAGCGGCGCGGCCAACTGCGCCGGCGGACAGGTCACCGGCGCGGCCATGGCCCTGGCCAAGCTGTGCCTGGACACGCTGATGGACGAAGGGCTCAAGGCCAAGCTGGCCTTGGAGGCCGGAGCCTGCACCCCCGCCGTGGAGAAGGTCATTGAGGCCAACACCCTGCTCAGCGGCCTGGGCTTCGAGAGCGGCGGTCTGGCCGGAGCCCACGCCATTCACAACGGCTTGACGGTGCTGGAGGAGTGCCACCATATGTACCACGGCGAGAAGGTGGCTTTCGGTACCATTACCCAGCTGGTGCTGGAGAACGTGGCCCTGGAGGAGCTGGAGGAGACCATTCAGTTCTGCATCGCCCTTGGCCTGCCCGTCACGCTGGGCGAGCTGGGCGTCAAGGAGGCCACGCCGGAGAAGGTGATGGCGGTGGCCGAGGCCGCCTGCGCCCCCACCGACACGCTTCACAATATGCCCTTCCCCGTCACTCCCCAGACTGTGGCCGCCGCCATTCTGGCCGCCGACCGGTACGGACGTTTTTACCTTGGCGAGTAAGCCTGCGGAGTCAGGGCGGGAGAAATTTGGCAAAAAAGCGGATTGACAACGGGGCGGAAATAGGGTATATATGGAGCGTACAAAGGGAGTAGCCTGCACGGCCCCGTCCGTGTTTACCGCGCCGTCAATACGGTCTCACGACTCGGCCCGGTGATGAAATGGCGAGACTTTGCCGTCAACATGACGGCAAAGTCTCGTTTTTTATATTCATCTCCGCAATGCGCCCTCTCCCGCCCGACTAAATTTGAATGAAAAGGGGATCTGAATGACCATTGCGCAAATTTCGCTGTTCCTCGTCCGGCTGCTGGCCGGAACCGGGGTATTTCTGGTGGGCGTACACCTGCTCACCGCCAACATCGAACAGCTGGCCACCGGAAAGCTCAAAGAACTGTTTGGACGTACCGCCGACAAACGACTGGTGAACGTTGGCATCGGCGCCGCCTCCACCGCGCTTATCCAGAGTTCCGGAGTAACCACAGTGCTCATTGTGGGTTTTGTCAACGTGGGGGCGATGAGCCTTTACCAGGCGGCGGCCATGATTATGGGCGCCAACATCGGCACCACGGTCACCGCCCAGATCGCCGCCCTCAGCGCCTTTCCCATCACGACGTATATTCAGGTCCTGGTGTTCGCGGGTATCATGGTATCTATGACAAGCAAGAGGGATGGGATAAAAAAGACCGGCCTCATTTTGGCCGGACTGGGGCTTATTTTCGCTGGCCTGGCCCTCATGTCGGACGCGATGAAAGCCCACCGGGATGCCATCCAAAACCTTTTTGAGGTGGTGACCAACCCCTTTCTGCTGCTGCTGGCCGGCGTGTTTCTGACGGCGCTGGTCCAATCCAGCTCAGCCACCACCTCCGTCATCATTGCCATGTCGGTGGCCGGGCTCACCGTTGGCTCCGGCGGCAATGAGGTGCTGTACATCATCCTGGGCACCAATATCGGCTCCTGTGTCACAGCCCTGATGTCCTCGGCCACGGCCGGGGCCGGCGCCCGGCGGGCAGGGCTCATTCATCTGATGTTCAATACGCTGGGTTCCGTGTTGTTTTTCGCGGTGCTGCTGTGCTGGCCGGGATTTATGGAAGCCACCTTTCGCCGGTGGTTCCCCGAGCCCGCCACGCAGGTCGCCATGTTTCATACGTTTTTCAATGTCGCTTGTACGGTACTGTTTCTGCCCTTCTGCGGCTGGTTTGTCAAGGCGTCGGAGAGGCTTATCCGTGAAAAGAAGGCGGAAGAGCCGGAAACCTGTCTGGATGAGCGTATGCTGTCCTCCGCATCTCTGGCTATCTCCCAGTTGGAAAAGGAGCTGGTCCGGCTGTCCGATACGGCCATGGAGGCGTTCCGCACCGGGTACTGCGCTTTTGAGAGAAAGGACAGGGAACTGATTGAGCCCACACACCGGTTGATCGACCGGGCGGGAGGTATTTCTCAATCCATGGTAAACTATCTTATTCGGCTGTCGGCGCAGAGCAAGCTGGCGGATGAACGGCCTATCTCCGACCTCCACAGCAATTTGGGGGATATCATGCGTATTGCCGAGATTGCGGACAACTTCACCAAATACGCCCAGAAATCCATCGACCAGGGCCTGGACTTTTCCGGAAGCGTCAGGGAGGAGCTGGGCGCTATGGTGGAGAGGGTGGAGGAGCTGTACGCCCTCACCAGACAGGCGGTGCTGGAACAAGACCCCGGCCTGCTGCCCCGAATCGGCCGGGTGGAGGATGAGGTGGACGGCCTGCGGAGAAAACTCATCGACAGCCATATCCAGAGGCTGAATCTGGGAGAGTGCAGGGCGGAATCCAGCGGGGTGTTCATCAATCTGGTGTCCAATTTGGAACGCCTGGGGGACCATCTGACCTATATTGCCTATACGGTGCGGGAGTGAGAGCGGTCCGGTTCCGCACGGGAAAATAAAATTGACGGTTGACGGAAGCTGAGTTTTGCGGTCTAATGGGAAAAGAAGATATATGGAAAGGAAGATTCCCATGAAATACGACTTTACTTCTATCATCGACCGCCGGGGGAAGGACGCCATCGCATTGGACGGCCTGGGCTCGGCCTCCGCGCCGCAGCTGCCGAAAGAGGGCTTCGACGCCATCCCCATGTGGGTGGCGGACATGAATTTTCCCACGGTTCCCACGGTGCAGGAGGCTATTATCGAGCGGGCGAAACATCCCGCTTTCGGATATTTCGCTCCGACAGAGGAATACTATCAAGCCATCATCCGCTGGCAGAAAGAGCGCAACGGCGTTACCGGGCTGACAAAAGAGCATATCGGTTATGAAAACGGCGTTTTGGGCGGGGTTGTGAGCGCCCTGAATGTGCTGTGTTCCAGGGGAGACAACGTACTGCTCCACTCGCCCACCTATATCGGTTTTACCAGGGCTCTGAACGGCAACGGCTATCACATTGTCCACAGCCCCCTGATGAAGGACGGGGGCGGCGTATACCGTATGGATTTTGACGATATGGAGCGGAAGATTGTGGACAACAAGGTGCACGCCGCCGTATTCTGCTCCCCGCACAATCCCTGTGGTCGGGTGTGGGAGCGCTGGGAATTGGAGCGGGCCATGGAGCTGTTTCAAAAGCATGATGTGATGGTGGTGTCCGACGAGATATGGTCGGACATTGTCCTGGCCGGACACAAGCATATTCCCACGCAGAGCGTCAGCGAAGACGCGCGGGAGCGCACTGCGGCGGTGTACGCCCCCTCCAAAACCTTCAATCTGGCGGGGCTGGTGGGCAGCTATCATATCATTTATAATAAGACCTTGCGGGAGCGGGTGGAGAAGGAGTCCTCGCTGTGCCATTATAATGAGATGAATGTGCTGTCCATGCACGCGTTGGCCGGGGCGTATCGTCTGGAGGGCCATGAGTGGGTGGACGAGCTGCGGCAGGTGCTCACTGAAAACGTGGAATTTGCCTGCGATTATATTAAAGAGCGTTTTGACGGGGTGGAGGTGTCCAAACCGGAGGGAACCTATATGCTCTTTCTGGACTGTACCCGGTGGTGTGAAAAGCAGGGAAAGACCCTTGACCAGCTGGAGCAGGCTGGCTGGGATGTGGGCGTGGCATGGCAGGACGGGCGGATGTTCAACGGTCCCTGCCATATCCGCATGAATCTGGCTCTGCCGCTGTCACGGGTGAAGGAGGCGTTTGAGCGGTTGGACAAATATGTGTTCAACGGGTGAGGTTGTGCTGTTCTTCATTTGAATCGCTGGAATTTGAGCCTGAACTTACCAGATAAAACGCCGCATAGAAAAATCGGGACAGCTCAAACTATGCTCGGATTCTCAATCCGACAAACACATGATCAAGATTCAAAAAAGGAGAACAAGGATATGTCTAACAGCAATAATTCCAACCGTCTGGTGGTTCCCGGTGCCCGCGAGGCCATGGATAAGTTCAAGATGGAGGCGGCCAACGA
>CANOBV010000011.1 GCA_947564255.1 uncultured bacterium | reverse complement strand
ACATAAGCCCCGGCTGTTGCCAGGACCCATGTTCAACTGCTAAAAGCGCGGCTCTGGGTGGATAGAACTATTTGCGGGGGAAGGTGCGCAGGATTTTGCGGAATTTCCGGATGCCCAGGAACACCCACACCCCGCCCAAGGCCAGCAGGAAGAGGGAGACCAAGGGGATATCCCCAAAGGCAGCGATGCCCACCAAAAAGAGGACGGCCACCACGGCGGTGAACAGCAGGGCAAGCATCGTCAGGATGAGGACGCGCTGCCATTTGGGACGGCGGTGGTCGGAAGCGGCGTCCACGCCGCCCTCCACAATGGCCGTGCCCAGCATTTCCATGACGATTTCTGCAATAAAGTCCATACGCTAAATCCTCATAAAGACAAGGGCGGCGCGGTGACCCGCGCCGCCCTTTTTTACGGTAACGGGCATTGTCACGCTCGGATTGGCCGCGCGGCCGGGTCGCTTTCCCTCCGACTCAGGCAAAACCCGGTGCCGCTGTGCGGCCCCTGGGCTTTTGCCTTCGCTTCGGTCCAAGCTCCCCTGCGCGGCTATCCTCGCGCTTCTTACTTACGGATGCCCAGCTTGGCGATGATGGCGCGGTAGCGCTCGATGTCCTTCTTCGCCAGGTAGTCCAGCAGCTTGCGGCGCTTACCGATCATCTTGTACAGGCCGCGGCGGCTGTGGTTGTCGTGGATGTGCACCCGCAGGTGCTCGGTGAGCTCCTGGATGCGGGCGGTGAGGATGGCGATCTGCACCTCGGGGGAGCCGGTGTCGGTCTCGTGGGTGCGGTTGGCCTCGATGACGGAGGTCTTCTGGTCCTTGCGGATCATGGGGGATTCCACCTTTCAAAAATATTTCCCTGCCGCTGAGTACCGGGCGGGTGAAGTGCCCGCGGTCCGCGGGCTTTGTCCCGAAACTAAGCAGGCGGGCGTTCTGGCAAAGCATATCATAGTTTAGCCAGTTTGTAAAGGAAAATTTCCACGCTGTCAACGTTTTTGCTGACTTGTACAACCGCTTGGCGGATTTTTTTGCCACCTTTAATATAAAAAGCCCGCGCGGCAGCCCCAAAGGGCGTCCGCGCGGGCTTTTTCAGCGTATGGCGGGGTAGCCGAAGGTCACCTGTTCCACACCGGGATGGAGGGGGGAAAAGGTGTATCCCGCGTTTTGATAGCCTTCGATCACGGCGGGCAGGGCGTCCACGGTGGTGCCCCGGGCGGCGCTGTCGTGGCACAGTACCACCGCCAGCTCCCGGCCCACTCCCTTGAGGCAGTCGGCGGCAATGTCCCAGGCCGGGCGGGGGGTGACCGTGGCGTCCTGAGCGGAGGCGTTCCAGTCAAAGTAGGCGAAGCCCCGGCGGGTCATTTCGGCGATGATCTCCTGATACACCCCCCGGTCATAGCCGTTGATACTGCCGCCGGGGAAGCGGTACACCGACGGATACACCCCGGTGACCTCATGAATCCACTGGTACAGGCTGTTGAACTCCTCCAGAAAGGCGTCCACCGAGGCGTACAGCTTTTTATAATTGTGGGACCAGCTGTGCATGGCGATGGTGTGGCCCCGGCCCACGATGGCCTTCATCCGCTCCTGGTCCAACGCCCCGGTTTTGCCCACCACAAAGAAAGTGGCCTTGATTCCATAGCGGTCCAAAATCTCCAGCACCCGGTCGGTGTTGGCGGAGGGTCCGTCGTCAAAGGTGAGGCAGCACACCCTGCCGCCGGTAACCGTCGCCCCCTCCCATTCCGGGGCGTAGAAGTCTGGGTAGAGCTGGGTGTACTCCGGCACGGTGCCGTCGGGGGCGGCCAGGGAGTACTCCTCCAGCAGAGCTATGGTGTCCCGGGCGGCGGACAGGTCGGCCTGGGCCTGGGCCAGCTCCCCCTGGGTCCGGGCCAGTTCCTCTTGAGCCGCCGCCAGAGCGGCCTGGGCTTTGTCCCGCTCCTGGCTTGCATACTCGTAGCCCGCGTGCGCCAGAGTCAGGTTGCGCTGGTAGTCGCTGTCGAAATACAGGAGGTACGCCGCCGCGATCCCCAGCACCGCCGCCAGCGCCGCCACGGCGAGGAACAGGGGCTTGGGCACCCCCCAGGCGGGGGTTTTGGCCACCGCCTTTTCCAGCTCGGCCAGGGACAGGCGCAGCTCCTCCGGACCGCCCGAATTTGTGTTGTGGTCTGCCGCGTGGTCCATACAAAACCGCCCTCAACTTTCTTTTGGATGGCTCTAAGTATAGGTCGAATTTTGTCGAAAATCAAGGGGTTATGTAAACCTGTAATTATTTGTCACCGTCCTGTCATTTTTGTGTAAGCGGCCGGCCGCCGGGGCCAAGGCAAACGGGCAGCTGTGCCGCCTGACGGGGAGGATAAAAAAGCAGGGGGCCGGGACGGCCTCCTGCTTCTTCACGGTTTTGGCGTACCGCTGCGCGGGAACGTGTTCCGGCACGGGCGCGTTTAATCAGCGCTTCCTTAATAGCGCCCGAAGTCCCCGGAGCGGCCCTGGGTCACATCGGAGCCGAACTCGTAGTCCTTGCCGGGCAGGATGGCGTTGAGGGCGATGCCCGCGATGGCGGCGATGGCCAAAGAGGTCAGGGTGATGTCGGCACCGCCGATGTGGAAGGTGAGGCCGGAGAACTCGTTGTTGAAGCCCCAGATTTTGAAGCCCAGGCCGCACACCATGATGACGGCGGCAATGATGAGGTTCCGGGAGTTGGTAAAGTCCACCCGGTTCTCCACCACGTTGCGCACGCCGATGGCGGAGATCATGCCGTAGAGGATGAAGGACACCCCGCCGATGATGGCGGTGGGGATGGAGTTGATAACGGCGGCGAACTTGGGGGAGAAGGACAGCACCACCGCGTAGACGGCGGCCAGCCGGACCACTTTGGGGTCGAAGACCCGGGACAGCTCCAGCACGCCGGTGTTCTCGCCGTAGGTGGTGTTGGCGGGGCCGCCGAACATGCCCGCCAGGGAGGTGGCAATGCCGTCGCCGATGAGGGTGCGGTGGAGGCCCGGGTCTTCAATGAAATTCTCCTCCACCGTGGCGGAGATGGCGGACATATCGCCGATGTGCTCCATCATGGCGGCGATGGCGATGGGGGCCATCACCAGAATGGAGGTCAGGTCAAACTTGGCCAGCACGAAGGGCTGGAGGCCCACAAAGTCGGCGGCGGCCACGCCGGAGAAGTCCACCTGCTGAGTGACCAAGGCCACGGCGTAGGGGATGAGCACCCCCAGCAGGATGGGGATGATTTTAATCATGCCCTTACCCCAGATGTTGGCCGCCACGATGACGGCGATGGACAGGATGGCCAGCCACCAGTTGGTGGAGGCGTTGTTGATGGCGCTGGGGGCCAGGGACAGGCCGATGAGGATGATGATGGGCCCGGTGACCACCGGAGGCAGGAAGCGCATCACCTTGTGGACCCCCACCAGCTTGATGAGCCCGGCCAGAATCAGGTACAGCAGGCCCGCCACCACGATGCCCCCCAGGGCGTAGGGCAGCTTTTCCTCCCCGGACATGCCGGCGTAGATGCCGGAGTCCAGCTCGGCCACGGCGGCAAAGCCGCCCAGATAGGCGAAGGAGGAGCCCAAAAAGGCGGGCACCTTGAATTTGGTGCACAGGTGGAAGAACAGGGTGCCGATGCCGGCGAAAAACAGGGTGGTCTGGATGGACAGGGGCAGGCCGTACCCCTGGACCAGGATGGGCACCAGCACAGTGGCCCCGAACATGGCGAACATGTGCTGGAGGCCCAGGATCAGCATTTTGGGCAGGCCCAGGGTCCGGGCGTCGCGGATAGGTCCTTGATCGTTCATAGCGTTCTCTCCCTTTTCATTGGTGTTGGGGCGGACGGCCTCCCCAGGCGCAAAAAAAGACAACCACCAAAGCGGCGATTGTCTGGACTAGGAAAAATGGAAACGGCAGGGCTGAAAAACGGGCGCGGCCACAGTGCGCGGTTTCAGCATACCCTTCCCCTCCTTTTGCGTTCGTATTATAATACCAGATGATTCCAATGACCACAATAGGCAAAGCGCACAAAAACCGCCCCGGTTTCCGAGGCGGTTTTGCATGATAGCGTCCGAACCGTCGTGAGCAGCGCGGATGGACCGAAGCGAGGACGAGCGCAGGGCCGCATAGCGGCCCGGAGACCAGTCCGAGTCGGAGGGCGCTGTGTGCCGGTGGCACACGTCAAGCGCCGACCGAGCCGGAGGCGAGACAGCCGCGCGTCGCGAACAGGTGAGGCGTGAATACAGTTCACAGCACCTTTGACAGAAAATCAATCGTGCGGGGCTGTTTCGGGTTGGCGAAGAAGGTGTGGGGCTCGTTCTGCTCCAAAATCTTCCCCCCGTCCATGAACAGCACGCGGGTGCCCACCTCCCGGGCAAAGCCCATCTCGTGGGTGACCACCACCATGGTCATGCCCTCCTCCGCCAGCTCCTTCATGACGGCCAGCACCTCGCCCACCATCTCCGGGTCCAGGGCGGAGGTGGGCTCGTCGAACAGCATCAGCTGGGGCTTCATAGCCAGTGAGCGGACGATGGCGATGCGCTGCTTCTGCCCGCCGGACAGCTGGGCCGGGTAGGCGTCCGCCTTCTCCTCCAGGTTCACCCGCCTCAGCAGGGCGGTGGCGGTGTCGTCCGCCTCCTCCTGGCTCATCAGCTTGGTCTGCACCGGGGCCAGGGTGATGTTTTTGCGGATGGTCATGTTGGGAAACAGGTTGAAGTGCTGGAACACCATGCCCATTTGGCGGCGGATGGCATTGATGTCGATTTTTGGGTCGGTGATCTCCTGGCCGTTGAAGATGATGGAGCCGGAGGTGGGGGTCTCCAGCAGGTTGAGGCAGCGCAGGAAGGTGGATTTGCCGGAGCCGGAGGGGCCGATGACCACCACCTTCTCGCCGGGGGAGATGTGCTCCGAGATGTCGTCCAGCACCAGGTGGTCCCCGAAGGATTTGGAGAGATGTTTAACGTCGATCACTTTGACGCAGCCTCCCCTCAATTTTCTTGACCGCGAAGGTGAGCAGGTACACAATGGCTAAGTAAAACAGGGCCGCCGCCGTCATGGGGGCCAGGTAGTTGGCCAGGTTCTGCCCGCTGGCCAGATTTTTGGAGGCGGCGGTCAGGTCGTACATCCCGATCATGCTGACAATGGAGGTCTCTTTGATCAGGGCGATGAGCTCGTTGCCGATGGAGGGGATCACGTTTTTGACGGCCTGGGGTATGACGATGTACCGCATGGTGGCCCCGGCGGTCAGGCCCAGGGACCGCCCGGCCTCCGTCTGCCCGATGTCCACAGACAGGATGCCGCCCCGGATGTTCTCCGACACGTAGGCCCCGGAGTTGATGCCGAAGGCGATGATGGCGGTGACCTCCAGGGGGAAGCCCCGGATGGCGAACACCACAAAGGCCATGATGAACAGCTGCAGGGCCATGGGGGTGCCCCGGATCACCGTGACATAGACCGCGCAGATCAGCTTGGGCAGCTTCATCAGCGGGTTTTTCGACTGGGCGATCCCCACCAGCGCCACGATGGTGCCCAGCACCAGCCCCAGCGCCGCCGCCCCCACGGAGATGACCAGGGTCATCTTCAAGCCCGTCAGCATACTCTCCAGGTACTTGGCGTTGGTAAAGATCAGCGTGAATTTTTCCAAAAAGCTCATCCGTCCACCGGCTTTCCAATACGATGATACAGTTTAGGGCGGGACGGCGCCTACCGGCGCCGCCCCGCCGCAGCCTGTTCTGCCAGGGCCTTACTCCAGGCCCATGTGTTTCATCACCAGGTCGTTGACGCCGTCCTCGCCCAGCCCGGCCAGCACCTCGTTGATGGCGGCCAGCAGCTCGTCCTGGCCCTTGGTGACGCAGATGGCGTACTGCTCCTCGGTGGGGGAGGGCGCCCCGCCGTCAACGCCGGGGTAGTACAGCGCGGCGCACTCGTAGCCGCTGTTTTTCTCCACGATGTAGGAGGCGGGCAGATAGTCCACCACCACCACGTCCACCTGGCCCGCGCCGATGGCGTCCACCGCCAGCTGGGCGTTGTCGTAGCGGGTCTCCTCCGCGCCGGTGTCCTTCAGCAGGCCGTCAAAGTCCTCGCCGGTGATCTCGCCGTTGACATAGATATCGCCGGTGGTGTCGGTCTGCACGCCGATCTTCTTGCCGGCCAGAGAGTCCCAGAGGATGTAGCTCACGTCGCCGTCGGTCCCGTCGGGGGTCATGGACCCGGCGGGGTAGACCACATACTGCACGGAGGTGAAGTAGGGGTCGGAGAAATCCACCTGCGCCTTCCGGCTGTCGGTGATGGTGATGCCCGCCGCGCCCACGTCGGCCAGCTTGCCGGAGGACACGGTGTCGATGATAACGCCGAATTCCACGTTGGTGTAGGTGACGTCGCGGTTCAGCTTCTCACCCACCAGGTTCATGACATCCACGTCCACGCCCACGATATCGGTGCCGTCGTAGTACTCAAAGGGGGCGAAGTAGGCGTTGGTGTACACCGAGATGGCGGCGTCGTGGCTGGGCTCGGTGGCCGCCTCGCTGGGGGCGGCGGAGGGCTCAGCGGCCTTAGAGGGCTCGGCAGTGGGGGTGGGCGTATCGCCCGCGTTGGAGCAGGCCGCCAGGGCGAAGGCCATGGTCAGGGCCAGCAGAAGGGCCCCTAATTTCTTCATCAGTTTCATTTTCATTCATCTCCATAACAGTTTGCGGACGGGAGGCCGGGGCGCATGCCCCCGCAGCTCCCTGCGGGGCGAAAAAGGGAATTCCCTTTTTCGTGAAACCGATTATAAACGTTATGCAAAAAGAATGCAAGGGGAAATTGGTGGAATCCCCTTGCATTTTGCTGTTTTCATCGTTTTGACGGACAAGAACAGAATGTATATTCATTTTTATGCAATATTCTGTGGATAATATGCATCCTCAAACCGCCCGTGCGGTGTACTTGGGCAGCAGGATATCCGGATAGTAGGACAGCTTGGCTTTCCTCAGCCCCTCCAGCCCCATGTCGTCCTCCCGGTTGAGCCACTTGACCTGGGGGTGCCGGGACCGGATGAGCCGGGCCAGCTCCCGGTTGATGGCGGGGTAGGCCCCCTGGATGTCGCCGAAGGACTTCTCGAAGTTCACGTCGAACACCTCCGGGGTGATGAGCCCCCCAAGAGAGAAGGCAATGGGACTGCCGTCCGCCCGGATCAGCGCCCCCTCCAACCCCAGCTTGTCCATGTGGTACAGTGCCTCGATGACGGCCACCGTCTCCTCCGACACGGTGTTCACGTCCTCCCCCGCCTCCTCCTGGCGGATGGCGGCCCACTGGCGCTCCAGCTCCACGCACTCGGGGACGTTGGCGGGGCTGATGTCCTCCAGCAGCCAGTCGGGGAACTGTTCGTCGAAGCGGTGGATGTGGTTGCGCTTGGCGTGGAGCTTTTTCCCCGGCAGGTCGGCCAGCCGGTTCACGTCGTAGAGGTAGTCGAAGCCGTCCCGGTCCTCCTCAAAGGTGAAGCGCCCCGGACAGGCCTCCTCCAGAGCGGCCTTCTGCTCCTGGGTGACGCACACCAGGGTGAGGGGGCGGCCCTGGGCGGCGGCGTCCGCCTCCAGCGCCTCCACGGCGGGGGCCAGGGGGCCCCGCCCGGCGGGGTACAGGTAGCTCAGCCCCAGCTTGCCCTCAATGCGCACCAGCAGCCGGTCTCCCAGCCGGGAGATTTTTTGGGGCCAGGCCCGGCTCCAGAGGTAGATGTTGGCGAAATTGTACTCGCAGCCGAAGCTGCCCTCGGCGTCCAGCAGGGGCTGAGCCCACTGGCGGTCCTCGAACTGGGGGCATTCAAAGGTAATCATTGGATATCCTTCCTTTTGTCGATGTTTGGATATCATACCACAGTCACAAAAAAAGCGCAACGGGAAAAACGCGCCGCCGTGGGTTCCACAGCGACGCGTCTGTATTCACGCTGCGCCTGCTCGCGACGCGGTTCTAAGCCCTCCGACTCCAGGAAAATCCCGCCTGGGGCCTGCGGCCCCCTCTGGGATTTTCCCTCCGCTTCGGTCTTAGCCCGCTGCTCGCGACGGCTCCGCGCTATTCCTTATTTCGCATACTCAATTGCCTTGGTCTCCCGGATCAGATTCACCTTGATCTGGCCGGGGTACTCCAACTCGTCCTCGATCTTCTTGGCGATCTCCCGGGCCAGCAGCACCATCTTGTCCTCGGGGATGGCCTCCGGGTTGACCATGATGCGCACCTCGCGGCCCGCCTGGATGGCGTAGGCCTTGTCCACCCCGGCGAAGGAGGAGGTGAGCTCCTCCAGCTTCTCCAGCCGCTTGATGTAGTACTCCACGTTCTCCTTCCGGGCGCCGGGCCGGGCGGCGGAGATGGCGTCGGCCGCCTGGACCAGGCAGGCCACGATGGTCCGGGCCTCCACGTCGCCGTGGTGGGCCTCGATGGCGTGGATCACGTTCTCGCTCTCCCGGTACTTCCGGGCCAGCTCCACGCCGATCTGCACGTGGGAGCCCTCCACCTCGTGGTCGATGGACTTGCCCAAATCGTGGAGCAGCCCCGCCCGCTTGGCCTCGGCCACGTTGACGCCGATTTCGGCGGCCAGCAGCCCCGCCAGCTGGGACACCTCGATGGAGTGGTTGAGCACGTTCTGGCCGTAGCTGGTGCGGTAGTGCTGGCGGCCCAGCAGCTTCACCAGCTCCGGGTTCAGGCCGTGGACGTTGGTCTCAAACACGGCCCGCTCGCCCTCGGCGCGGATGGTGGCGTCCACCTCCCGCTTGGCCTTCTCCACCATCTCCTCGATGCGGGTGGGGTGGATGCGGCCGTCCAGGATGAGCTTTTCCAGGGCCAGCCGGGCGATCTCCCGGCGCACCGGGTCGAAGCAGGACACGGTGATGGCCTCGGGGGTGTCGTCGATGATCAGGTCCACCCCGGTCATGGTCTCCAATGTGCGGATGTTGCGGCCCTCCCGGCCGATGATGCGCCCCTTCATCTCGTCGTTGGGCAGGGGCACCACGGACACGGTGGCCTCCGCCACGTGGTCGGCGGCGCAGCGCTGGATGGCCAGGGCGATCTGCTCCCGGGCGTAGGTCTCCGCCTCCTCCTTGTAGCGGGTCTGGATCTCTTTGAGTTTCAGGGCCTGCTCGTGGGTCACGTCGTCTTCCAGCTGGTCGATGAGGTAGCGGCGGGCTTCCTCCACGGTCAGGCCGGAAATGCGCTCCAGCAGTTCCAGCTGGCTGTCCTTCAGCTTGTCCAGCTCCTGCTTTTCCGCCTCCAGCTGGCTGATGCGGACATTGACGTTTTCCTCTTTGCGCTCCAGGTTTTCCAGCTTGCGGTCCAGGTTTTCCTCCTTGGAGTTGAGCCGGTTCTCCTGGCGCTGGAGCTCGCTGCGGCGGTCCTTGACTTCCTTGTCGAACTCATTGCGGGCCTTGAGGATCTCCTCCTTGGCCTCCACGGTGGCCTCCCGCTTCTTGTTTTCAGCGGATTTGATGGCGTCGTTGATGACACGGCGGGCCTCCTCCTCGGCGGAGCCGATCTCCCGCTCGGCAAAGGATTTGCGGCGCTGATAGCCCGCCACGCCGCCGGCGATCAGGCAGACCAGGGCGGTTGCCACGACGAGAATTACGGTCACATAGACTGGCACTTGCATGTTGAGTTCCACACCTCCTGCTTCTTTTGTTTTTTGATTCAAAATTAGGCAAAATAAGACGCGATGCGTGAACAGACGCACCGCGATAACCGAAAAACCGCCCTTCGATTGGGCATAAAAGCACTATTTGAGTGTCAATAAAAATCTACGAACAGACGATAGACTTATATAGAAACAGGACCCCGCAGGGGGCTGTAAACGCTCAAAACGGCGAAAAAGCACGGCGGCTTTTCAAAATTATCCTTACTTATTGTAAAGGGCGGGAGCTTTCCTGTCAAGTGGAAATGTGAAAGTTTCATGAACTTTCCAAACGCCCGGCGCTTGCGGCGGCTTTCCGGCGCGTGGGGCTTTCGACTGGTGTCACCCCTATTGGTGCCGCCGCCGGTATCTGGGTACTGAAAGAGGGTAGGGCCCACGGGCTGCGCCTCAGTGGCGGGGCTTATGGCCCGTGGGCAGGTTCAGGGCCGGGCGACGGTGAGGGTGCGGTTTGCTTGGGCCGGAGTAAAATTGTGCTCCAGGCCCGCCGTGATGGTGACGGAACCGTCGTCGGAGACAAATATTGCTTCAAAGTCCTGGTATTGACGCCAATGGTCCAGGGCGCGGTCCAGGCCCATGACAAACAGGGCGGTGGACAGCCCGTCGCAGGTCAGGCCGCTGTCCCCCACCACGGTGACGGAGGCGAGGCCGCTTCGGGCGGGGGCGCCGGTTTTGGGGTCCAGAATGTGCCAGTAACGTATGCCGTCCCGCTCAAAATAGCGCTCGTAGCCGCCCGAGGTGACCACCGCCTGGTCCCGGACCTCCGCCATGCCGATGTTCCCCGCTCCCGCCGGGTCCCGAATGGCCACCCGCCAGGGGGAGCCGTCCGGCTTGGACCCTACGGCCTGAATATTTCCCCCCAGGTCCAGCAGGGCGGAGGCGACGCCGTTTTCCTTCAAACAGGCCGACAGCACGTCGCCGGTATATCCCTTGGCCACGCTGCCCAGGTCGATCTCCATGCCGGGGGGCAGGGCGGCGGCGGTCCCCTCCAGCCTGACCTGGGTATAGTCCGCCAGGGGGAGCAGGGCGGCCAGGTCCTCCCGGGTGAGGACGGAATATTCCCCGGTGGTAAAGCCCCAGGCCCGCAGGATGGGGTAGATGGAGATATCCAGCGCCCCGCCCGTACGCCGGCACAGCTCCAGCGCCCCGGCCAGCAATTCCGCCGTGTCCGGGGAAAGGACCGCCGCGCCCGTCCGGTCCAGGGCATAGATTTCGCTGCCGCTGTCGGTGACCGACAACAGTCCCTCCAGTTCCCTGACCCGGTTTTCGGCGGCGTCCAGCAGGTCCTCTCCCCCGCCGTCATAGAGCCGGACGCTCATCACCGTGTCCATGGCGAAAAAGGTGCGCTCCAGCGGCTGGGTCCGGGCGGAGGCACACCCCATCAGCAGGAGCAGAGCCGGGAGCAGGGCGAAAACCCGCCTCACCGCAGATGCTCCGGGACGGAGTCGTCGTCCTCGATCCACTCCTTCCGCACATCCACCACCCGGTATTCCGACGGCGTGTCCCGGATGACCACCCTGGCAATGCCCGCGTTGATGATGAGGCGGCGGCACATGGAGCAGGAGGTGGAGCCGGGAAGCAGCGCCCCGGTGTCCGGGTCCTTGCACGCCATGTACAGCGTGGCTCCCAGCACCTCCCGCCGGGGGGCGGAGATGATGGCGTTGGCCTCGGCGTGGACGGAACGGCACAGCTCATACCGCTGCCCCGAGGGAATGTCCATGGCCTGGCGGGCGCAGTAGCCCAGGTCGCCGCAGTTTTTCCGGCCCCGGGGCGCGCCGTTGTAGCCGGAGGACACGATTTCGTCGTCCTGCACGATGATGGCCCCGTAGTGGCGGCGCATACAGGTGGACCGCTCCAGCACGGTGCCGGCGATGTCCAGGTAGTAGTTTGTCTTGTCGATGCGGGCCATGGATATCACTCCCCGTTGATTTCTACAGGAATTATACCAGCTTTTCCATTGGCCCGCAATGGAAAAATCACAGGAGGCCGTGCCCCAGCCGCTCCCCCACCAGGGCCATCTGCTCCGGTGTGACCTCCCACTGGTGGTCGAACTCGATCTCCACAAACCGGTCCGGGTAGCACAGCAGGAAAGTGTTTCTGGGGCCGTACTCCCGGCTGGTCCAGCAATAGGCCGCCTCCGCCCCCCAGGGGGCGGGGTCCGTGGGCTCGTAGGAATACCACTCGCTCTCCGGCATGTCCCGGTTCCAGCGCTCCTCCCGGTCCTGGCGCAGGGATTTTTCGCACAGGCCGTAGAGGAAGGGGGCCTTCACCACCGTCACCGTGTACTCCAGGTCGGGCATCTCCTTGTAGTGCTCCGCATCGAACCGGGGGCGCTGCATGGCGTCATATTTTTCCAGGAGCGGAGAACGATACGCATGGAGCTCCCGGTCATACCCCTCGAACTCCACCGGGACCAGCTCCTCTAAAGTCAGGGGCAGTTCGTCGTGTCTGGCGGTAAAGGTCACTCCGTTGTACCGGTAGGTCTCCTCGTCCTTTTCTTTAAGCCAGCCGTGGCTGCTCCCGAACAGGGTGCCGAAGACGATGACCCCCACGAAGAGGTAGGCGGCGGCAAGGGCAGACACGACGGTCACCACCCGGCTGATCTTCGCGGCCACCTTTTTCCGCTTCAGCCAGCTCTTGACGCCCCAGATGAGGAGAAACAGCCCCGGCACATACACAAAGAACATAATAAGCACCATGGCAATCATCATCCGGCTCCCGGAGGCCGCAATGGACAGCATATAGACCGCCGTTATCACCGCCAAAAAGACCAGCGCCCCGATCTGGAGCTTCCGGTGGCTCCCGGTGGACACAAACTCTCCCCGTTCTGCCGCCAGCACCGCCCTTCGATGCCAGCGGAAATAGCTGCTCAGCTCCACCCCAATGAGCAGGAACAGCAGCATCCAGCACAGTGAGGTGAACAGGTAGGCAGGGCTGGACAGCACCCCGATGGGGTCGCCGGACAGCCGCCAGATTGTCAGCCCGGCGTTGAGAAAGGCCACCACCAACAGCCCCAGCTGGGAGGGGATCAGGCTCTTCTTCATGGTGTGGTGGATGGACTCCACCTCCAGTACCGGGTCGGTCTCGATGGGCACCGGGTTGGGCCGCTCGTTGCAGAACACCTGGAGCTGGGCGTTGGCCGCCGCCAGCACCCAGCCGGAGTGCTCGCAAAAATCATAGAAGGTCCGCTGTTCCTCCGAGGGCTCCGGGTCGAACTGGGAGGCCTTGGGGAAGTACGTCACCGAAAAGGTGAGGGTTTTCGGCTCAATTTTGCGGTAGTACCAGAAAAACTGGCCGATTTTCTCCACCATCCAGCCCTCCGCCGCCATCCGGGCCAGATGGGCCTCCAGCCCCGTGCGGTCGTAGAAGGAAAAGGTCTCCAGCCTGCGCTTTGTCTCTTTCATTGGGTGTCACTCCTCTCCCAAATAGCGGCGGTAGTCCTCCGCCTGGGCGCGGATGCGCGCATATTCCCGGTCCAGCGTGTCCCGGCCCTTGTCCGTCAGCAGGTAGCTGCGCTTTCGCCCCTCCACCTTGGTCTCCCGGATCATCCCCGCGTCGCAGAACTGCTCCAGCAGGTTGTAAAGGGTCCCGGAGCCCACGTTCACCCGGTTTTCCGTCATGGCGGGCACCTTGTCCAGGATATCCATGCCGCAGCACTCCTCCCGCAGGCACAGGAGAATGTAAAACATCTGCTCGGTGAGGGTCTGGAATTTTGCCCTTGGCATTGGCTTGCCCCCTTTCTCGAATATCGAGGATTCAGCGGAACAAATAAGCTCGAATATCGAGTATCTGACTGTAGTATACTCTCGATATTCGAGAATGTCAAGAAAAAATTTAAAACCGGAGGACGGCCCGACTCCTCCGGTTTTAAACAGGCGCCAAAGCGGCGGATATGGCGGCTTACAGGAACAGCAGGCCCAGACGGTACACCAGAAAGGTGACGGCCCAGGCTACCGCCACCTGGAACAGGGCCACGAAGCCGGTCCAGGCCCAGCTCCCCGACTCCTTTTTGATGGTGGCCAGGGTGGCGGCGCAGGGAATATACAGCAGGCAGAACACCATCAGGCAGAAGGCGTTGAGGGGTCCGAAGCCGATACCCGAGAGCACCTGGGCGAATTCCGCCATCCCCGCCGGGGAGTTGGCGTTGACCACGCCGAAGAGCACGGCGCAGCTGGACACCACCACCTCCTTGGCGGAGATGCCCGCGATGAGGGCCACGGTGATCTGCCAGAAGCCCAGGCCGATGGGGGCGAAGACGGGGACCAGCCACTTGCCGATGATGGCGCCGAAGCCGCCGGACATGCCGGGGTCGTACCCCTGGGGGCCGAAGTTCAGCAGCAGCCAGATGAGCAGGGTGGCGATGAAAATGGTGGAGCCCGCCTTGCCCAGGTAGTCTTTCACCTTGTCCCACACATAGATGCCGACGGTGCGGGCGTCGGGCATTTTGTACTCGGGCAGCTCAATGAGCAGATAGTTGACGCTCTTCCTGCGGTCCAGCAGGTGCAGGGCCACCGAAACCGCCATGGCCACCACAATGCCGATGAGATACATGGAATAGGCCGCCAGCATGGCATACGGCCCGAAAAACATCTCGGAGAACAGAATGTAGATGGTGAGCCGGGCGTTGCAGCTCATAAAGGGGGTGACCAGCATCACCTTGTAGCGGTCCCGTTTGTTCTCCAGAGCGCGGGAGGCCATCAGCGCCGGGACGGTGCACCCAAACCCCAGCAGCATGGGGATGAAGGCCTTGCCCGACAGGCCGAGGCGGCTCATGAGGCCCTCCATCACGTAGGCCACCCGGGCCATGTAGCCGCTGTCCTCCAGAAAAGCCAGGGCCAGGAACAGGATAAAGATGTTGGGCAGGAAGGTGACAATGGTGCCCACGCCGCCGATCACGCCGTCAACGACCAGGGACTGGACGATGTCCGCCACACCCATGGCGTCCATCCCCCGCTGGGCCAGCAGGGACAGAGCGTCGATGGTGTGCTCGAAGTAACCCTTGATCCAGTCGCCCACGGTGAAGGTGAGGAAAAACACCAGGGCCATGATGCCCAAAAAGATGGGCACGCCCCACACGCGGTGGGTGAGGGCCCTGTCCAGGGTCTCCGTCAGCCGGTCCTGGCGCTGCCGGTGGAGGAGGACCTCCTCCACGATCTCGTCGATGAAGGCGTACTTCTCGTTGATGATCTGGCTCTCGTAGTCTTTGCCCGCCGGGCCGGGCAGGTCCAGGGGGTATTGCTCCGTCACCTCCCGGTCGCCCTCCAGCAGCTTGAGGGCGTGCCACCGGGGATTGGCCAGGCCGGGGTACTTGTCCTCCAGGGCGGGGACGACGCGGTCGATCAAATCCTCAATCTCATCAGAGTACACCATGGCGAACTCCTGGTGGTGGTCGTGGGGATGGGCCCAGGTCCCCTTGTGCTGGTGGACCAGGCTGTCCGGGCCGGTGCGGCCCTTGTGGTGGGCGGCGGCGTGGAGCAGGGAGTCCAGCCCCGTGCGTTTCCGGGCGGACACGGGGATCACCGGCACCCCCAGCATCTCCGGCAGGCGGTGGAGGTCGATCTCCATCCCCCGTTTGGCGACAATGTCCATCATGTTCAGCGCCACCACCACCGGCTTGCCCAGCTCCAGCAGCTGAAGGGTGAGGTACAGGTTGCGCTCCAGGGTGGAGGCGTCCACCACGTTGATGATCACGTCCACCTCATCACTCAAAATAAATTGCCGGGAGACGGTCTCCTCCATGGTGTAGGAGGTGAGGCTGTAGGTGCCGGGCAGGTCCACCAGCCGGATGTTCAGGTCGTGCCGCCGGATGGCCCCCTCCACCTTCTCCACGGTGACGCCGGGCCAGTTGGCCACCTTCAGATTGGCCCCGGTGTAGGCGTTGAACAGGGTGGTCTTGCCGCAGTTGGGGTTGCCGATGAACCCGATGGTCAAATCCTCCTTCAAGCCGCGCCACCCGCTTTCCGTACGGTGATGTTTCTGGTGATCTGGCCGCCCAGGGCCAGCCGGGTCCCCCGCAGCTTGACGATGAGAATGCCGTCCCCCTTGCGGTTGATGACGGCGACCTGGGCCTGCCGGGTCATGCCCAGGGCCTGCAGACGGCGTTCCATCTGAAATGGGAGCTGGATATGCTCCACAACGCACGACTGCCCGATTTCAATATCCTTCAGCAGCACCTTTTGTACCCTCCTTGCCGGCGCGGCGCGGCCCGCCGCCTCATTTGTACCTCGTATTATACACGCCGAAGGCCGCTGTGTCCCGCTGTTTTTGAAAAAAGTTTGCCCAAAAACAGATAAAGATCTGGCCCAACCCTTTTGCGATATGGTAAAATGGCAGCAAACAACATGAGGTGAACCGCCATGAAAGACACCATCGCCGCCATTGCCACCCCCCTTTCCCCCTCCGCCGTCGGCATACTGCGCCTGTCCGGACCGGAGGCCGTATCCGCTGTGGAGCGGGTTTTCACCCCCTTTCGCGGGGAGCCCATGTCCGCCCGCCCCGACCGGACCCTGGTATACGGCGTCCTCCACGACCGGGAGGGGGCGGTCGTCGACCACTGCCTGTGTACGGTGTTCAGGGCCCCGAACAGCTACACCGGGGAGGATACGGCGGAACTGCAGTGCCACGGCTCCCCCGCCGCCCTGGCCCTGGGGCTGGAGGCGCTTTTTGCCGCCGGGGCCCGTCAGGCAAAGCCGGGGGAATTTACGCGCAGGGCGTTTCTCAACGGCAAGCTGGACCTGACCCGGACGGAGGCGGTGGCCGACCTGATTCACGCGGAGACCCCGGCGGCGGTGCGGCAGGCGGCGGGCCAATTGGGCGGCGCGCTGGCCCGGACCGTGGACGGCATTTACGATGGGCTCACCGGCCTGTGCGCCCACTTTCACGCGGTGCTGGACTACCCCGACGAGGACATTGCGCCCTTTGAGGCGGCGGAGCTGTCCGCGGCGCTGTCCGCCGCGGCGGCAGAGCTGGACAAGCTGGCCGCGACCTATGAGAGGGGACGGCTGCTGAACGAGGGCGTGCCCTGCGCCATCGTGGGGCGGCCCAACGCGGGCAAATCCACCCTGTTCAACGCCCTGCTGGGCTACGAGCGGGCCATTGTGACGGACATACCCGGCACCACCCGGGACACGGTGGAGGAGCGGGTGAGCTTCGGCGGCGTGCTCCTGCGGCTCATCGATACGGCGGGGCTCCGGGAGAGCGGCGACGCGGTGGAGCAGCTGGGGGTGGAGCGGTCCCGAGCCGCCGCAGAGCGCTCGGAGCTGGTTTTGGCGGTGACCGACGGCGCGGGGGACTTCACTGAGGAGGACCGGGAGGCGCTGGAGCTGGCCGCGTCCTCGGGGAAGCCCTGGATATGGATCGTAAGCAAGCGGGACTTGACGGGGCCAACCGCCCTGTGGGGCGCGGGCTGGGCGGGGAACGCCCCCGCCGCCATGGTGTCCCTGTCCGCCCAAACCGGCCGGGGCATGGACCAGCTGGAGCAGGCTGTGGCGGCGCTGTTTCCGGAGCCGCCGGGGAGCCAGGCCGGGGCCCTGCTCACCAACGCTCGCCAGGCGGAGGCGGCTGGGCGGGCCCGGGAGGCCGTCCGCCGGGGGGCGGAGGCGCTGTCCGCCGGGATGCCCCCCGACGCGGTGGTGGCCGACGTGGAGGAGGCCATGTCCGCCCTGGGGGAGCTGACGGGGCGGACGGTGCGGGAGGACGTGACCGCCCGCATTTTTGAGCGGTTCTGCGTGGGAAAATGATGGATGACAAGAACCATTTCCTGGTGTATAATGGAGAAAAAGGAGGCCGCTACTATGGAATGGTTTGATATGGCGAATTTGCTGATTGAAGTTTTTGTTGTGCCCGCTATCCTGCTGGGCTTCGGGTGGCGGTTCATGAAAAAGCCGCCGCAGGAGATCAACGGCGTATACGGCTACCGCACCTCCATGTCCATGAAAAATCAGGACACCTGGGACTTCGCCCACCAGGTGTGCGGGCGGGTCTGGCGGCGGACGGGCTGGCTCCTGCTGGCGCTGTCGGCGGCAATCCTGGCGTGGATGCAGACCCTCCCTGGAGGAGGGCAGACCAACTGGCTGCTGGGCATTTTGGTGATGCTGGCGGAAACGGCGGCCCTCGTCCTCACCATCATCCCGGTGGAGCGGGCGCTGAAGAAGACCTTTGACAGGGACGGAAACAGAAGGTAGGAGGGATTACCGTGCCTGAGCGCATGAAGAACGGAACCGTCCCGCTGGGAGACGGGGGGATGGACTACGCGGCCTTTGGCACGGGGGACAGGGCGCTGGTGATGCTGCCCGGCCTGGGGGACGGACTGCGTACGGTGAAGGGGATGGCCGCGCCCTTTTCCTGGCTCTATCGGGAATACGCCGGGGCGTACCGGGTGTACGTGTTCAGCCGGCGGAACGAGCTGCCGGAGGGCTTCACTATCCGGGATATGGCGGACGACCAGCTGCGGGCCATGGACGCGCTGGGGATATCCCGGGCGGACGTGCTGGGGGTGTCCCAGGGCGGCATGGTCGCCCAGCATTTGGCCGCGGCCCGGCCGGAGGCGGTGGGCCGGCTGGTGCTGGCGGTGACGGCGGCCTGGTCCAATGACACGGTCCAGGCTGTGGTTGGGCAGTGGGTGGCCTGGGCGAGGGCCGGGGACTATCAAAGTATCGTCGTTGACACCGCCGAGAAGATGTATTCGGAGCGGTATCTGCGGCGGTACCGCCCGTTTTACCCCATTCTGGGCCGGATGGGAAAACCCAGGAGCCTGAGCCGTTTTCTCATACAGGCCGGGGCCTGCCTGGGCCACGACGCCCGGGGGGAGCTGGGAAATATCCGGTGCCCAACGCTGGTGGTCGGCGGGGCGCGGGACCGGGTGGTGGGGGACATTTCGGCGGAGCTGGCCGGGAGCATTTCCGGAAGCGAACTGTATGTCTACCCTGAACTGGGCCACGGGGCCTACGAGGAGGCCAAGGATTTCAACGGGCGGGTGCTGGAATTCCTCACCCGTGAAAAATAAGGAGGGCTGCGCGGTGAGAGCGGTTGTGACCCGGGTGAAGAACGCCCGGGTGGAGATAAATGGTAAAATCAACGGAGCCATTGAGACAGGCTTTCTGGTGCTGCTGGGGGTGGGCCCCGACGACACCCCCGCTCAGGCGGACAAAATGGCGGAAAAAATCTGCAACCTGCGGATCTTTGAGGACGAAAACGAGAAGATGAACCTGAACTTGGCGGCGGTGGGGGGCGCGCTGCTGGTGGTGAGCCAGTTCACCCTGTACGCCGACACCTCCTCCCGCCGCCCCGGCTTCTCCCGCGCCGCCAAGCCGGACTTGGCCATCCCCCTCTACGAGCGGTTCATGGACCAGTGCCGGGAGAAGGGCTTCCGGGTGGAGCATGGGGAGTTCGGGGCGGATATGCAGGTGTTCTCCCAGAACGACGGCCCGGTGACCATATTACTCGAGGTATAACATGGCGATGATAAAACAATTAGACCCCCATGTGGCCGACCTCATCGCGGCGGGCGAGGTGGTGGAGCGCCCCGCCAGCGTGGTGAAGGAGCTGATGGAGAACGCCATCGACGCGGGGGCCTCCGCCGTGGCGGTGGAGATCAGCCGGGGGGGCATGGCCCTCATCCGGGTGACCGACGACGGCTGCGGCATCCCGGCGGACCAGGCCCCCACCGCCTTTTTGCGCCACGCCACGTCGAAAATCTCCGGCGAACACGATTTGGAGGCCATCGGCACCCTGGGCTTCCGGGGGGAGGCGTTGGCGGCCATCTCCGCCGTGGCCCGGGTGGAGCTACTCACCCGCACCGAGGATGCCGAGCTGGGCACATCCCTCACCGTAGTGGCGGGGGAGGTGACGAATCAGGAGGAGGCGGGCTGTCCCAAGGGGACTGTCATGGCGGTGAGGGACCTGTTTTTCAACACCCCCGCCCGGCTGAAATTCATGAAAAAGGACGCCGCCGAGGGGGCGGCGGTGTTCGCCGTGGTCCAGCGGACGGCCCTGTCCCACCCGGAACTGTCGGTGAAGTTCATCCGGGACGGCAAGCAGGAGCTGCTCACCCCCGGCGACGGCCAGCTGAAAAGCGCCGTCTACGCCGTCATGGGCCGGGACATCGCCCTGGGCTTTCTGAGCGTGAAGGGGTCCGGAGATGGGATGAGCGCCGAGGGGTTTGCCTCCCTGCCCGCCTGCTGCCGGGGGAGCCGGGGCTACCAGCACTTTTTCGTCAACGGCCGGTACATCAAAAGCCGGGTGATGACGGCGGCGGTGGAGGAGGCCTACAAAAACCAGAAGATGGTGGGCAAGTTCCCCGGCTGTGTCATCCACCTCACGGTGAAGCCCGGCGAGGTGGATGTGAACGTCCACCCCACCAAGACCGAGGTGAAGTTCCAGCGGGAGCAGGCGGTGTTCGCCACGGTGTACGGCGCGGTGCTGTCCGCTTTGAACGGGGACCGCACCCGGCCCCAGGCGGTGCTGCCCGGGGTGAGGACCGAGGACAGGGTTACGCCCAATCAGACCAGCCTGTCTCTTAACGATGGGGCGAAAAAGCTTATAGGCGCCCAGTTCATGCCCGCCTCCCGGTTCAAGCCCATGCCGGGCTTCGCGCCGGGGAAACAGCCCGAGCCCCCCGCCCCGCCGGTGGTAAAGACGAGGGAAGAGGCCCCGCCGCCCCCCGAGGCGAAAAGAAGGAAGGACTCCCCCTTCCAGTGGGTGGAGCCCCTGCCGGAGCGGGAGAAGCCCGCCCCGGAGGCGGATAAGCCCCAGCCCTCCCCAGTCCCGGCGAGCGCGGCGGAGGGGAAGCCCGTTGCGGCGGCGCGGCCCGCCCCGGAGTCCATCCCGAAGAAGAAGAGCGTCCCCCCGGCGGAGCCCGTTTCAGCGGAAGAGCGTTCCACTGAACCCGCGCCCCAGGCCCCCGCTCCCGCGCCGGAGCCCCAGGAGGAGCCCTGGGTAGTCCGCGGGGAGCTGTTCCATACCTATATCATGGTGGAGCAGGGGGACAAGGTGCTGCTCATCGACAAGCACGCCGCCCACGAGCGGGCCAACTTCGACCGGCTGAAAGCGGCGGACTACCGGCCTATGGTCCAGGAGCTGCTGACCCCCGTCACCTTCTCCCCCGCCCCGGAGGAGCGGGCGGCGCTGCTGGAGCAGGGGGAGCTGCTGGCCCGGTTCGGCTTTGAGGTGGAGGAGTTCGGCTCCAACGCCCTGGCGGTGCGGTCCGCGCCGGACTATCTGGACGCCGGGGATATCGAGCCCGCCCTGTGCGAGCTGGCCCGCCGCCTGCGGGTGATGGGCACTGCCGACCCCGCCTCCGCCCGGGACGAGCTGCTCCACACCATGGCCTGCAAGGCGGCCATCAAGGGGGGCTGGCACAGCGGTGCGCAGGAGCTGGAGGAGGTGGCCCGGCTGGTGATGAGCGGGGCGGTGAAGTACTGTCCCCACGGCCGGCCGGTGGCCATCGAGCTGACGAAAAAACAGCTGGAAAAGCAGTTTAAGCGGGCGTGAGCCTGGACGGGAGGCAGTTTTGACAACTACCATTGGATTGTTCGGCTCCGTCCATCAGGACGGGATGCAGAAAAAATTCGGCTGGGACGACGGCAAGTCCATGGCGCTGTTCGACCGCTTCCGGCCGGACCTGGTGTGCGGCGAGGTGCGCCGCTCGGACTACGAGAGCGGCGCGGACTACCAGGGGCCCGGTGAGTACCGGCGGTTCATCTTTGACTACTGCCGGGAGCGGGGCGTCCCCTTCATCCCCTGCGACTTTTTCCGGGACGAGGATGTGGAGCTGGCCCAAAGGCCGCTGACGGTGCCCGACGAGGAGGCGACGGAGGCGTTCAACGTCGTCATGCGGGAGTTCTGGGACGCCGGGGGGAGCGCCAAGATTCCCTTCAACTCCCCGGAGTTTAACGCTGTGGCCAAGAGAAAGCAAGCGCTTCAGCACAAATATGACCCGGAGGCCCACGAGATCATCTGGAACCGGCGAAACCGGGCCATTGTAGAGAACGTCAAGGCGGCAGCGGCGGAAAATCCGGGGAAAAATATCCTGGTGATTTTCGGCGCGGAGCACATCTACTGGTTGGCCGAGGCGCTGAGCGGGCTGGAGGGCGTGTCCGTCCGCTTCCCGCTGTGACGGCTTGCCATGGAGATTACATACGTTCCGCTGACGGCGGACAATTTCAGCCCCCGGTCCCTGGAGAAATTTATCCGCCGCCAGCACGTGAAGGAGTGCTGGCGGCGGGCGGACGGGGAGCTGGTCCTGCGCCCCGTGGAGTACATTGAGGACTGGGACTTAGACCAGCGCCGGGAAATTGCGGCGCAGGTGCTGGAGGCCGTCCGCCGGGGCGGCGCGGCCTTCGGGGCGCTGTGCCGGGGCGAGGTCGTGGGCTTTGCCGCCCTGGCCGGGGAACGGCTGGGGAGCCGAGGGCAGTACGCCGACCTGACCCTGTTCTACGTGTCGGAGCCCTTCCGGGGGAAGGGCTCCGGCGGAGCGCTGTTCCGCATGGCCTGCGCCGCCGCCCGGGAGCGGGGCGCGGAACGGCTGTACATCTCCGCCCACTCCGCCCGGGAGGTCATGGCCGCCTACTGGGCGCTGGGCTGTGTGGAGGCGGAGGAAATCGACCCTCATCACGCCCAGGCGGAGCCCTGCGACATACAGCTGGAGTTCCGGCTTTGACGGGCGGGGCTCAGCCCCTCTTGCGCTGCTGCCACACCTTGGCCAGAATGTCCTTGAGCACCAGAAAGGCGTCCAGCTCACTGTAGCCGGATTCCCCCTTGAGCCGGTCCAGCAGCTCCGTGAGCCCCTGGGCGTAGGGGGCGGGGTCCACCCGCTCCGGATAGGCGAGCAGGACGGGGTACTTCTTCCCCCAGGCCTTTGTCCAGTCGATTTTCTCCGTCACCGCGTCGCTGGCGCGCTGGATGGCGTCATGGACCTCCTGCACGTCCGGGTCAAAATCGATGAGCTCGTCCAGGGACAGCTTGTAAAGCAGGGCCAGCTCCTTGGACTGGCGGATGTCGGGCAGGGTCTCGTCCGTCTCCCATTTGGAGATGGTCTGGCGGCTCACCCCCAGCTTTTCCGCCACCGCCTCCTGAGACAGTCCGGCTTTCTTCCGGGCCCGGCACAGATTGCTTCCCAAACGCATGAAAACCACTCCTTTCCTTTTGCCTCCCCATTATAGACGGGTTTGGAATGGAAATCCACCTTTAAAACGGTACATTTGCGCACGAATTGTGGACAAAAATATAAATACGAGGAGGACACATCATGGCATTCCAGCTGACCGACATCAACGCCGCCGTACGGCGGGACCCCGTGGGGTTCATGGAGGAGTGCGACCAGGGCTATCAGAACAAAATCGCCCGGGCCGCCGACCAGATCTGCGAGAACATGAAGAAGAGCCCGGTGGTGCTTCTGTCCGGCCCCTCCGGGTCGGGCAAGACCACCACGGCGGAAAAGCTGAGCCGGGAGCTGGAGCGGCGGGGGGTCCGCACCCATGCGGTATCCATGGACGACTATTTCATCCGCCCCGACCCGGACCATATTCCCCGTACCCCGGATGGGGCGGTGGACTATGAGGCGCCGGAGATGATGGACCTGAAGCTGCTGGACGAGCATTTTGCCAAGCTGACAAAGGGCGAGTGGATTTTGGTGCCCAAGTTTGAGTTTGCCCGGCAGATGCGCAATGACAGCCGGGGCACACCGCTGAAGCTGGGGCCGGACGAGGTGGCCATCTTCGAGGGTATCCACGCCCTGAACACTCAGCTCACCAGCCGCCACCCCGATGCCACCCGCCTGTATGTCTCCGCCCGGAGCGACATCAAGGGGGAGGACGGCAGGGTGATGTTCAAGCGGACCTGGCTGCGCCTCACCCGGCGGGCGGTGCGGGACTACAATTTCCGGGGGACCGACGTGGGGGGGACTCTGGACATGTGGGCCAACGTGCGCCGGGGGGAGAAGCTGTACATTTCCCCCTACAAGGACACCGCCCACATCAAGTTCGACACCGCCCTGGCCTATGAGACGTCGGTGATGGCCAGCTACGCCAAGCCCATCATGGCGGCGGTGCCCGATGTGAACCAGCGCCGCCATGAGCTGCTGGAGCTGGTGGCCGCGCTGGACCGGTTCGAACCCATCGACCCCAAGCTGGTGCCAAAAGACTCTCTGATCCACGAATTTATCGGATGATGAACACAGGCAGGACGCGGATTTGGAATCCCAAATCCGCGCCCTGATTTTTGTCCTGCGTCAAACTGCCGCGCGCGCCGGCCGGACTGTCAGGCGGGGCTGCTCAGTTTTTTTTCGCCTCTCCCTCGGGGAAGATGATTTTGTTGACGAAGAAGAAGATCACCATGGAGATGCCGCCGTTGAGGATCACGGTGCCGATGTTGTAGATGAAGTCGGGGACGAACTTGCCGGCCACCGCCACCCACACGCAGTTGATGGAGTTGACGATGCAGTTGATGACGATGAAGGCCACCACGTACCAGGCGATCTGCTTGCCCAGATTGCCCTTGCTCCGGAACACGAAGTTCTTCTGGATGGGGAAGTTGATGATCTCGCCGATGGCCATGGCGATCATGTAGGCGATGAAGTAGCCCAGGCCGCCGTGGGCCACGTCGTAGCCGAAGATGTTCCACTTGAAGGTCTCGCCGAACAGGGTGACGGGAATGCCGGGCCAGCCGAAGTCCACGTTGGACAGGCTCTTAAATGCCGCGGGCAGGAACTGGAGGATGAAATATTTCATCACTGTGACCAGGTTGCTGACGATGACGAACAGACCGCCCTCTCGAATCCATTTGGCCGCTTTCGGATGCTTTTCCGCAAAATCAATCCAGAATTTCATGATAATCCCTCCCTAATGAATGGCGTCCGCCGCCTTGCGCTTCTTGCCGGAGCGGGCGAATCCGCCGATGATGGCTCCCATGCCCTTGAAAAAGTGTCCGTTGACGATGGTGAGGATGCCCTCCGCCATCTCCATGGTGCAGATGCCGCCGGTCATCTTGGCGATGGCTCGGAAGGGCATGTTGTAGTTGAACAGCAGGTTCAGGTTGGGCTGGCCTTTCTCAATGCTCTTGTTGATGAAATGAGTGAGGATTTTATAGGCGAACCGTGCCAAGCCGCTCTTGGCGTAGTACATTTGGCACAGCGCGTCGTTCATCTCCAGCGTGCCGTTCCAGTGGCCGTCCGGGATGGGGCGGCCCAGCAGGGCCTCAAACTCCCCGTCGCTGATATCTTTGATATCGCCCGCGAAATATTTGGAGAGCGCCGCCTTGTCGTAGGGAGAAGCGGCCCCGGTGCCCTGGACCTCCACCGTGCCGGACAGCTTGATGTCCGCGCAGGACGCGCCGATCATCACCGTGTATGCGCCGCCCTCCACCTCGAACTTGTTGGTGTCCACGTTGAAGTAGCGGAACGCCTTGTCGTCCAGGGGGATGGTCACCTGCTTGGACTCGCCCGCTTTCAGGAACACTTTGGCGAAGCCCTTCAGCTCCTTGGCGGGTCGGTACACGTCGCCGTCGGTCTTGGACACGTAGAGCTGGGCCACCTCCGCGCCGTCCATCTTTCCGGTGTTTTTGAGGGTAAAGGCTGCCTCCTTATCCGTGACGGTCAGGTCAGAATATTCAAACGTGGTATAGCTCAATCCAAACCCGAAGGGGAACAGGACGGGAACCTTAGCGGTCTCAAAGTAGCGGTAGCCCACGTACAGGCCCTCCCGGTACTCGGCGGTGCGTTCCTTGGAGGGGAAGTAGGGGGCGGAGGACACATCCTCGTAACGGACGGGGTAGCTCTCCGCCAGCTTGCCGGAGGGGTTCACCTCACCCATGATGACCTTGAGGACGGAGGAGGCCCCCGCCTGGCCGCAGAGGTAACCGTGGACCAGGGCCTTCACACGGGGCAGCCAGGGCATCTCCACGGCGGACCCGGCGGACAACACCGCCACCACATTGGGGTTGACCGCCGCCACGGCCTCGATCAGGTCCGTCTGGCTCTGGGGAAGGCGCATATGGGCCCGGTCCAGGCCCTCGCTCTCGCTGATCTCGTCCAGGCCGATATACAGCAGGACGATGTCGGCCTTCTTGGCCAGCTCCACCGCCTTGGCCTGCATCTCGGGGCTTCCCTTGCCGGAGCGGGGATAGCCCGCCTCGAAGCCCGCCACATCCAGGTCGAAGTTCTTGATGACATCCATGGCGTTGTCCAGGCGTGTGGGGTTGACCACCGAGGAACCCGCCCCCTGATACCGGGCCTTCTGGGCGAACTCGCCGATGACAGCGACTTTTGTGCCCTTCTTCAGGGGCAGGATGTTGTTCTCGTTTTTCAGCAGGACAATGGACTGCTCGGAGGCCTTGGCCGCCATGGCGTGGTGCCTGTCGATGTCGAAAGGCTTGCCCTCCAGGGGCTTGATGGAGCTGGTGACGGACAGGATCACGTCCAGCAGTTCGTCCACCCGCTTATCCAGCAGCTCCTCGCTGAATCTGCCCGATTTCACCGCGTCGATGAGCTCCAGGTCGGAGTCGCCGCCGGTGGTGGGCATCTCCAGGTGGGAACCCGCCCGGACCCCCTCGGTGTGGTCGTTGGAGGCCCCCCAGTCGGACACCACAAAGCCGTCGAAGCCCCACTCATCCCGCAAAATCTCCTGGAGCAGGTGTTCGTTCTCGTTGGCGTAGACGCCGTTGATGCGGTTGTAGGCGGACATGATGGACTTGGCGTGGCCCTCCTTGACGGCGATCTCAAAGCCGGTGAGGTAAATTTCCCGGAAGGTGCGCTCGTCCATAATAGAGTCGGAGGCCATCCGGCGCAGTTCCTGGGAGTTGGCGGCGAAGTGCTTGGGGCAGGCGGCCACGCCGTTTTTCTGGATGCCCCGGACGTAGCTGGCCGCCATCTTGCCCGCCAGATAGGGGTCCTCGGAGAAATACTCGAAGTTGCGCCCGCAGAAGGGGGAGCGCTTGATGTTCAGCCCCGGGCCCAGCAGAGTGCCCACCCCCTGGGAGGCGGCCTCGGTGCCCAAATGCTCGCCGATCTCCTCCCCCAGGGCGATGTCCCAGGAGTTGGCGATGGTGGCGGCGGTGGGGTAGCAGGTGGCGGGCACGGAGCCGTTCAGCCCCAGCTGGTCCCCCGCCCCCTCCTGCTTGCGGATGCCGTGGGGGCCGTCGGACAGGGTCATGTTGGGCACGCCCAGCCGCTCGATGCTCCGGGTCTGCCAGAAGTCCTTGCCCGAGAAGAGGTAGCATTTCTCCTCCAGGGTCATTTGCTTGATGATGTCCCCGTGTTTCAAACAAATTCCTCCTCACTGGTATGATAATTGGTGGCTCGGGCATTCCGCCCGAGGGAAAAGCGCTGAACAGATCCGGGGAGGAGCTCCCCGGGCTCTGTTCAAGGCTCCTCCGGCCCCCGCCCCCGCCGAAGCGGGAGCGGGGGGCCTTTGTACGCTTATGGTGCGGCGTTCAGCCGGATTTTATGTCGGGGCTCAGGCGCTCTTCTTTTTCTTCAGGAAGCTGTACACCAGGAAGGCCTCGGCGGCTACCAGGGCGACGCCCACCACCACGTTGGCGATGGTCAGGTAGGTCTCCCAGCGGTTGGGCTGGGTGGACTGCTGGATGCCCAGCTCGCTGTACTGGCGGCTGTTGACGGTGACGTACAGGATGTTCTTGGTGGACTGCCGCATGGCCTGCTGGGCGGCGGGAGTCTCACGGAAGCGGGTTTGGCTGGTCTCGGTGGGGTAGTTCACCAGGCAGAAGTCGGTGCCGGCGCGGATGCCCTGGTCGGCGCTCATGTAGCCGTACACGCCGAAGTAGTCGGTGAGCACCATGCCCTGGAAGCCCCACTCGTTGCGCAGAACCTGGGTCTGGAGCTCGTAGCAGCCGCCCGCCCAGCGGGGACCGACGTAGTTGAAGGAGGACATGACGGCCTTGGCCTTGCCTTCCTTGACGGCGATCTCGAAGGGCTTCAGGTAGATCTCCCGCATGGCCTGCTCGTTGGTCCAGGTGCACAGCATGCCGCAGCGGTTGGTCTCCTGGTCGTTGAGGGCGAAATGCTTGATGTAGGCGTACACGCCGTACTTCTCCGCGCCGATGGTGGCGTTGGCGGCGATGGAGCCGGACAGCACGCCGTCCTCGGAGTAATACTCGAAGTTACGGCCCGCAAAAGCGGTGCGGTGGATGTTCATGGCGGGGGCGTACCAGCCGGCGGTGTCCATCTGGTCGGCCATCTTGCCGATGCTCTCGCCGAAAGCGGCGGCCATCTCGTCGTTCCAGGTGGCGGCGATCATCACGGCGGCGGGGAAGCCCACGGAGCCCTGCTTGGTGAAGTTGTTGTTGATGGAGGCGGGGCCGTCGCAGTCGTTGGTGCGGTACTTCTCAATGGACTCCAGGGCCAGGGTCTGATAGCCGCCCAGGGCGATGAGGTTGCCCATCTCCTCGATGGTGAGCTGGTCCAGCAGCTGGTCCCACTTGGGGTCGTCGTAGGAAGCGCCCCGCAGGTCCGCCAGCTTCACGCCGTTCTTGGCCCCGGTGGTGGGGGCGGCGGCATTGGGGAACATCCGCTCCTCGTCCTTGGCCGCCACCTCGGCGGTGAGGTAGTTGGCGTTGTTGTAGAAATTGGCCTTGTCGCTGTCCGAAATGGAGTGGGAGGCGGGGGCGGCGGTGGCCTCGTCGTAGTTGGCGAAGCCGTCCTTGCGGGACAGGTAGGTGACGCCGCCCTGGGCAAAGTCGAACTGGTTGACGGCGGGGGAGGCGTCGCTCTCCCGCTTGTTGTTCTCGTCAAAGACCTTGTCGGCGCTGAGGGTAAAGGTCTCGGAGTCGATGACATTGTGGGAGTCGGAGTTGATGGAGACGACGTAGTCGCCCTTCTCCAGCACATAGCAGCCCTTGCCCGCGTAGTCGTAGGAGGCCATCTGCTCAATGGGGAAGGTGATGGTCACGTCCTCGCTGGCGCCGGGCTCCAGTTTGGCGGTCTTGGCGAACTCCACCAGGTTGGCGGTGGCCTTCTCAATGCCGCCGT
>CANOBV010000010.1 GCA_947564255.1 uncultured bacterium | reverse complement strand
GGCGAAGAAGTGGCGGAAGCCCTCCTCGCCGTAGAAGATGCCCCGCAGGGGCAGGTTGATCTCCTGGGGCTCGTTGAGGAACTCCTGGGCCAGGTCGCTGTTGGCGAATGCCCACCAGTGGTCGCGGTTCTCAAACGTGTAGGGGATGGACAGAAGCATGGACTTCTTGGCGCCGTAGCTGGTCAGGGCGAAAGCGGAGATACGGCTCATGTCGATGGAGTCGTCGCCGCCGACGATGGCGTCCAGCACGTCGTTCTCAGAACCCAGCACGCCGCTGTCACGCACGTCGATGGTGATGGAGCCGCCGGACTTCTCCTCCACCAGACGCTTGAACTCGCTGGCGGTCTGGCCCACGATGGTGTCCAGGGGGTTGACCTCGGCGTACACCAGAGTCACTTTGGGGTCGTTGGCCACGTCGCCCACATCGGAGCCGCCCTGGGGGGCCTTGGACTCCTCGGTGGAGGACTTGGTTTCCTCAGGGGCCTTGCTGGTCTCGCCGCCGGGGTTGCCGCCGCAGGCGGCAAGGCTCATGATCATGAGCGCGGCAAGCAGGGCAGATGCAAGCTTTTTCACTTTCATTGAAAATCCTCCTTCAAAAAATAGTGCATGGGGAAGAGAGATGCTGGTAACAATCTATCACAAAACAGAGGCGCTGTCTACTAGTACACTAGTTAAAAAATCAGGTCTGTTTTTGTGCATTATGTCAAAAATCACGGATACACCTTGCCAAACACTGCCTCAAATGGTTAAGATGTATATAAATAGCCGGATTGTTCCCCGTGGAGGGAATTGAATCGGGCCGGAAGGAGGAATGTCCATGAAGTCCCCGCCATTGTCCCTCACCGCCCGGATCACGCCTGGAGTGTTCCGGGAATTCGCCTTTTTTGACACATTCTGCCGCCAGAAGCGGTGGAAGGGTCCGGTGCTGTTCGCCGCCATTTTGGGCGGGTTTGCCGGGGTGTGTTTCGCCCTGCGGGAGAGCAGGGAGCAGGCGGTGTTCATCGGCGTGGTGCTTCTGGTGGTGGGGCTGGGTCTGCCCGCCGCCTATATGCTGTCCTTTTTCCTGTCGGTGCGCAGGCAGGAGAAAGCTCTGGCCCGGGCGGGAAACCCCGCCGCATATCAGGTCCGGCTGGAGAAAGAGGGCCTGTGGGTCCGCCAGGGGGAGCGGGAGGAGCGCTATCCCTGGGACAAGGTGGTCCGGGCGTTTCGATTGAAGGGGTGCGTCTGCGTCTATGTGGACCAGCGCCGGGCTTATCTCCTGCCCCCGGAGGACGGGGAGCAGGGTGAGAAAATCTGGGAGTTTCTCACCGCCAGCCTGCCGGATAGAACGGGGGCGTGAGTTCTGCGGCCTGAATGGATAGACCATTGAGATATTGCACAAAAAAAGACAATGAATTTTTCCATTTCCACCAATTGAATTCTAGTATACAAGATGTATAATGGAGACAAGGCCGATCTAAAAAGTGACCCGGCAAAGATTGAAACGGCCTGTTTTGAACGTCCGAAACCCCGGGAAAATTTTATGGAGGGATATCAGAATATGAACGAAACGCTGAAGAGAGTCTATGAAATCGGCATCATTCCCGTCATTGCCATTGAGGACGCCGCCCAGGCGGTGCCTCTGGCCCGCGCCCTCGTGGCCGGCGGACTGCCCGCCGCCGAGATCACCTTCCGCACCGCCGCCGCCGAGGACGCCATCCGCGCCATCGTCAAGGAGGTGCCCGAGATGCTGGTGGGCGCGGGCACGGTGCTGACCTGTGAGCAGGCCGACCGGGCCATGGACGCCGGGGCCACCTTCATCGTGGCGCCGGGCTACGACCCCAACGTCACCCGGCACGTCATTGACAAGGGCGGCATCATGATGCCGGGCACCGCCAGCGCCGGCGAGATGCAGCAGGCCATGAACCAGGGCTGCGAGATGCTGAAGTTTTTCCCCGCCGAGGCCAACGGCGGCGTGTCCATGCTGAAGAACATCGGCGCGGCCCTGAAGAGCGCCAAGTGGATGTGCACCGGCGGCGTCAGCGCCAAAAATGTCAACGACTACCTGGGCTACGACCAGATCGCGGCGGTGGGCGGCACCTGGATGTGCAAGAGCGACCTGATCAAGGCGGAAAAGTGGGACGAGATCACTGCCATGTGCAAGGAGGCCGTCAAGACCATGCTGGGCTTCGAACTGGCCCACATCGGCGTCAACTGCGCCGACGAGGGGGAGGCAGAGCGCACCGCCAAGACCCTGTGCGCCCTGTTCGGCTTTGACTACAAGGCGGGCAATTCCTCCATCTTCGTGGGCAAGGCCGTGGAGTGCATGAAGAAGCCGGGCCGGGGGACCCACGGCCACATCGCCATCGCCACCAACAGCGTGGACCGGGCGGTGTATCACCTGGGCCGCCAGGGCGTGGAGTTCCTGGAGGACAGCCGGGTGGTGGACGCCAAGGGAAAGACCAAGGCCATCTACGTCAAGGACGAGGTGTGCGGCTTCGCCATTCATTTGATGCAGAAGTAAGTAATACCACAAAAATATCAGGAGGAATGTAACATGTCTAAAGTAGTCACCTTCGGCGAGCTGATGATCCGGCTCCAGCCCTACAACTACGAGCGCTTTGTTCAGGCCGACCACCTGGAGTTCTCCTTCGGCGGCGGCGAGGCCAACGTGGCCGTCTCCCTGGCCAACTACGGCCTGGACGCCTCCTTCGTCACCAAGCTCCCCGCCCACGCCATCGGCCAGGCGGCGGTGAACTCCCTGCGCCGCTACGGCGTGGACACCTCCAAGATCGTCCGTGGCGGTGACCGCGTGGGCATCTACTTCAACGAGAAGGGCGCCTCCCAGCGGGGCAGCGTCTGCATCTATGACCGGGCCCACTCCGCCATCCAGGAGGCCGGCACCTCCGACTTCGACTGGGACGCCATTTTCGAGGGCGTGGACTGGTTCCACTTCACCGGCATCACCCCGGCCCTGGGCCCCAACGTGGTGGACATCTGCCGGGAGGCCTGCAAGGCCGCCAAGGCCCACGGCGTGAAGATCTCCTGCGACCTGAACTACCGGGGCAAGCTGTGGACCCGGGACCAGGCCCGCGAGGCCATGACCGACCTGTGCCAGTACGTGGACGTGTGTATCTCCAACGAGGAGGACGCCAAGGACGTGTTCGGCATCGAGGCGGAGAACACCGACATCTACGGCGGCGAGCTCAACCACGAGGGCTACAAGAGCGTGGCCAAGCAGCTGGCCGACAAGTTTGGCTTTGAGAAGGTGGCCATCACCCTGCGCGAGTCCCACTCCGCCTTTGATAACGGCTGGTCCGCCATGCTGTACGACGTGGCCAGCGGCGAATACTGCTTCTCCAAGAAGTACGACCTGCACATCATCGACCGCGTGGGCGGCGGCGACTCTTTCGGCGGCGGGCTGATTTACTCCCTGCTCACCGGCAAGTCCACCCAGGCGGCGGTGGAGTTCGCCGTGGCGGCCTCCGCCCTGAAGCACTCCATCGAGGGCGACTACAACATGGTCACCGTGGCCGAGGTGGAGAAGCTGGCCGGCGGCGACGGGTCCGGACGCATCCAAAGATAAGGTCAAGGGCGTTCCTTTCTTTTGAAAAGAAAGGAACCGAAAAAAACTTTTAGCGGCAAAGCTGCGCTTTGCCTGGGGGGGTAAAAAGGGGGCCTGCCGTTCCGGCCCCTTCCCCTGCGTTTCAGAGTTCTCATTTTCGAGGAAAAGGAGTGCGCAAATATGAAAGAGTTTATGGACAAGGATTTTCTGCTGGGCACCGACACCGCCAAGCACCTGTTCCACGACTACGCCGAGACCATGCCCCTGGTGGACTACCACTGCCACATTCCCCCCCGTGAAATTTATGAGGACCGCCGGTTTGACAATCTGGTGGAGGTCTGGCTGGGGGGCGAGAACCCCGACGGCACCTATTTCGGCGACCACTACAAGTGGCGGCTCATGCGCTCCAACGGTGTGAGCGAGGCGTACGTCTCCGGTTCCAAGCCCGCCTTCGAGCGGTTCATGAAATTTGCCGAGACGCTGGAGATGGCCATCGGCAACCCCATGTACCATTGGTGTAATCTGGAGCTGCGGCAGTTCTTTGGCTACGACAAGCCTCTGACTCCGGAGACCGCCCAGGAGTGCTGGGACTTCTGCAACGAGAAGCTGCGCCATGACCCCGACATGACCGCCCGGGGCATCATCAAAAAGGCCAACGTGGCCATGATCGGCACCACCGACGACCCCATCGACTCGCTGGAATGGCACGAGAAAATCGCCGCCGACCCCACCATTGACGTGAAGGTGTGCCCCTCCTTCCGCCCGGACAAGGCCATCAATATTCACAAGCCCGGTTTCGTTGAGTATATCGGAAAACTGGCCGCCAGTGTGGGCAAGGACAAGCTGAACAGTGTGGAGGACGTGTGCGCCGCCCTGACCCAGCGCCTGGAATTTTTCCACAAGCTGGGCTGCCGGGCCAGCGACCACGGCCTGGACTACGTGCCCTTCCGCCCCAGCTCCCCCAAGAAGGCGGACGAGGCGTTTAAGAAGGCCATGGCGGGAGAAGAGGTCAGCACCAAGGAGGCCGAGCGCTATCAGACCGCCATCCTGCTCCACCTGGGCCGGGAGTACCACCGCCTGGGTATCGTCATGCAGCTGCACTATTCCTGCCTGCGCAACATGAATGAGCGGATGTTCGCCAAAATGGGGCCGGACACCGGTTTTGACGCCATCGCCCAGAACACCTGCGGCGGCGATATCGCCGCCCTGCTGTCCGCGCTGGACGCCAAGGACCAGTGCCCCAAGACCATCCTCTACTCCCTGAATCCCGCAGACAACGAGCAGCTGGGCACTCTGCTGGGCTGCTTCCAGTCCGACGAGATTCCGGGCAAAATTCAGCACGGCTCCGCCTGGTGGTTCAACGACACCAAGTCCGGCATGGAGGCGCAGATGAAGTCATTGGCCAATCTGGGTCTGCTGGGCAATTTTGTGGGTATGCTCACCGACTCCCGCTCCTTCCTCAGCTACGCCCGGCACGACTATTTCCGCCGTATCCTGTGTAATCTCATTGGCGATTGGGTGGAGAACGGCGAGTATCCCAACCATGAGGCGTCTTTGAAGAAGATTGTGGAGGGTGTTTGCTACAATAACGCCGCCCGGTACTTCGGACTGTAAGGCCATGGAGACGGCCGGACATTCCACGGCGGAGCGGGCCCAGAACCGCCTGCTCCGCAACGTTCTGTTTGCTTTTTTCGTCAGCGGGGCCGCCTCCCAGCCCCTGGGTTCCTTCATCCCTTTTCTGCGGGAACAGTATGGGTTCAGCTATGACCTGTCCGGCGTACTGCTGAGCTGCCAGTCCATCGGAAATCTGGCGGCGGTGCTGCTGGCGGGGGTGCTGCCCATCTACCTGGGGCGGCGGCGGGCCATTCTCACCACGGCGGTGTGGATGGCGGTGGGCTATGTCATTTTTGCCAGCGGTGTGGGCGCGCCCGCCCTGCTCATCGCGGCCTGCCTCATGACCGGGCTGGCCAGGGGGGGCAACTCCAATTTTGCCAACACCATGATCTCCACCCTGCCCGGCGACAAGGCCACCCGGGGCTACAACCTGCTCCACGGCTGTTTCGCGGTGGGGGCGCTGCTCTCCCCGCTGGTGCTGGTGTTCTGCACCGGCCGGTGGCCCGGCTTTGGCTGGCGGGTGGTGGCGGTGCTGCTGGCGGCGCTGTGTCTGAGCCAGCTGGCGGTATACGCCAAAATGCCCCTGCCCCAGGAGCCCCAAGGCAAGAGCATCAAAACAGTGGACCGAAGCTTTTTGAAGGTGAAGCAGTTCTGGCTGGGCAGCGCCATGCTGTTTTTCTACATCTCGGTGGAGTACGCCATTGTGGGCTGGCTGGTGTCTTATTTCCAGGACACCGGGGTGCTGGACCCCAACTACGCCCAGATGATGAACAGCCTGCTGTGGCTGGTGATTTTCTGCGGACGGATGGTCGGCGCGGCCATCACCGGAAAGGTATCCAGGAACAAGCTGCTGCTCATCGACGGAGTGGGCTTTTTCGCCTGCTTCCTGCTGATGTTCCTCAGCCGGACCCCCGGCCCCATTGTGGCGGGCCTGATGGGGGTGGGGCTGTTTATGGCGACCATCTATCCCACTGCGTTTGCCTTCGGCAGCGACTGCATCCGGGGCAATGACCTGGGGTGCAGCATCATGATCTTTACCGGCAGCGCCGGGGGCATCATCACCCCCTTCCTGGTGGGGCAGGTGGCGGAGCGGGCGGGCATCCGGGCCGGTATGGGCCTGGTGGCGGTGTTCACCGCCCTGCTGCTGCTGAGTATCGTACTCAGTGTTGCCAGTGTGCTGCGCGCCTCCCGCCGGGAAGGGCGGACCAATTGACCGAAAGGACGTGACAACCATGCGAAAGCTGAGCTATGAGACGCTGGAAAGCCTGGGCTTTGGCGGCTATCTTCTGAAAGAGGCGCCGGAGAAGGTGCTCCAGTTCGGTGAGGGCAATTTCCTACGGGCCTTTGTCAACTACTGGTTCGATGTGGCAAACGAGAAGGCGGGGTGGAACGGAAAGTGCGTGCTGGTCCAGCCCATTGCCCAGGGTCTGACCGGCCTTATCAACGGCCAGGAGGGGCTGTATACCCTGTACCTCCGGGGCCGGGAGAACGGCGAGAAGGTGGACGCCAAGCGGGTAATCTCCTCCGTGTCCCGGTGCCTCAACCCCTATGAAAAAGAGGGCTTTGAGGCCATGATGGCGGTGGCGGTGTCCGATGATTTGGAGTACGTGGTGTCCAACACCACCGAGGCGGGCATTGTCTACGACCCCGCCTGCAGGCCGGACGACGTGCCCGCCGCCTCTTTCCCCGGCAAGCTGACCCAGGTGCTGTATAAGCGCTGGCAGGCGGGTAAGCCCGGTGTGGTCATTCTGTCCTGCGAGCTCATCGACAACAACGGCAGGGAGCTGCTCAAGTGCGTCAACCAGTACGTGGACCAGTGGGGTCTGGAGGATGGCTTCAGGAAGTATGTCAATGAAGAATGCACATTCTGCTCCACCCTGGTGGACCGCATTGTCCCCGGCCGGGTGAAGGACCCCGCTGAGGCGGCCAAGATGGAGGAGGCCAACGGCTACCGCGACGAGCTCATCGACGTGGGCGAGGTATTCGGCGTATGGAACATCGAGGGCCCCGCGTGGCTGGAGGACAAGCTGCCCTTTAAGGCGGCGGGCCTCAACTGCCCGGTGGTGCCCGATGTGACGCCTTATAAAAAGCGGAAGGTGCGTATTTTAAACGGCGCCCACACCGGCTTTGTGCTTGGGGCCTATCTGGCGGGCTTTGACATCGTCCGGGATTGTATGCAGGACGACACGGTTCGGGGCTTCATGAACAAAATGCTGTATGAGGAGGTTATCCCCACCCTGCCTCTGGACAAAAAGGACTTGGAAGGTTTTGCCGCCGCGGTTCAGGACCGGTTTAACAACCCCTTCGTGGACCACGAGCTCATGTCTATCTCCCTGAACTCCACCTCCAAATGGCGGGCGCGGAACATGCCCTCCTTCCTGGAATATGTGGACGCGAAAGGGGAACTCCCCCCCTGCCTCACCATGAGCTTTGCCGCCTATATCGCGTTCTTCTCCAACGAGATTCAGGCGCTGACCGACAAGGGGCTGGTGTGCCGCCGTCCGGCGGGGAACGAGTACCTCTGCTCCGACGACCGTTGGGCGCTGGAATTCTACTGGGAGCATCGGGACGACGACCCGGAGAAGCTGGTCCACGCCGTCATGACCAACCAGCGGATGTGGGGCAGAGACCTGACCCAGGTCCCCGGTTTTGAGGCGGCGGCGGTGTCCGGGCTGAAGCTGATCCGGGAGCAGGGGGCCAAGGCGGCCTATGCCTCCTGTCTGTGAGGAGGGACGGCGATGAAAATCATCCGCCTCCATCCGCGGGACAACGTGGCGGTGGCCCTGGCGGACGTGGCCCAGGGCGAGGAGCTGACCGTCGACGGGCTGGCCGTCACCGCCGGCCAGGACATTCAGCGGGGGCATAAGCTGGCGCTGGCCCCCATTTCCGCCGGGGAGAGTGTCGTCAAGTACGGCTGCGCCATCGGCACGGCCAAGGAGAATATCCCACAGGGAGCCTGGGTCCACGTTCACAACGTGCGTACCGGGCTGTCCGAGGGCGGGGAATACCGCTATGACCACAAGAGCTATGACCTGCCCCAGGTGGCCCCGCGCACATTCAAAGGCTACCGCCGCGCCGACGGGCGGGCGGCCATCCGCAACGAGCTGTGGATCATCCCCACCGTGGGCTGTGTCAACTCCATCGCCCAGCGGCTGGTGCGGGAGAACCAGCACCTGGTGTCCGGGACGGTGGAGGGGCTGTATACCTTCCCCCACCCCTTCGGGTGCAGCCAGATGGGAGACGACCACGCCCAGACCCGCAGACTGCTGGCCGCGCTGGTCCGGCATCCCAATGCCGGGGGCGTGCTGGTGCTGGGCCTGGGGTGCGAGAACCTGACCATGGACCAATTTAAGGAGGAGCTGGGACCCTATGACGAAAACCGGGTGAAGTTTCTGGTCTGCCAGGATGTGCCCGACGAGATCGCGGCGGGTTCCGCTGTGCTCAAAGAGCTGGCGGATTACGCCGGGGGCTTCCGGCGGCAGGAAATTCCCGCCGGGGAGCTGGTGGTGGGCATGAAATGCGGCGGCTCCGACGGCCTGTCCGGCATCACCGCCAACCCCGCCGTGGGCCGCTTTTCCGACCGGCTCATCGCCCTGGGCGGGTCCACGGTGCTCACGGAGGTGCCAGAGATGTTCGGCGCGGAGTCCATCCTCTTTGAGCGGTGCGAGAGCGAGCGGGTGTTTCAAAAGGCGGTGGGCATGATTGAGGACTTCAAGCGCTATTTCACCGCCCACGGCCAGGTGGTCTATGAGAACCCCAGCCCCGGCAACAAGGCGGGCGGCATCACCACTTTGGAGGACAAGTCCTGCGGCTGTGTCCAAAAGGGAGGCAGCGCCCAGGTGGTGGACGTGCTGGGCTATGGCGAGGCGGTGACGAAAAAGGGGCTGAACCTGCTGTCCGGTCCGGGGAACGACCTGGTGTCCGCCACAGCGCTGACGGCGGCGGGGGCCCACCTCATCCTCTTTACCACCGGCCGGGGCACTCCCTTCGGAGCTCCCGCCCCCACGGTGAAAATTTCCACCAACACCCCGCTGTTTGAAAAGAAGGGAAACTGGATTGACTTCAACGCGGGCACTGTGGCCCAGGGAGAGAGCCTGGACGCCGCCGGGGAGCGCCTGCTGGACTTTGTGCTGGAGGTGGCCGGAGGCCGGCCCACCCGCACGGAGGAGCAGGGCTTCCGGGAGATCTCCATCTTCAAAGACGGCGTGGTGCTTTGAGCACAGCCGTCAAGGCGAAAACCGGGCCCGGCCCCATGGGCCGAGCCCGGTTTTATAGTCAACGCGGGGCCGCATATGCGGCCCCGCGTTGACTTGACTATATGCGCAAACGGTCAGCAGGGGTGGTCGAGGGCTTCCCGGCCCCACAGCTCCAGCTGCGTGAGGGCGGGGAAAGGGGAGGGGTCGTCCGCTTTGACGAGGGTGTCCAGCGCCACCCACTCCACCCGCCGGGGAGTGAAGGGGAACCGCTGTCCGGCCGCCGTCTTTTCCAAGGGGACGGTGAGCCGGGAGCCGTCGGAGAAGTGGAGGGTGGCCTCCCTCCACCACGCGTCGTGGGGGAAATCCGCCCGGAGGTAGAACACCGCCTCGTCCAACTCTACCTTTCGTCCAAAGTCCAGCCGCCATGCCGCCTGAGGGTCCCGGTTGATGCCCCAGCTGGTGTAAGGCCATTCCCCGTGTCCGCTGTTGGCCTTCAGACCGTCGATGGCGTTTTTGGCGGCGAATACCATCTCCCCCCGGGTTTCCACATTGGCAAAGGCAAACGGGAGAGGGCCGCCGGGCTCATGGGTGGCCCAGGGATTGAGGGCCAGATTCCGCCGCAGGGCGGTCTCGCCGGGGGTGGCAAGCCGGACGTGGAGGTAGTGCCGGGTTCCGGAAAAGGCGCGGCTGGAGAACACCCGTCTGGCCTCGCCATAGGGGACGGGATAGACGCATGTGGTCCCCTTGCAATAGACGTAGGCGGGGGCCAGCGCGTCGTCCAGAGCGAGGACGACAAACTGGTCCGGGTCGGAGCAGGTGAGGCGGAGCCGGTCGCCGGGGGCGTATTCGGACTCGTAGACCAGCCAAGCCTCGCCCTGTCCCATGCAGGAGGCCAGCGCCTTTCCTCCCGCGTCGAGGACGGACAATGTGAGTTTCGTCATGGTAGAACGCTCCTTTCTCAATCCTGTTTCAGCTTCTGCACATATTCCCTGGGGGAGCAGCCTTCGATTTTTTTGAATACTTTGCTGAAATAAAAGGCGTTTTCAAAGCCCAGACGCTCGGCGATCTCATAAAATTTCACGTTTTCTTCCCGCATCATCTCTTTGGCGGCCCGGATTTTTTCTCCGTTGACATATTCCACAAAGGAACACCCCGCCTGCCGGGCGAAAAGCTGGGAGAGGTAGTTGGGGGAGAAGCCGAACACCGCCGCGGCGTTGTTCAGGGTCAGCCGCTGGCTCAGGTTGGCCTGGATGTACGCCTTGATTTGGCGGATGATCTGGTCTTTGTATCCCCGGCGCTGGGAGCGCAGGGATTGGACCAGGCCGGCGCGCAGGGTGTCGAGCCAGTCGGCGATATCCTGGCTGGAACGGCGGCGGTAGAGGCAGCGGTAGCCCTCCGGTTCACGCTCGAAAATCTGGGAGACCAGTTCCTCTCCGTTGGTGAACTGGCTCAGGCAGAGGAATAGCAGGTTGCAGGCGGCATCCATTGCCTGAAGCCGCCGGGAGGGCCAGGCCCGGATGGAGTCTCCGATACGGCCCATGATCTGGTCCAGCGCTCCGGCGTCCTGGTCCTCGAAGGCCCGGATGAGTGCCTCCCGGTACTGGGCCATGTCAAACACGCTGTCCGCCTCCGTGTCCTCCGCGTCCCCCTCAAAAAAGGCCACGGCCCCATCCTGGGGGCCCCGCTCCGTCAGGCGCAGGCGGGCGGTGTAGTAAGAGCGGCTCAGCTCCATGGGAGGACCCACCTTACACCCCACCGAACACAGCAGGCGGACGCTGAAGTAGTTGTAGGCCACCTCCACCACCTTTTCCAGCACATTGCCCACCGCCTCCCGGTAGATGGGGGCCTCCTGCTCGGACAGGCAGAAGGTGATGTTGAAGTGCCGGGGGTCCAGGGGGGTGATGTAGCAGGCCATGAACCGGGTGGCGGTCTCCCAGGCCATCCGGGTGGTGGAGGAGTACAGGTTCATCAACCGTTCCTGACCCATGGACTGGGCGGTGAGGTCGGGCAGCTCACAGTAACACACGGCGTAGGCGTCGAAAGAGAAATCCACCCCCAGCTCCTGCTGCTGGGCGCGCATCTGTTCCTCGTTTTCAAAAAGGCTGTTGAACAGCCGGATAAAAAAACGGTCGTAGAAAGGCTGCATCCCGAACCGCTCGGTGGGGGGACGGCGGACGGGTTCGGCGTGCCGCCGGGCCGCAAGGCGCTCCTGCGCCTTGCGTAAAGCACCCAGCAGTGTCTGCTGGGTGAGCTCCAGCTTGACCAGATAGTCCACCGCCTGACGGTTGATGGCCGCCTTGACAAAGGCAAACTCCTCAAAGCTGGTGAGCAGAATGAACAGCGGCGGGTCTTGAATGGTGTCCTGGGCGGTCTCCATCACCGGCATTTTGATGTCGGCAATGACCAGGTCGGGCCGCAGGGTCTGGATAAGCTCCATGGCCTGGGCTCCGTTCCGGGCGGTGCCCACCACCTGGGCGCCGTAATCCTCCCACTTCAGCATGGATTGGATGCCCACCAGTACCAGGGGTTCGTCGTCTACCAAAAGCACGCCGGTCATGACATCTCCTCCTTCTTTTCCGGGCTGTCCTCCCGGTAGGGCAAACGGACGGTGACACAGGTGAACCGCCCCGGTTCGCTCTGAATGGACAGGCCCCAGTCCAGGCCGAATTCATATTGAATGCGGCGGTGGACATTGCTCAGGCCGATTTTTCGGAACAGGCCCACCGGTCCAGCCTCCTCCCCGCTGAGCAGGGCGGCGGCCCGGTCCGGTTCGATTCCCACTCCGTCGTCAGTCATGGACAGCTCCAGCATGTCCCCCTTTCGGCGGGCGGTGAGGACCACTGCCCCCGCGCCTCCCTTGGGCTCAATGCCGTGGAAAATGGCGTTTTCCAACAGGGGCTGGAGGGTGAACCGGGGGATAAGCGCGGCGTCCAGCCCAGGCTCAATTTCCAGCCGCATGACGATGGCCCCGCCATAGCGGTACTTCTGGATTACAAAATAGTCCTGGAGCAGGTCCAGCTCTGCGGATAGGGGGATGAGGCTTTTCTGGCCCTTGGAAGCGTTTTTCAGCAGGTGCGCCAAGCTGGTGGTCATTTCGGCGATGCCGTCGGCGTTCTGAATGGTGGCCATCCATTTGATGGAATTCAAGGAGTTGTAGAGAAAATGGGGGTTGATCTGGCTCTGGAGCATTTGATATTCCAGGTCCTGCCGGGCCTTTTCATCGGCCAGACGGCGCTCCATCAGCTCCTTGACGGACTGGGACAGGTGGTTTACCCCCCGGCCCACGTCCCCCAGCTCGTTGTCCCATTCAATGGAGGGGTCGGGGGAGAAGTCCCCCAGGGAGATGGCCTCCATCCGGGATTGGAGGCGAAGGATGGGACGGTTGATGGAGCGGCTGAGCACCCACAGCACCGCCGCCCCGATGAGGATGGAGGAGAGGATGAGCAGCAAAAGCTGGCTCCCATACAAGCTTTGAAGGTTGGCGTTTATCGCCTGGGGCGAGATGGTCTGCGTGAACCACAGCCCCGACGTGCCTACGGGACAGCTCACCGACAAAAATTGGACGCCGTCCGCCCCGGCGCACCGGGCCACCCGGGTGCGGGTGTTAAAGGTCTCGTCCGCCGTCAGGGACCAGGAGGGGGGCGGGTCGACGGGGGTCAGCCCGCCGTCCAGGTGAAAGGAATTCCCGCCCACCGTCAGCCACAGGGCGCACCCTTCCGGGAGCTGATAGCCGGAGATGGGGTCGGTGAGAATGGCTGTGGACACCATGAGAAATACCGTGCCCACAGAGGGGCGGCCCCGGCCTGCCCCCTGATGGATGGGGGCGCAGGTATAGAGAATGTGGCTGCCGCCCACGTCTGTGAAGGGGTCTACCATGACACCCGCCCATTGGCTGGTCCCCAGTCCGTATTCCAGCCGCTCCAGACGGTTGATGGTGTAGGGGTTGAGGGGAATGCCCGCGGTGGTGCCCGAGCCGCACTGGAGGATGCGCTGGTATTCGCCGCTCACCGCCACCGCCCGAAGGAGATATGGATAGGCCCGGTTGGTAAACACCTGCTCGTTCATGGTGGTGAACGCCCGGACCCCCGCGTCCACCCGGCGGTCGCTGCCGGAGATGTAAGCGCCTACGCTGCTGTCTGCGCCGCACCAGTCCCGGAGGGAGCCCAGGGCGTCCAGGTCCCGGTTCACCAGCCCCGCCACCAGATTCAGATTGAATTCGGCGGACTGGAGCAGGCTCTGCCGGGCACTGCGCTGAAAGTGGCGCAGGGACAGGGTGACGGAGGCCAGGGCGCTGGCCAGAGTGAACAGTACCGCCACCGCTACGATGCGGAATTTGATGGACCCGGACCGCCTGCGCATAACCCGCACCTCCCTTATATAAGGTATGTTACGTTGATTTTGCCGGAATGTCAATCAAAAAAGCAATTAGATTTTATTGGAAAATACAAAAAGTATATGAAAAGATGGAAATATTATATGTTTTTTCTTTTGAGAGAGAAAGCTCTAACAAAAAGAAGGGTTGAGCTTGAAATTTTCCATACCATTCAGCGGACTGTCTGAATAAAATAACATCAGCAAACCCGTGAAAACGGAATATCAGGATAGAATGGAGGCTCTTTATGAAAAAACTGATGAAAAAAGCGATGGCCCTCATGCTGGCCCTGCTGATGGTGGCCGGTCTGGCCGCCTGCGGCGGCCCCTCCGGCGAGGAGTCCAAGGCCCCTGAGGCCACCAAGACCACCGAGAGCAAGGCTCCCGAGGGCGGCAACGAGCCCGCGGGCGACGAGGAAGTCACCCTCAAGTGGGCGGTGTGGGACATCAACCTGACCACCTACTACCAGCCCCTCATCGACGCCTATGTGGCCGACCATCCCAACGTGAAGATTGAGATGGTGGACCTGGGCTCCGCCGATTACCAGAACGCCCTCATCACCCAGCTCACCGGCAACGCCGACCTGGATGTGGTGTGCGTGAAGGACATCCCCGGCTACGCCAATCTGGTGAAGGGCGGCTATCTGGCCGACCTGAGCGGCGAGGGCATCGACTCCGCTCCGTACGGCGGCACCATTGAGCAGATCACCGTGGACGGCAAGTTCTACGCCCTGCCCTTCCGCTCCGACCACTGGGTCATTTACTACAACAAGGACCTGTTTGACAAGGCCGGCGTGGACTACCCCACCAACGATATGACTGTGGCCCAGTATGACGAACTGGCCCGCAAGCTGACCTCCGGCACCGGCGCCGACAAGGTGTACGGCTCCCACTTCCACACCTGGCGCTCCGCCCCCTCCCTGTTCGCCGTGCTGGACGGCAAGAACACTGTGGTGGACGGCAATTACGACTTCATGAAGTCCACCTATGAATGGGTGCTGGCCGAGCAGAATGACGGCATCTGCCAGGACTACGGCACGCTGAAGGCCACCAACACCCACTACTCCGGCGTGTTCTTCAACAATCAGGTCGCCATGATGAACATGGGCAGCTGGTTCATCCCCACCCAGATTGAGAAGGTCAAGTCCGGCGAGTCCCAGGCCACCAACTGGGGCATCGTGAAGTATCCCCATCCCGAGGGCGTGGCCGCCGGCACCACCCTGGGCACCATCACCTCCGTGGCCGTGAACGAGGCCACCGCCAAGAAGGACGCCGCCATGGACTTCGTGAAGTTCGTGGGCGGCGAGAAGGGCGCCGAGATCATCGCCAAGACCGGCACCTTCCCCGCCATCAAGAGCGGCGCGGTGCTGGATGAGCTGGCCAAGATGGACGGCTTCCCCACCGACGAGAACAGCAAAGAGGCCCTGAGCACCACCCAGGTCTACCTGGAGATGCCCATGCACGACAAGGCCGCCGACATCGAGGGCGTGCTCAACGAGGCCCATGACGGCATCATGACCGGCGCCATGACCATCGACGAGGGCATCCAGAAGATGAACGACGAGGTGGGCGCCCTGCTGGGCTAAGCAAATACAGAATCCCTACAGACCTAACACAGCTGGCGGGGCGGGGTTCCGCCCCGCCGGCTTTTTCCACACAATATTCAAGAGAGGAGAGATTTGATGCAGACCACCCAACGTCCGGCGGTCTCCGAGGCCGTGGCCAAATCCCGGAAAAAGCGGGAGCTCATCAAGAATGTGGTGGCATACAGCTTCATCGCCCCCAATTTCGTGGGCTTCGCCGTGTTTACCTTGGTCCCCATGGTGATGGCGGTGGCCCTGGCCTTTTTGTCCTGGGACGGCTCAACAAACAACCCTATCACATTCGTGGGAATTCAGAACTTCATCGACCTGTTTCAGGACGCCAAGTTCCGACAGGCCCTGATCAACACTGTGGCCTACGCCGTCATCACCGTGCCCCTGACCATGGCGGCATCCCTGGGTCTGGCCATCCTGCTCAACCAGCAGATCCGGGCCCGAAACTTCTTCCGCACGATGATGTTTTTCCCCTATGTGGCCTCCATGGTGGCGGTGACCGCCGTGTGGAATATGCTGTTCAACCCGGCCATGGGCCCGGTGAACATGATTTTGTCCGGCCTGGGGGTGGAGAACCTGCCCAGGTGGTCGGTGGACAACAACTGGTTTATCTGCATGGGCACGGTGATCCTGTTCTCCATCTGGAAGTTTATGGGGTACTATATGATCATTTACCTGGCGGGTCTTCAGGGCGTCAACCCGGACCTCTATGAGGCGGCGGCCCTGGACGGGGCCAGTCCCTGGCAGCGGTTTTGGTATGTGACCCTGCCCCAGCTGCGGCCCACCACGTTCTTTGTCACCGTGATGCTCACCATTCAGTGCTTCAAGGTGTACGACATCTTCCTGATGATCACCAACTTCGGCCCCGGCGGCAAGACCCGGGTGCTGGTGGGAAATATCTATGAGGCCGCGTTCACGTCCCGGAAATTTGGCTACTCCAGCGCCATCGCCATGGTGCTGTTTGTTCTGGTGCTCATTGTCACCCTGGTTCAGTTCCGGGGCGAGAAATCCATGAACGAATGAGAGAGGGGGAGAGCGTATGAAAGAGAAGTCCGGCATCACCGGCGGCAGAATCGCCGTGTACGTCATTCTGATCCTGCTGTCTGTCCTCACCATTATCCCCTTTGCCTGGATGCTGTCCGCGTCGCTGAAGCTGAACAAGGACGTGTTCGCATGGCCCATGGAGTGGATTCCCTCCAACCCTCAGTGGGCCAACTACATCAACATCTGGACCAAAATCCCCCTGCTGAAGTATATTGGAAACACCGCCATTCTGACGGTAGTCGTCACCCTGCTCCAGCTGCTCACCTCCAGCTTCGCGGCTTATGCCTTCGCCAAGCTGCGCTTCTGGGGGCGCAACCTGCTGTTTCTGGGTTATATCGCCACCATCGCCATGCCCTGGCAGGTGTACATGGTGCCCCAGTTCATGATGATGAGCGGTATGGGCCTCAACGACAAGCTCATCGCCATGGTGTGTCTTCAGGCGTTCTCCGCCTTCGGCGTGTTTCTGATGAAGCAGTTCTATGACGGCATACCCGACGAGCTGTGTGAGGCCGCCCGCATCGACGGCCTCAGCGAGTACGGCATCTGGGCGAAAATTATGCTGCCCCTGTCCAAGCCCAGTTTGGCAACCCTGACCATTTTCACCTTCGTCAACACCTGGAACGACTTCCTGGGTCCCCTGCTCTACCTGCATACCGACTCTAAGAAGACGCTCCAGCTGGGACTTCGTATGTTCATCGGCCAGTATTCCGCCGAGTACGGCCTCATTATGGCCGCGTCGGTGGTGGCCCTCATCCCGGTGCTCATTGTGTTCCTGGCCCTGCAAAAATACTTTGTGCAGGGTATTGCAAGCAGCGGCCTGAAAGGGTAAAATACGAATAACATCCATCAGCCGCCAAGGGGCGGGGCGTCGCACCCCGCCCCTTGGCGTTACTATGAGAAAGAGGTGTTTTTGATGAGCAGACCCCTTCCCATTACCGATGAGCAGGTCCGGGCCGCCCTGGACAAGGCCGTGGAGCAGGTGCGGCTCAACCTGCCCAAGTACACTAAAAAATGCCAGAACCACTCCAGCGTGAACGGCATCTACCCTGCCTGCAAAAACGACCAGTGGACCTGCGGCTTCTGGCCGGGGGAGATCTGGCTGGCCTACGAGCGCACCCGCGACGAGGCCTTCCGCGACGCGGGGCTCACCCTGGCGGACAGCTTTGACCGGCGCATCCGCCGCAAGGTGAAGGTGGCCCACCACGACATGGGCTTTTTGTATACGCCGGCCTGCGTGGCGGCGTACAAGCTCACCGGGGACCAGAAGGCCCGGGAGGCCGCCATTCTGGCGGCGGACCAGCTCATCAGCCGCTTCCAGCCCAAGGGGGAGTTCCTCCAGGCCTGGGGCCGGATGGGTTCGCCTATCAATTACCGCTTCATCATCGACTGCCTGCTGAACCTGCCCCTGCTGTACTGGGCGTCGAGGGAGACCGGGGATGAAAAATACGCCGACATCGCCCGGCGGCACACCGCCACCTGTATGGCCAACTCCTTCCGGCCCGACGGCTCCACCTTCCACACTTTCTACATGCACAAGGACGGGACGCCCAGCCACGGCCGCACCTGCCAAGGCTACCGGGACGACAGCTTCTGGGCCCGGGGACAGGCATGGGGGGTGTACGGCTCCATCCTGAGCTGGCGGGACACCGGGGATCTCAGGGCTCTGGACACCTTCAAACGGGCGCTGGACTTTTACCTCACCCGTCTGCCGGAAGACCTGGTGCCCTGCTGGGACATGCTCTTCCAGCCGGACAGCGGCGAGCCCCGGGATTCCTCCTCCGCCGCCATCGTGGCCTGCGGCCTGCTGGAGGCGGCTCGGGTCCTGCCCGCCGGGGAGACCGCCCAGTACGAAAAGCTGGCCCGGGAGATGGTGGGCAGTCTGGCGGCAGACTACGCCGTGCCGGAGCCTGTGGAGGGAACAGGTCTTATCCTCCACGGCACCTACAGCAAAAAGTCCCCCTACAACACCTGCTTCCCCGAGGGGGTGGACGAGTGCACCTCCTGGGGCGATTTCTACTACATGGAGGCCCTTACCCGGCTGGCCGGGGACTGGGAGCCGTACTGGTAAGGCAAAAAGGAGGAGTTTCTATGGACCCGAAGCTGTTTTTTGAGCAAAACCGCCGCACCTTTTTCGACGACCGGGAGGCGGCGGCGGACTATGTCCGGGCCAACTGCCGGGAGGATCTGGATACGGTGCTCCATGTGGCGGACCTGGCGGCGGAAAAAAAGTTTGTGTTCCAGCTGCGCTGGGACATGGAGCAGACCCATGTTCCCGAGGTGTTCGACGGTCCCATCGACTGGCTGCGCCAGCCGGGGGACGACCCGGAGTTCGTCTACGCCTTCAACCGGATGCGGTTCTGGCCCTGTCTGGGCCAGGCCTACGCCGTCACCGGGGACGAAAAATACGCCCGCGCCTTCGCGGAGCAGCTGGTCCACTGGGTGGACGCCGTGCGCCGGGATGACCCCGCCTGTGAAAAGGCGTGGCGGTCCATCGAGGCGGGTATCCGGATGGAAAACTGGTGCAAGGCCATGCGGTACTTTGAGGGGAGCCCCCACATCACGGAAGAGGTGATGGACAAGTTCGTCTGGTCCCTCACCGACCACGCCGAGTACATCATGGGGGTTTGGAACACCTTCAATCTGATGAGCAACTGGGGGGTGCTGGCCAACCACGGGCTGTATGTGGCGGGATGCCACCTGCCCGACAGCCCCCGCGCGGCGGAATACCGCCGGACGGCGCTGGACCGGCTGGACCGGAACCGCCGCATCCAGGTGTACCCCGACGGAGTCCACTGGGAACAGTCCCCCATGTATCACAACGAGGTCATGCGGTGCTATCTGGACGTGGTGCTGCTGGCCCGCCGCCGGGGGGAGGCGCTGCCCCAGGGGATGGAGGAGGCGGTCCGCGCCATGGCCCGTACCGCTCTGGCCTGGCAGAAGCCGGACGGCGGAGAGCCCATGATGGGGGACAGCGACGACATCGACCAGCGGGACCTTGTGACCCTGGCCGCCGCCATCTTCCAGGACGGGGCGCTGAAATCCGCCGCCTATCCCCAACTGGATTTCGACGGCGTTTGGGAGCTGGGGGCCGGGGAGGCCGCCGCGTACGCGAACCTGCCCGCCCAGCCGCCCGCCCGGACCGACTTTGCCCTGACGGACAGCGGCAACTATGTGCTGCGGTCCGGCTGGGGGCGGGAGGACGCCTGGGTGCGGTTTCACTGCGGCCTGCTGGGTGCGGGCCACGGCCACGCCGACCAGCTTCACCTGGATGTGACCGCCTTCGGGGAGGATGTGCTCACCGACAGCGGACGGTACACCTATGTGTTCGGCCCCAGCCGCCGGGAGTTCAAGGACTTGTCCGGCCACAACACTGTGGCGGTGGACGGCCTGCCGCTTTACCAATGCCGGGACAGCTGGGAATGCAAAGGGCTCAGCCGGGCGGTGAACCGGGTCTTTTACAGTGACGACCGTTACGGCTATGTGGAGGGCGGACATCTGGGGTGGTACGAACATGGCGTGTTCGTCAACCGCCGGGTGGTATTCCTCAAACCGGATATCGTGGTGGCCGTGGACGAGTTCTATGCGGGACAGCCCCACGCCTACCGGCAGTTTTTCCACTGGGGAGAGACGGGAAAGGCCGTGCCGGAGGAGGACGGCGTCCGTTGGGAGGGCCGGTCCGCCGCCGCGCGGCTGCGGCTGGTGTCCGCCGCTCCGGTGGTGGCGTCCCTCAAACGAGGCCGGGTAGCCCGGCACTATAACCGGGCTGAGGAGAACGATGTGCTGGAGACCACGGTACAGGGACAGGGTTTTGTGAGCGTATGGTCCGTGCTGGCTCTGGACCGGGCGGGGATGGAGGAGCCGCTGAGCGTGGAAAAGCTCCCCGTCGACTCCAACTTCAAGGGCATTCGGTTTGAGGACAGGGAGATTGAAGCCATTCGGGTGCGCAAGGGTGCGCGGAGCTGGGTGGTGGTGGTGTCCCATATGGAGTACGCCAGTCCCACCGACACCTTCAACGCCGGGGGCTGCTGCGGCTTCGGCGGGGTGGAGGTGTTCGACGAGACCGCCGGCGAGGGGGAGGCCGGCACCGTCCTGGCCCGGTGACACAGAGATAAGGAGGAGGGGAAAACCGTGGGCTGGTATCAAGCGCTGTATGAGGGAAATGGCCGGGGGGAGGCCCCTGGCCCCCGGCCGAGGGGCCTCAAGCTGCTGGCGCACATTCTGCGCTGGCACTGGTGGACGCTGGTGAAGACGAATATCCTGTTCTGCCTGTTTTGCCTGCCGGTGGTTACCATACCGGCCGCGTTGAAGGCGATGACCCGGGTGTGCGTTCTGCTGCTGCGGGGGGAGGTCCTGGACCTGTGGCCGGACTGGTGGTCCGGCTTCCGCCGGGACTTTTTGCGGACCACCGGGGCTGGAGCGCTGACGGCGCTGGCGCTGGCCGCGATGGGCTCCGGCGTGGGTTTTTACGGCAGAGGGATGGCGGAGAACGGCCTGCTGGCCGCCCCCGCGCTGGTGCTGGCCGCGGCCATGGCGGTGGTCTTCATGTCCCTGTTCTCCCTGTTCCCGCTGCTGGAGTTTTCCGAGCTGAAGCTTTGGGAGGCGGTGCGCAGCGCCCTGCTGCTGGTGCTGGTGCGCCTGCCCCAGAATATCGCGGCGCTGGCTTTTCTCGCGGCGCTGACAGCCGCTTACCTGTTTGCCTACCCCTATTCCACTTTTGTGCTGATGGCCATCGCCTTTGCCCTGTTCTGGCTGACGGCCTGCTTCGCCGCGTGGCCGGGACTGGAAAAGCATGTGTTTCATATTTCGGAAGAGGAGACGGACGAATAAAAAGAGAGCGACCCCGGTGCCGAGGGCCTTTTCGCTGTCCAGGAACAGCACTAAGCGGGATGGAAGGCGCCCTCTGAACTTTCAGCCGAATCTTTGGGTCCAAGAGGCCCCGGGGTCGAATCCCGGCACTCCGATTAAGAACACTTGCAGTCCTTGATATTCAATGATTACAGGCAAAAAACGGCCCTGCCTAATCCAAACAACTGACAGCAATTTGTTCAGATTGAGTAGGGTCGTTCATCATCCCTACAGAAAGTATGGATAACTGAAAGAATTAAAATAATCTGTGCCAAAACAACCGCAGGGTTGGACACCGCGAGGCTGATGCCGGCGTGGATTCCGACCTGCCCAACGGAGCGGGGAAAATGTCCCCAATTGCCGTTTTTTTACCCAAACTTTAATTGACATTCCACGGTCCATCGTATATCCTAATCATAAAGGCATTTACCCTCCCGGCGTTGCGCCGGGAAACCACTGAGGAAGGAGACGTCAATATGAGACAGTTCAAACAGAGGGTGTTGGCCATGCTGCTGGTCCTGGCGATGGCCCTGGCGCTGAACGTCGGGGCCTTCGCCTCCGACTACACGGATATGCCGGAAGAGGAGAGCTGGGCCCGGTCCGCCCTGGAAGCGGCGGTGGAAAACGGTCTACTGAAGGGGGATGAAAACGGCCGGCTCAATCCCGGCGCCCCGTTGACCCGGGCGGAGCTGGCCGCCGTCGTCGTCCGGGCCTACGGCGCGGCCAGCCCCGCCGACCTGTCCGCCTATACCGACCTGGTTCCCGGCGCCTGGTATTACGACAGCCTGGCCCAGGCGGTGCGCATGGGGGTGCTGGAGGTGGATGGAACGCTGATGGAGCCCAGCCGCCCCGTCACCCGGCAGGAGGCGCTGGCCGCCCTGGCCCAGGCCTTGGACCTGGAGGACGGCACGGCGGAGGACCTGTCCGCCTTTGAGGACGCGGACGAGGTGGAGGACTGGGCCGTGGGGCCCATGGCCGCCATGGTGAAGGCGGGATACGTGAGCGGCAGCGGCGGCAGGCTCGAGCCTGCGGGCGCCATCACCCGGGCGCAGTTCGCCCAGGTGATGAATAACGTCTTCGCCTTCTACATCCGGGAGCCCGGCGTGGTGACGGAGGTGCCCGAGGGCAATGTGATTATCAGCGCTGACGGCGTGACCCTGAAGGATGTGACTGTGACCGGCGACCTCATCATCGGCGACGGCGTGGGGGAGGGCGAGGCCATCCTGGACGGCGTGACGGTGGAGGGGAACACCCTCGTCCGGGGCGGCGGCGAGAACACTGTCGTCTTTAACCGGTGCAATCTGAACACTGTCAAGGCGAAGAAAAGCATTTCCAACACCACGATCAAGCCCCTGCACATCAAGTTTGGCGCCGGCACCACAGTAGCGCAGGTGGAGGCCAGCACAGTGAATCTTCATTTGGAAAGTGACGTCAAGATCGATACCATCATCACTAATGTGTCCGTTTTGCTGACAGGCAATGGGTCGGTCAGTACGTTCCAGATCAACGCGCCTGTCACCGTCAAGATCGATGTCAGCGTCAAGAAGCTTGTGGTGAATGAGAGCGCGGTCACAGAAAACGCCGCTCCGGAGATCACAGTGGACGAGGGTGGCAAAGTGGAACAGGTGGAGGGCGAGGGCAAGGATAACGTCACCATCACCGACGAGGAGGGGAACGAGTACAAGCCCCAGCCTCCCGCGCCGGTGGTGCCGGATATCCCCTATTATCCGCCGGTGGTGAATCCCAGCCCAAGTCCCAGCCCCGACCCGAGTCCGAGTCCTGACCCGAGTCCGAGCCCCGACCCGAGTCCGAGCCCCGACCCGAGTCCGAGCCCCGACCCGAGCCCGAGCCCCGACCCGAGCCCCAGCCCCGACCCGAGTCCGAGCCCCGACCCGAGTCCGAGCCCCGACCCGAGTCCGAGCCCTGACCCGAGTCCGAGCCCCGACCCAAGTCCCACTTGAAAAGACAGACGCTCACCGGTATGTTGGATCGGAGAGGCCAATAGCATGATAAATTTATACGGCGGCGTGTTTACCGCAAACGCTGCGGGGCGCGGCGAAATGCCGTATGCTTGAGTTATTCCAAAATATGTTGAGGACGTATATTGGAATCCCTGGTCACTGTGGAGCTGCAACTCCGCAGTGGCCTTTTCTTTTCGTTTCGCCATTCGGATCGTATCGGTCACCAGCTTTACCGTCTGACGTGTGCCTGTTTTATACGCCACGATGCTCTTATCGTAGAGGGCACGGATCATGGACAGGTACAGCACCCTCTCATCGGTCTGGACATAGGAGATGTCCGTCACCTACTTCTGGTTGGGACGCTGTGCGTGGAAATCCAGATCCAGATTCTGTACGTAGCGGTAATATCCGTTGCGCGAGACGCCGAAGAAAGCGCACATAGCTTGGATAGGATATTCCTTTTGATGTTGGTGAATCACAGTAAATTTGATCCCGAGCCTCACCTCAATGCTCACGCCGGATGAGATCAATGCCCTGCGGGACCAGGCCGCTCAGATTGCCGACCCCATCACCGAGTATCTGATCCGGGATATCGCCAGGCGGATCGCGGAGGCGGGGCAGCTCACCAGCACGGCCCAGTATCAGGTGTGGCGGGCCCAGCGGCTGGGCGTCTCCCAGCGGGAAGTCGAGCGGGAGCTGCGCAGGCTGCTGCGGGTGTCCAGAAAGCGGATCAGGAAAATCCTGCATCAGTCCGCCCAGTCCGGGTACAGCTTAGATATCAACCGCTTTCCCACGTCGGCGGCCATCCCCTTTGAGAAAAACGCCGTGCTCCAGCAAATTGTCTCCGCCGCCGTGGAGCTGGCGGAGGAGGATTTCACCAACCTGACGCAGACCCTGGGCATGGTGGACCCCTTCGGCAACGCCCTGCCCTTTCAGGACGCGTACCGCTCCTGCACCGACTTCGCTTTCAAGCAGGTGGTCACCGGTGCGGCCAGCTACACGGAGGCTGTCCGGCAGGCCACCCGCCATCTGGCGTCTAAGGGCGTCCGGGTGATCGACTATGAGAGCGGGGTGCATACTTCGCTGGAGGCAGCGGTGCGGCGGAATATCATGGGCGGGCTGGGGCTGATGCAGGAGCAGATCAGCCGGACGGTCCACGACCAGCTGGGCTGCGACGGCTGGGAGATCACCGCCCACGCCAACAGCGCCCCGGACCACGAGCCCATCCAGGGAAAGCAGTATCCGGACGAAGTATATCAAGCGCTCAACAACAGCCTGCGCCGCCGGATTGGCACACTGAACTGCGGCCACGCCGCCTTTCCCATCATCCTGGGCGTCAACCGGCCCCAGTACACGCCGGAAGAGCTGGAAAAATTCCGAACGGACAACGAGAAGGGGGTGACGGTGGAGGGGAAGCACTACACCGGCTATCAGGCCACTCAGACACAGCGGAAGCTGGAGCGGGCTATCCGGGACCGGAAGCTGCGGGTGATGGCGGACCGGGCCGTGGGGGATAAGGAGCGGCTGGCCCAGGACAGGACCAGGCTGACGGTGCTCCACCAGCGATACGAGGAGTTTTCCAAGGCGGCAAATCTGCACACCCAGTATGAGCGCACGGAGGCGGCGGGGTTTGGGGAGCGCCAAAAGGCCGTTTCGGGAGTTAAACCGCTTGATAATTTCTCGAAAGATGGTACAATACCCATAGAGAAAGTAAGAGGGGTGTTGAATGTGAGAAAGGTGTGCGATCTGGATATAGAAAAGTACAACTGCGTCACACCGAATATCCGAACCAGTGAAGTAATTATTACCTCGGAGCGAATTCAGCATATTCGGGAGCGGCACCCACAGGATTTTGAACGGTTTTCGGATTATCTGAAAGAAATTGTAGAGCGGCCGGATTACATCATTGAAGACACCCGTCCCAACACCGCAATGGTCTTAAAGAGAATCGTGGAGCAGGGGGAGCATTTCCGTTTAGCTCTGCGGCTGGCCACCTCGGAGGATAATCCAAATTATAAAAACTCCATCGTAACGTTTATGAAAATTAGGAAGAAAGAGTGGAGGCGGCTGATTAAAAACAAAAAAGTCCTTTACAAATCTGAATAAAGCGGCTATAATTAACGTAGGATAAGTTGGTGCTTTGAGGTGGTAGATTTCGTACCGACCACACGCCGATGGTAACGACAGGGGCAACCCGAGAGATGCAGGAGACTGGTACGCCTGCCAAAGCGCCGACCTACAAAGGGGCCGCATTTTGCGGTCCCTTTCCTGTATTTTTGGAGGATATATGATAAAACATATCAACGGTCGTTCCTGGTACTGCTGCCCCCACTGCGGTAAGGCGTTGTTTCCGGTCCGGGCGGACACCAGGGTCAGCCACGTGCCGTTTCGGTGCAAGGCCTGTAAGCACGACATTGAAGTGAATATCGCGTAGAGCTAAGAGCCTGTGAGCCAAGAGCCATCGACTTCCCGAGCCAATCGGGAAGCCGGCGGCTCTTTTGTTTTTGCTCAAACAGAAAGGAGAAGCCATGAAAGCGGAATTTTTGCAGAATTTCAAGGCGGGGGACGCGCCCCTACCCAAGGAGGCGGGGGACGCCCTCAAGGCCAGCAAGGACCAGAGCGCCGACATCGAAGCCGCCCTGGAGGGGCTGAAGAAGGACAGCGGCTACCTCTTTGAGCCGGAGGAGGCCCCGCCCCCCTACGCCGCCGAGCTGGTGCGGGCGGGGGCCAACGCCAACGAGCTCATTATCCCCATGCTGGACATGCAGGGGCTGGGGGACTACTCCCGCAACAGCGGCTACGTGGACGGCGATGTGACCCTGACCAACGAGACGGTGAAGTGCAACTTCGACCGGGGCCGGATTATAGATGGCCCAGATGCGGAAACCACGGGCACTATTTCATCTAGCCATGTGGAGGGATTTAGTTACGCTTTTAAACCTGCTTATATGGGAAATTCACATTTGGAGGGGGATCAAAACAACCTCATAATAGGCAACACACGTACTCTGCATATGGAAGGATCCTCTTACGGTTGTAACATTTGTGCGGGTGAAGGAGTCCATATAGAGGGAAACTTGTATGGCGTGGAAGTTGATGCGTCATATGGCACGCATATAGGGGGCTACATCCGAAATGCGGAAATAAAATATTTAAGCGAAGGGGCTCACGTGGAAGGGTCTCATTACGGCGTGCTTTCCAAAATCTCTATGAATGCTGCAGGTTCATGCAAGGGCGTCCACATTGGCGGGAAAGATGTAACATTTTCAGAAAACGCGCGGGGATGTGACGGAATGTTCATTCATGGCACCAAATATGGCCTGCTTTATGAGGCGGACGACAGCCAAGGGGCGGAAATCGTCATGGGGAGCGCGCCGAATACCACAGTGGACCGGTCCATCTTTATTCTTGGGTGTGGGTATCCGGACAATAAAGCAAACGCCCTGCGCGTAACCAATGATGAGGTCTTTGGCGGGACATACCGCTCCACGGGGGCGGACTATGCGGAGCTGTTTGAGTGGGCCGACGGGAACAGCGGCGGAGAAGACCGGGCCGGCAGGTTTGTGACGCTGGAGGGAGACAAAATCCGGCTCGCGAACGCGGACGACGGCTTTATTCTCGGCGTGGTGTCCGGGGACCCGTCCGTGGTGGGCGACAACCACGACGACCAGTGGCACGGCATGTACGCGCGGGACGTGTTTGGGCGCATTCTATTTGAAACGCTTGAGCATGAAGAGCAAATTGAGGAAGTACCGCACCCCACAAAGGATAATCCGGAGAATACGCGGTCAAGAGTCATTCCCGCGCATATCGAAATCAAACCAAGGTTTAATCCGGATTATAACCCGGAAGAAAAGTACATTCCCCGCTCCAAGCGCAGCGAGTGGGACGCGGTCGGCATGATGGGGAAGTTGGTTGTGGTCGACGATGGGACCTGTGTTGTCGACGGATGGTGCCGGGTCGGCGAAGGGTCTGCCGCTGTAAAATCTGAAGAGCGGACCAGATTCAGGGTGATGCGGCGGATAGACGGCAGCCATGTACAAATTCTGGTTCTTTAGAAGGGGTGATATGCCATTTTCGTTCTGAGAGCGCGAAAAAACAAGCTGGAGGTAGTGAAGCGGGAGTCGGTGACCAGCGGCTCGGTGAACGTCTGCCGGGCGCGGTTCGAGTTCTCCCCGGACTGGGAGGGGCTGAGGCGCAAGGCGGTGTTCAAGGCGAGGAGCGAGAGCCGGACAGTGCTGCTGGACGACAGCGGGGAGTGCGTCATTCCATGGGAAGTCCTCACTTCCTATGGACAGCTATTGATGGCTGGGGCGTTTGGGACAGCAGACGAGACCGCCCTGCCCACCGTCTGGGCCAGCCTGGGCACGATTCTGGAGGGCGTGCCGGGGGACGGGGCGGGGGCACAGCCACCTACTCCGGACCTGTGGGAACAGGAGCTGGCCCGGAAGGGGGACGCCCTGGCCTATGACGGGCTGAACCTGTCGCTGATGGCGGGGGACAAGCCCCTGTCCACGGTGGAGGTGGCAGGCGGGGGCGAGGGAGGCGCGTCGGACCACCGGATTCTCACCGGGCGGGAGGCGGAAAACCAGCACCCCATTTCCTCCATTGTCAACCTGGAGGAGAAGCTTGGGACCATCCCGTCGGCAATGTCCGCCGACGAGCTGAGAAAAATTCTGATGACGTAAGGAGTAAATAGCATGGATGAAAAATTTTTGAACCAGGAACGCGTACAGGAGCTTTGGGCGGCAATCAAAACGGCGCTGGCAGGGAAAGCCGACCTGGGCGAGCTGAACAACTACGCCACGCCGGACGCCGTGGCCACGGCCATCACCTCCGCGCTGGCCAACTACGCCACCAACGCATCCGTACAGACGGCCATCGCCACGGCTTTGGCGAACTACATGACCTCGTCTGAGGTGAACAAGGCCATTTCGGACGCCGTTGTGGAGGCCAGCGGCATCCGCTTCGAGGCGGTGGACACCCTTCCGGAGACGGGGGAAAACAACGTGATCTACCTGGTGCCCAGCGTGTCCTCCGCGGCGAACAACGCCAAAGACGAGTATATGTGGCTGGACGGGAAGTGGGAGCTGTTCGGGAGCACCGCCGTCGACCTGAGCGGCTACTGGAGCAAAACCGCCCTGCGCGCCATGACGGCGGACGAATTGAAGACGATTCTGGTATGAGCGTGGAAAAATTTTTAAACAGCGACCGGGTGTACGAGCTGTGGGCCAAGATCAAGGAAGCTTTGGCGGGGAAGCAGGACGTCATCACCGCTGGAGACGGCCTTTCCAAAGAGGACGGCGTCCTCGGCGTGGACACGCCGGTACGGGGCATTGTAACGCGCGGGGAATTTGACGCCTTGCCTGCGGAGGCGCGGAACAAAGGGCTTTACGTAATCCAGGAGGCGGGGGACGCCGCCGGTGTGTGCAGCAAAGTGTATTCCACCGAGGAAACGCGAATCGGCACTTGGATAGATGGAAAGCCGCTGTACAGAAAGGTGTATTCCCTCAAAACCGGAACGCTCTCGCGGGGGAAAAATGCCGTCGTATCCTATGACCCCGCGTTTGATGTTAAACACTTTTGGTCGTTCATAATCAGGTCGACTGGCGATTGTTTTGATACGGGCGTGTTCCTCTCGGACCCTTCCCTTCAGGTGAGTACGTTTCTGACAAATGGCTGTACTGTTTGCTGCATGATTGGTT
>CANOBV010000009.1 GCA_947564255.1 uncultured bacterium | reverse complement strand
AAACCGGCTTCTCCGATCAAAGCCACTTCTCCAATTATTTCAACCGATTTATTGGTCTGGCCCCCGGTATCTATCGGGACATATTCAAAGATACGGGGGAAACCATGCCCGACAGCCGGGGGACACGCTGAACACCTTAAAAGATCGCTATACTCTCTCAATATCCTATCTCCTCTCACAGATACCTTTCCGCTATTTCTACTCTTCTGCCCTGCTTGCCTTCTCTCGCCCCATTATAATGCTCCCTCCACAGGCGCCAGTGTTTTCCACTGCCTCCTATAGAGGGAGCATATCAGATTTCCGGTCCGCTCTTTTTTGCTGCGGCTCAAACGGTCCGCAGGAATTTGAGGAACCGCTCTTTCCCCTGAGAAGTGCGGGCGTACACGCCGCAGTGCTCCAGCACCAGGGCAAACACCTTGCCTGTCTCCGCTTTCACGATATCCAGGGCATTGTCCGGGGTGATTGCGCAGTTCTTGGCGAACGCCTCAGCCCACTCGGCGTGTTTTTCCGTCAGCTCGCTGGCCCGCAGGTCCTTTCCGTGGGCCAGACCGTCCGCCACCGCGGCCAGCTCCTCTTTGAGCCGGGCCGGGAGCACCGCCAGTCCCATCACCTCAATGAGGCCGATGTTCTCCTTTTTGATGTGATGGAGCTCCGCATGGGGGTGGTAGACGCCCAGGGGGTGCTCCTCTGTGGTGATGTTGTTGCGCAGCACCAGGTCCAGCTCAAATTTGTCCCCCCGCTTCCGGGCGATGGGGGTGATGGTGTTGTGGGGCTCGCCCTCCGTCTCAGCAAAGATGAAGGCCTCCTCGTCGGTGTAGCCCCGCCAGGCGGTGAGGATTTTGTCCGCCAGGTCGATGAGCCGCTCCGGCTTTTTCGAGGCGACGCGCATCACCGACATGGGCCACTTTACGATGCCCGCCTCCACGTCCTCAAAGCCGGGAAAGGTGAACGCCGTCTCCACAGGGGCCTTGGCCATGGCGAACTCATACCGCCCGCCCTGGAAATGGTCGTGGGCCAGGATGGAGCCGCCCACGATGGGCAGGTCGGCGTTGGAGCCCACGAAGTAGTGGGGGAACTGGCCCACGAAGTCCAGCAGCTTGGCGAAGCAGGCCCGGTCGATCTTCATGGGGGTGTGCTCTGCGTTCAGGCAGATGCAGTGCTCGTTGTAGTAGACGTAGGGGGAGTACTGCAAAAACCAGGGGGAGCCGTTGATGGTGATGGGGACGATGCGGTGGTTCTGCCGGGCGGGGTGGTTGACCCGGCCGGCGTAGCCCTCGTTCTCGGCGCACAGCTGGCACCGGGGATAGGCGGAGGCGGGCAGGTTTTTGGCCGCCGCGATGGCCTTGGGGTCCTTTTCCGGCTTGGACAGGTTGATGGTCACGTCCAGCTCGCCGTAGGGCGTTGGCGCCTTCCATTGGATGTCCTTGGCGATGCGGTCCCGGCGGATGTAGTTGGTGGACTGGCTGAATTCATAGTACCAGTCGGTGGCCCGCCTGGGGTTCCGGGCACAGAGCTTCTGGAACTTGTCAATCACCTGAGCGGGCCGGGGGGTGAGCCGCCCCATAAGCTCGGTATCGAACAGGTCCCGGTAGACCACGGAGTTCTCCGCCAGCACCCCCCGGGCATAGGCGTCGTCCAGCAGGGCTTCCAGCACCGGGGCCAGCTCCACTTCCTTGTAATCCCAGGGCACGGGGGTATAATCGTCCAGCTTCAGCGCGTCCAGGATGGTGTTGACGGCCCAGATATACTCATTTTCCTCTACCAGACCCTCCTGCACGGCGTAAACCGCCAGCTTTGTAATCGCCTCATTGCGATTCATTGTTCATTCCTCCTTTATTCCGCCACCACACAGCCGCCGACGGGCCGGATGTGGAGAATGTGGCACTTGCCCTGGCCCAGCAGGGCCTCCATGCCGGACTTGAACAGGGCCAGCCGTTCCTCCGGCACAAAGGCCTGGATGGTGCCCGCGAAGCCGCCGCCATGGACCCGGACAGCCCCCGTCCCGTCCAGCAGTTCCGCCGCCACCGCCAGACACACGGGGACAGCCTGCCGCCGGGGGTCGGCAATGGACCAGGTGTTTTGCAGGTGGAGGGAGGAGGACAGCCCGGAGGCGTTCACCAGGGCCAGAAAACGGCCGAAGTCCCCGGCCTTCAGGGCCTGCGCCTCCTGGACAGCCCGGCGGTCGTCGTCATAATAGTGCATGGCCCTCAGCACCGCCCGGTCCCCGCACTCTCTGCGCAGAACCGCCAGGGCGGCGCGGAAATGCTGCTGAGGCACGTCCCGCAGCACCTTTTTTCCGAAGCGGGCCGCCACCGCCGCCATCTCCCGGGTGACGGCGGCGTAGTCGTCCGTCAGGTCTCCGTGGCTGGAGCAGGTGTCCACAATGCACAGGGCATGGCCGGACTTGGTGAAATCGTAATCCACCCGCTCCACCACCGGGTCGGCGGGGTTATCAAAGTCAATGGCCACCGCGCCGCCCACGGAAGAACCCATCTGGTCCATCAGGCCGCAGGGCTTGCCGAAGTAGACGTTCTCGGCGTACTGGCCGATTTTGGCAATGTCCACAGGGTCCAGTTTGTCCCCGCAGCAGAAATGATTGAAAATATTGCCCACCAGGGTTTCGTAGGCGGCGGAGGAGGACAGCCCGGACCCCGACAGCACAGTGGAGTTGGCGCAGGCGTCGAAGCCGGACAGCGTATACCCCAGCTCCTTGATTTTGGCGGCCACCCCCCGCACCAGGGCGGCGGAGGTGTTCTCCTCCTTTTTCTTGGGGGCCAGGTCGCCAAGGTCGATCTCCAGCGCTGGATAGCCCTCAGACTGGATACGCACCACGTTCAGCCCGTTGGGGGCGGCGCAGGCCAGCATATCCAAATCCACGCTGCCGCACAGGACGTGGCCGTGCTGATGGTCGGTGTGGTTGCCGCCGATCTCCGTGCGGCCTGGGCCGCTGAACAAAGCTGCCCCCTGGGCGCCTCCCCCATGCTGGGCCGCAAAGGTCTCTGCCATGTGGATGGCTCGGGTCCGGGCCTGGTCCAGCCGCTGGGCGCTGCCGTCCAGGGCATAGAGGGCGGCCAAGGCGCCGTCATGGGCGCCGCTCTTCAAAGCGGTCAAAAGCTGTGTACAATCAGACATCGCTCTCACCTCATTTGTCATTCTGTCAGCGCCGGGACAGCCTTAAAGCCTGTTTAAAATCTCTCAAAACGCCATTTGCCGGAGCTTTTCCCGCCGTACTTCGTTGTGATTTCTTGAAATAAACACAATGATTCCTGTGAAATCCCGCCTCGTCTGGCGGGGAAATCCCACGTCAACCGGCATTCTTTGAGATATTAAACAGGCTCTTATGCCGCCCGGTAAATTATACATAGTAACCATACCACATCAAACACTTTTTGGCAAGGGTGGCTTACGCCTGACCGAGCCCAATGATTAAAGAAGTGCGAATTGCAGAGCTTCATCGAAAAAAGACGCGCCGGCGGAGTCCCGATGGACTCCGCCGGCGTTTACTTTCTGGGAAACGGGGAATGCTTGGCTTGTTACTTCAGGCCGTTTTCGTAGGCCTCGATCATCTTTTTGACCATCTGGCCGCCCACAGAGCCCGCCTGACGGCTGGTCAGGTCGCCGTTGTAGCCCTGCTTCAGGTTGACGCCCACCTCCCTTGGTGTGCCCCCTCCATCTTAAGCGGGCTGCTCAGCGGAATATTTCCCGCCGCTTTCAGTCAATTCCCCGATGAATTTGTAGAAAATCCGCACGCTTTGCCGGTATGGCTGATTGGCACGGGCGGGGACCTTGTGACCGCCGTTTTCGTAAATTTTGGGGCCGACCTCAATACGGTCCACGAAAGCCACCAGGGTATCCCGGTCCAGCCCCTCCAGGCGGGTGTATGACCGGGCCAGCTCGAAAAACCGGGCGTAACTGTCCGCAGTCTGCTGGGCAGGGCTGGGGGAGTTCAGCTCCTCCAGCGCCGCTTTCAGCCCGGCGGACTCCTTTTCCAGGTCGGCCACCATGCGGCTCAGGCGGTCGTCGTCCAGCTTACCCATGGCGTTGTCGGTGTACAGCTTGGTGACGATTTTATCAATGGCCACAATCCGGGCCTCGGCCCGCTCCTTTTTCAGCTGCCGGCTTTTGAGGCTTTCCTCGTTCCCTATCCGCCTGACCGCCTCCTGAACCAGCGCCCCCACTTCTTCATCACTGAGGGCCAGCAGGCTGTTCAGGTCCTGCCGCACCAGTTCCACCAGGTCGGCGTAGCGGATGCGAACCCCCTCGCAGGGGGCGGCGATGTCCTGGCGCTGGTGGGTGCAGGAGAGATACCAGTACTTTTCCCGCTCCCCCTTGTACACTGTGCCGCAGGAACACAGGGCGTGTCCGCATTTGGCGCACACCGCCACGCCGCCAAAGATGCTCTTGCGTACGCGGTCATAGGCCCGGTAGTCCCGGCTGCCCCGCCCCAGGTTCTCCTGTGCCCGCTGGAACAGCGCCTCGTCCACCAGCGGCGGGTGGGTGTCCTCCGTCACCGCCCAGCTGTCCCTTGGGACGGCCACCTTTTTCTTGGATTTGACGCTGACCTTTTTGCTCCGGCCCAGCAGGGTGTGGCCCAGGTACACCGGGTTTTTCAGGATGCGTTTCACGGTGGTGTAGTTCCACACATCGGAAGCCCGGGCCGCCCCCTCCTGGCTGAACTCGTCCCGGTACAGCACCCGGTATTTCAGCGGTGGGATGATGCCATCGGCGTTCAGGTCCAGGGCGATCTTCCGGGAGGAGTCCCCCGCCGCCGCCCGCCGGAAAATGCGCTCCACCACCGGGGCGGTGGCCTCGTCCGGGGCGAGGCGGTGTTTATCCTCCGGATTCTTGCGGTAGCCGTAGGGCGGGCAGGCGCAGTACTGGCCGCTCTCCCGCTTGCTTTTCAGCACATCCTTGACCTTACGGGAGCCGTCCCGGAGGTAGACTTCGTTCATGGCGAACAGAAACGGGGCCATGATGTTGTCGTGTTCCGTGTCGAAGTTGTCCGCGATGGCCACATACTGGATGCCGTGCTCGGGGAAAAACTGCTCGGCGTAGTAGCTGGCCTCCCGCATATCGCGGCCCAGCCGAGACAGGTCCTTGGTGACGACCAAGTTGGCCTTGCCCTGTTCCAGCTGCTTCAGCATCTCTTTGAAGCCGGGGCGGTTAAAGTTGCCGCCGGAGTAGCCATCGTCCACAAATTCCCGGACCAGGGTAATGTTATTCTGTTTGCAGTAGTTCTGCACGATCATGCGTTGATTGGTGATACTGGACGATTCCCCGCCCTGGGCCTCCTCGCTGGATAACCGCAGGTAGGCAAAGCCCAGCGTAAATCTGCCGGTTTTCATGTTCGCCTCCTCCGGTGAACCGGCCCACGGGCTTGATTATACCCCATGGCCGCCGCCTCCGTCAACGGGCTGACTGGCTGGAATATTTTGGACCAGCCGTTCCGAAATTAGTTCGGAGAGGGAACGTGGCCCCTGAAAGACCCGCCGCAGCTCATAGGTGACCTGTCCCATGGTGATGGTCTGCTGTTCCATTGCATCGCCTCCGGGGTTATTCTGCACCGGAGCAGAATATTTTATCCCACTATTTTCCATGAGCGCCGCCCTTTGGAATGGACGCGAGGCAGAACCGTCTCACTGTGACAAAATCTCTCACGAATCGCTCTTGCCGGTTTAATCAGCCCTTCCTTTACTTGCTTTCGGCTTCTGGCAAGGTCACCCGCAGTAGAAAGATATGGTCCTCCGTCTGCACCGTCAAGAAGCCCCCGTACTTTTCCGCGACGTTTTGGATGCTTTTTAAGCCAAAGCCGTGATAGTCCGCGTCCGCTTTGCTGGTTCGAGGGAGGGCGCCGTCAAATGAAAGCTCCCCCTGGTAGTAATTTTCCACCTGCAAAAATATCAGGCCCGCACGGGAGAAAGCCATGAACGATATGGTGCGCTGTTCCGGGTCGGGAAGCTGGGCGGCGCTCTCCACGGCGTTGTCCAGAATGTTGCCTACGATGGTGTATAAGTCCACCGCGTCCATGTGTTCCAGGCACTTCCCATCGGCCATACAGGTCAGTTCAATGCCCTTCGCCTCGCACAACAGGGTTTTTTCGGTCAAAACTGCGTCCAATATCCTGTTGCCGCTCTCCGTGATGGCGTCATAGATCAGTACCGACTGTTCCAAGGAATGGATGGAACTGTCACGCTGGGCATCGTCGGAGATAAGTTTGAGCGCCGCGATTTGGTGCTTGAGATCATGGCACTTCTGATTGATCACGTCCACATTCCGCATGGCGGTTTCATATTGGACTTTCTGCTGGGCCCAGAGCTGCTGCTGTATATCCAAATCACGCCGAAGGGTGAGCCGCTTCTGCTGGGAGAGCTGGGCCCACAGGGCGTATACGCAGAATGCGATGGCATACAGCAAAGAAACTCGGTATAAGGATTCGTTTTCCGGCTGGAGCTGCTGGGCAAACGAACTGAATACCAGGGATACCAGCAGCGCCCCCGCCGTCATGCCGATGGAGTGGGTCACCTTGAGGTCATACCGCCCGTGGGTGGGCAGACGGCGGGCAAACAACAGATAGGATGCCGCGTACACCAGACCATAAATCAGAATATACAGCCAACCGGGGCGGAAATCCAGCCGTTCCGCAGAGCCGGGAACCATCAAAGTGTACAGGCAGTAGGATAAGTGCTGGGTCAGGTAGGCGCTGGAGGCGGCATACAGGGCCTCCGACACTTTGATTCGGCAGCACATGACAGCGAACAACAGTCCGCATAGGTAGGAGCCCAGAGAGTACAGCAGCACCAGCACGACGCGCGGCCCCATCCTGGGCGCCAGAGTGGAGAACAGCGCATAAAACAGGGCGATGCACAACGCGTACCACGCCGGCCAAAGCGCCAGTCTGCCTCTGCGCCGCAGAGGCAGGCAGAACAGGGCCACAGCGGCCAGCACCTCCATGGGCAGGGTCATGCTCTGAACGATTTCAGCCAACGTCATTTACCGGTACCCTCCTCCCATATAATCCGACAGCGCCTGCATAAAGCTTTTCTGCTTGGATCGGCTCAGAGGAACAGCCTCCCCCTCCACCAGCACCGTATCCCGCTGGACGCTGGACACATGGCGCAGGTTCACCAGATGGCTGTGGCTGCACCGGGCGAAGGGCTGGCCCGCCAGGGTCTGCTCCAGCCTGGACAGCGCCCCGTTGGTGACGTACACCCGGTCCGCCGTGTGGACATAGATATGGCGGTTGGCCACCTCGATATAGCGGATGTCCGCCGTCAGCACCCGGAACAGCTCTCCGCCCTCCGACACCAGCAGGAACCGCTCCTCCCGGCGGCGGATGATCTCCTCCACGTGCCGCAGGCGCATGGCCAGCTTGGCGTAATTCACCGGCTTGAGCACAAAATCCAAAGCGCTGACCTCATACCCCCGGATGGCGTACTTCCCCATGTAGGTGATGAAGATGATGAGCACCGCCGGGTCCGCCGCCCGGATACGCTGGGCAGCCGCCATACCATCCAAATGGGGCATCTCAATATCCAGCAGGAGGACGTCCCAAACCGGGTGGTACTCCTCCGCCAGCTCCATGCCGTCGGAAAACACCTGGAGCTGCAATTCCAAGCTGTGCTCCCGGCAGTACCGCTCCACATAGGAGCGCAGGTTCGCCGCGCATTGGGGGTCATCCTCTGCGATGGCCAGCTTCAGCACCATATCCAAATCCCCCTCTCTCTGTGAGAAAAGCATAGCACAGAGGGAGGGATTTTTCAACAAAAAGGCGGGAGCCGCTCCGCAGTGTCCGGCGGAACGGCTCCCAAGTGAATGAGGGGAACGCTGATTAAGGATTGGCGGCCTTCCACGCCTTCATGTCCTGACGCCGCCGGACGAAGAACCATACGCACACAGCCAGCAGGCCCACCACGGCGATGCCCGCGGGGATGTAGACCTGATAGGCCACGGGGATGGAGCTCACCTCCTGGCCCACGCTGTTGGCGGAGGCGTACAGGATGTTATGGGTGGCGGTGCGCAGGGCCTGCCGCCCAGTCGTTGTGCCGGTGGTCTGGTCGGTGGGACTCTGGATGCCCATGAGGGAGAGGATCAAATCGTTGCCAGCCCGGATGGCCCGGTCGATGTTGACGTAGGAGAGCTGGAGGATGCAGTCGGTGATGACGGTGCCCTCAAAGCCCCACTCCTCCCGGAGCACGGTGGTGAGCAGCTCGGGACTCTCGGCGGCGTTGGTGACGCCCAGCCGATTGAAGGAGGACATGATGCCCCGGGAACCGCCCTCCTTGACGGCAACCTCAAAGCCCTTCAGATAGACCTCCCGCATGGCCTGCTCGTTGACCCAGGTCAGCAGGCCGCCGGAGTCGCGGTTGGTCTCCTGGTCGTTGACGGCGAAGTGCTTGCAGTAGGGGGTGACGCCCTGGGACTGCATCCCCCGGACCTCGGCGGCGGCCATTTTGCCGGAATGCAGGCCGTCCTCGGAGTAATATTCATAGTTGCGCCCGGAGAAGGGGGAGCGGTGGATGTTCATGGCCGGGGCGTACAGGGCGGCCACGTCCATGGCAATGGCTTCCTTGGCGAAGGTCTCGCCCATGCGGACGGCCAGTTCAGTGTTCCAGGAACAGGCCAGCACAGATTGGGCGCAGTACTGGTTGCCGGTGGTGTGGGCCATGATGTTGTTGATGCCGTTGGGGCCGTCCACCTCCACATAGTTCAGCTTGCCGATGGAGGGCACGGACTGGGTGGTCCAGCCGCCGTTGGATACCAGGTTTACCATCTCGTCCACAGGGACCTGTTCCAGCAGCTGGTCCCACTTGGGGTCGTCGTAGGCAAGGCCCTTTACGTCCTCGATGGTCAGGCCATGCTTGGCGGTGACGATGTCCGGGTCGCCGTCATTGTTGGGCACCGTGGTATCGTTCAGCGCGGCAATCACGCCGTCGCCGGCGGCGCGGCTGGCGGGTGCCCGCTCAGTGGGGAAGGTGCCCGCCCAATCGGCGCGGGATACGTAACTCTCGCACTCGCCGAAGGACACGTCGTCGAACAGATTCACGGCGGCGGCGTGGTCGGAGGGGCGGGCCCCGCCGTTGGCATCGTTGTAGATGATGTCGGCTGGGACATTCACGGTTCGGCTGTCGATGACATCGTGGGAATTGTCCATCAGCTTGACCTCGTAGTCCCCCGCCTCCAGGACATAGGCGCCGCCCTGGGCTTTGACGCCGGTGTAGTCGTAGGAGGCCATGTCCTCCTTGGCGAAGGACAGGGTGACGGTCTGGCTCTTGCCAGGCTCCAGGAGCTCGGTCTTGGTGAAGTCCGCCAGCACCACGTGGCTTTTCTCAATGCCGCCGGGGGTGTAGGGCGGGGTGTAGTAGGCCTGCACCACGGTCTTGCCCGCTGCGGAACCGGTGTTGGTGACGGACACCTCCATGGTGACGGCGTCTCCGCTTTCGTTGAAGGAGGCGATCTCCTGGGTGAAATCGGTGTAGCTCAGGCCGTAGCCAAAGGGGTATTGGACCGTCTTTTCATAGTCGATGAAGCCGTCTGCCGCGGCGGTCTCATAGTAGCGGTAGCCCACGTAAATGCCTTCGATGTAGTCCACATAATGGTAGCAGTCGGGGTCGCCGCTCCCGGCGATGGGATTGGTGTTGGTGTAGTCCGTGTTGGTGTAGTCATAGGCCCCGATGCTGTAGTAGCTGGGGGCGGACTCCACCTCATAGGCGAAGGTGTCCGCCGTCCGCCCGGAGGGGTTCACCGCCCCGGACAGCACTTGGCCCACGGCATTGGCCCCGGTGGAGCCCAGACAGCCGACCCACAGGGCGGCATCAATGCCGTCATCCTCCAGGAAGTCCAGCTCCATGGCGTTGGTGGAGTTCACCAGTACAATGACGGTGCCAAAGTTCTCCTTGAGCATATCCAGAATTTCAAGCTCTGCGCTTTGGATCTCCAGGTAGTGCTTCCCGGCGTCGCCGCCCTTGATCCGGTTCTCCACAATCTGGCCGGAGGCCACCGCCGTAGTCACCAGATTGGGGTCCATCTCCATGGGCAGGTCGGCGCCCTCGCCGCCCAGCCGGGACAGGACAAACACCGCCACGTCGGAGTGGGCCTTGGCGTTGGCGATCAGCTCGTCGGGGTACTCGCTGAGGGGCGTTTCGTTGATATCGAAGTTGTTGCCGGTGAAGCCCACGCCGGTGCGCTCCACAAAGTGGTCGTTATAGAAGGTGACCAGCTCCTGGTTCACGTCAAAGCCCGCGTTGGCCAGGCCCTGGGGCAGGGTGACGTTCTTGGAGCTGTCGCCGGAGCCGGACCCGGAGCCGCCGTACACAGTGTCACGGGAGCCGTAGCCGAACAGGTTGACGGCGGTGCCGCTTTGCAGGGGCAGGGCGCCGTTTTTATTCTCCAGCAGGACAATGCCTTCCGATTCTATCTCCTGGGTCATGTCGGCGGAAGCCTTTCGGGCGGCGTCCACCTCCTCGCCGGAGGGTCCGGCGGCGAAGAAGCTGTTGATCATGTCAAAGTTCTTGGGCACCAGGACGGCGGCCGCGATGCCGATGATAAGGGTCACTGCTGTGAGGATGCTCATCAGCACCAGGGGCAGCTTTCCCGGACGCTTGGGGGCCGTGTTGGTTCCTTGCTTGCTCATTGTTCTTCCTCCTTCACTTTTTTGGGACTCGGTGAATGGAGGATAGCAGGTTTTTGACTCAAAAGGAGGGGCCTTTGTCTAACTGGTCGTTTCTGACGTCTAACTGGCAAACAGGAGCCTGTAAATGCTCTTTTGCGAGCATTCAAGGCTCCTGTTGAAGTGATGAGGGATATCCTGTTTTCAGACCGCCGCAAAATACTGCCCTGCCGCACTTAGGGCAGCCGCATATACAAGAGAGGATATGGACCGCCCTGCTCATCAGTTTCCGTTCTTTTATAAATGCGGAAGCCCATGTGTTCGTAAAATCCCCTGGCCTGTGGGTTTTGCTCATTGACTGCCAGCTCGTTGACACCGTAGGTTTGGATGCCCCATTGGATCAGTTCCCGGCCCAAACCCCGGCCCCGTTCGCCGGGAGCAATAAAGAGCATTTCAAGCGTTGTCCCTTCAATCCCCATAAAAGCCGCAGGGGCGCCGCCTTTTTCGGCGACGATGAGATGGGGGACGGCGGCAAGCGCTTCGGGAACGTATTCTTTGATGCGCCTGATTTCAGTATCTGAAAGGAACAGGTGGGTAGCCCTTACAGACCCCTCCCACACTGCCAAAAGTTGTTCCAACAGGGCCTGGTTCCTATCTCCAACCGCTCTAATGTTCATCGTCATGCTCCAGATGTAGAGAAATAAAATCAACCAGCTCCACCAGAGTGGAGAACCGGGGCGCCTCGGCGCACCTCTCCCGGGGCAGCTCCGCCATACGCTGGTCAAATTCCTTCTGCTCCGCCTCGGTGGCGCGGCGGAAGAGCAGCCCGCAGGAACACCCTGACGGAATCTGCTGACCCCGTTTCCGTTTCGGGGCCACGCTGTAGGGCGGCACGTCCTCCGCCACCACGGAATCGACGGCGGTGATGACCCCGCCGTCGATCTTCACCCCCGGCGTGACGACGCTCTCCCGGCCGATCCACACGTCGCTCCCCGCGACAGTGTCCCCCTTGAAGGGAAGCGGGGACAGGTGGGGCGGTGGTTACGTCTTTGATAAAGCGCGAGGTCTTAAACCCGCCGGGGCCGGGCACAGGCTTCAGCCACGCCGCGCCGCTGGTCAGCGCCGGGTGCATGGCCTTATGTTTTGCGCCCAGGGCGCCCAACGCTGGAAGCCCACGGCCTTTGAATCGGTTGGAGCTATTCTGTGGAAACGGGAGCGTCTCCGGCAGGTACTTCCCCGTTATCGGACGTTTCCCCGCCGCCGTTTCGGTCCTCCTCGTCCAGAACGCTTTCGCAGTCTTCCGGGTCCTTTTTGTGGCGGCGCATGGCCATGGCCAGCTTATAGCCGTCCGGGTCATTGTTCATCAGATATTCCAGGTCCTCCGGCGGCACCCGGTCGCCCTTCATAATGGACGCGGCAATTTTTTGGCACTTGCTCATCACCTTTAGTTTTTTGCCCATGGCGTCCAGCTCGCTTTTGGCGCTCTCCATAGAGCTGAGGCTGTCGTTCATCCGGCTTTGCCGCCGCTGTTCCCGCTCCATGGCCTGGCGGTTCTGTTCCTCCAGAAAAGCCAGCGCCTGCCGGGACAGGGACAGCTTGTCGGCGGGAGCCTTTTTGAGGGGAGGCTGGGTCTGGGCTGGGGCGGAGGAGCCGGAGACCTCCGCCTTTTTTGCCAGGGCTTTGTTCAGCTGCTCGTTTCGCCGCATCTCGCGGGTTGAGCGCAGTTCCATCTTGACCGCTCCTTTCTGTTCCAATATTATATAAAACATATCGGCAGATGTTCTGCCTCTGTTAACCAAAACGAAAAAATTTGGCCTGCTTGTGACCTTGGCCCGCCCTCCATCGTTATACCAGTGAAAGGAGCTGATGGAATTGACAGACACAGCGGCAATCCCCACAGCCGGACGTCCGGAGCAGGTGCGGAAGGAGGAACGGCTCGTGGACGGAGGGGCCAAGGCCGCATTGGGCTTTGAGGCCGCCTATGACGCCTACGGCCCCATGGTGTACCGTCTGGCTATGGTATATCTGGGCAACCGGGCGGACGCGGAGGACGTGACCCAGGAGGCGTTTATCCGGCTGCTGCACCGTCCCCCCGCCTTTTCCGATGGGGAACACGAGAAACGGTGGCTTCTGCGGGTGACGGTGAACCTGTGCCGGGACCAGCTCAAAGGATTCTGGCACAAACGGGCGGTGGAGCTGGAGCCCGGTCTGCCCGACCGGGACACGGAGAGCCTGGGCTTGGCGGAGGCTATTGTGGCCCTGCCCGAGCAGTACAAAGGGCCCATCCATCTGCATTACTGCGAGGGCTATTCGGTGGCAGAGATCAGTGAGATTATGAAGTTGGGACAGTCGGCGGTGAAAATGCGGCTCAAACGGGGCCGGGAGCTTCTCCGTCGGGAAATGGAGGGCTAGCTATGAACGAGAAGGAGTATCGAAAGGCTATGGAGTACTTCACCCCCGCCCCCGGTCTCCGGGAACGGACGGCGGAAGCGGTGGAACGGCGCGGACGGTCCAGGGGCCGCTTTGGCGCCCTGCGGACAGGATTGGTCGCGGCGGCGATGTGCCTGGCGTTGGTGGGGACAGCTTTTGCCGCCACTGCTATCTATCGGCTGACAGCCCAGACCTATGAGGATGAAGAGCTGTGGGGGCAGCATTACACGGGCTATCGCATTTACGGAGAGCCTGTGATCCACCCTGTGGAGGACTTTTCTCAGCAGCTTCAGGACGATTTCGCGGCCTGGAACCATCCCAGCATCCTGTTCAACCAGGAGTTCGGCACCTGGGAGGAGGTCAGAGCCTATCTGGGCGCCAATATCCCCGCCGTCTGGCACAGCATGGACAGCGCCGACGGTTATCCTGTCGAATACCGTGTGCAGGCATCGCACGAGATGTATGGAGACAACAAAATCAAGTATGTGGAAGTACTGGACAACGGTATTCAGCTCTGTTTTGGGCTGAACTGCTTTACGGAGATGTATATTTACACGCCGGATTATTCCGATGAAGCGCTGACCGGAGAGGGCTGGTGGAAGGATGAGGCAGACTGGAAGACCCTGGACAGCTACGCCATGGCTAACGGATGTATGGCGGAGGTCGTCATGGGAGCCAAGAGATATGAAGATTATGAGGGAGAGGCGCATGACTGCATCGGAGTCTTTATGAAAGACGGCATTTTGTACAGGGTCAGCCTGTACGCGGCCATCAAGTGCCCGTTGGATGAAACCGAGATGGAAAGCCTGCTTCACCAGGTTTTGGACAGCTTCCGGTAGCGTGGTGAAAGGCCCCCCGGTGTTGGACAATCGGAAAACGTTTTGAATCAAAAGGACAGCCGCTTGACCATGCGGCTGTCCTTTCTCAAATTGTTTGATCATAATTGGAAGGTTTTCGGCTAGGATTCCAGGGGAGGCTCCAGGTCCGCCGCATACCGTTTGATTCCGTGTTCCAGCGGCCCCCATTCCGGCAGAGGCAGGCGCTGCATGGCCCCGAACACATAATCTTTCAGCTTAGGGTAGTCCTGGGAGAGCTTTGCCACCAATTCCTTTACTTCCTGCCGCCGGGTGTTGCCGTCGGCGGGACAGGGATTGTGGATAACCGGCAAGCCGTATCGGGCGGCGGCGTTTCTCAGCGTCCCCTCCCCGCAGTAGAGCAGCGGGCGGATCTGGGTGATGCCGGTGCGGTCCAGATAGGTTACCGGCTGGAAGCAGGACAGCCGCCCCTCGTAAAACAGGGAGAGGAAAAAGGTCTCCACCGCATCGTCGAAATGATGGCCCAGGGCCACTTTGGAGACACCCAGCTCCCGAAAGGCGTTGTGCATGGCGCCCCGGCGCATTTTCGCGCACATGGAACAGGGATTTTTCTCTTTTCGATACTCAAAGATGATACGGAAAATCTCTGTTTGTATCAAATGATACTCCACACCCAGGTCACGGCACAGAGCCGTTACCGGAGAAAAGTCCATCTCCTCGGGACCGGGGTGGACGGTGACAGCGCGGAGCTCAAAAGGCACAGGGTAGAACTCCCTCAATTTTGCCATGGCGTAGAGCAGCACCAGGGAGTCCTTGCCGCCGGATACGCCTACGGCAATTTTGTCGCCGGGCTGTATCATGGCATAGTCCTCTACGCACCGCCTCATATGGGATAAAATCAGCCGCATGGCAGGCAATCCCTCCTGACAAAAAAGAGAAATATCAAAATGAGTATACGAAAGAATAGAAGCGAAATAAAAAGATCACAAGAGCATTTCAAAAATATTTCAAAAAATCCCCGCATTTTGGTTGACACAGGTGCTTTTCCGCATTATAATACACCATGCTCTCCGTTGTAAAGGGGAGCATTCCCATGCTTCATACAAATTTGAGATAAATGGAGGAAACCAGAATGTCTACCTTTATGGCAAACAAGGGCAACATTCAGCGCAAATGGTATGTGCTGGACGCTGCCGGCAAGCCTCTGGGCAAGACCGCTGTCGCCGCCGCCACCATCCTGCGGGGCAAGCACAAGCCCGAGTATACCCCCCACGCCGACTGCGGCGACTTCGTCATCGTCATCAATGCGGAAAAGGCTGTGCTCACCGGCAAGAAGCTGGAGCAGAAATACTACCGCACCCACTCCGGCTGGGTGGGCGGCCTCAAAGAGACCAAATACCGTCTGCTGATGCAGAACAAGCCCGAGCTGGCCGTCCGGCTGGCGGTGCGCGGCATGATGCCCCGGAACATCGTCACCAAGGACTCCCTCACCCGGCTGAAGATCTACCGCGGCGACAGCCACCCCCACGCCGCCCAGAAGCCCGAGACCTGGACCGTGGAATAAGGAGGTAACGGAACATGTACAAGAGCAAGAAGCCTTATCATTACGGCACCGGCCGCCGGAAGTCTTCCGTGGCCCGGGTTCACCTGTTTCCCAACGGCACCGGCTCCATTACCATCAATGGCCGTGACATTGAAGAGTACTTCGGTCTGGAAACCCTGAAGATGGTGGTCCGCCAGCCCCTGAACACCACCAATACCGCCGGCAAGGTGGATATCACCGCAACAGTCACCGGCGGCGGCGTCACCGGACAGGCCGGCGCCCTGCGCCACGGCATCTCCCGCGCTCTGCTGGAGATGGACCCCGAGTTCCGTCCCGCCCTGAAGGCCGCTGGGTTCCTTACCCGCGACCCGAGAATGAAGGAGCGCAAGAAGTACGGCCTCAAGGCCGCCCGCCGCGCGCCCCAGTTCAGCAAGCGCTGATTTTATATCCGAAACGCTCAAAAGCCCCGGAAAATTGCGATTTTCCGGGGCTTTTCCTTTTGAAAAGCCTTGATGGCCTTTGTCTGATTTTGGCCTGATTTGGCCCTGTTTTTGGGGTTAAAAAATGGGCCAACGGACAGAGCGAAAGAAGTCGATTTGGGTTTACTGCTCCATGAAAAAGGCTGCACGCTGAAAACAAATTACAGCTGCTGAGAAAGCACACACAATACTGGTTCATGGATACGCCCTCCTTGCTGGACTTCCGTGAGCCTGTGGAGGGATTTGGAAGCCGCAGCTTAGAACCTGTATTCACAACCTCAATCCGCCGTCAAATTGATATACGCCTTTTTCACGACAAGCAGAAAACGGGGCGAAATCGACCGGATACGTTGCGGCCCCCCGGAGCAAATTGACAGAACGGCCGGTTTCCGGTATGATAAAAAAGGGTGATTCTATGCTGGAGATCGCCATTATCGAGGATGAGGAGAAGGAGGCCGTCCGGCTGGGTGGTTTTCTGGACCGTTTCTCCCAGGAGAGCGGGGTGGAGCTGCGCCACTGCTGGCACAACGGCGCCGCCTCCTTTTTGGACGGCTACCAGTGCCAGTACGACCTGGTGTTCATGGATATCCGTCTGCCCGACATGGACGGGATGAAGGCCGCCCAGCGCCTGCGGGAGCTGGACAGCGCGGTGGTGCTTGTTTTTGTCACCAGCCTGGCCCAGTACGCGGTGCAGGGCTACTCGGTGGACGCCCTGGACTACATCTTGAAACCCGTCAGCTATCCCGCCTTCGCGCTGAAAATGCGCCGGGCGGTGGAGCGCTGCCAGCAGAAGCGGGAGCGGTGGCTGCTTCTGAATACGAATTCCGGCGCGGTGCAGCTCCGGGAGTTCGAGCTGTGCTACGTGGAGATTTTCGACCACCATATCCGCTATCACACCCAACAGGCCAATTACGACGCCTACGGGACGCTGAAATCGGTGGAGGGGGGCCTGCCCCGCCACAGCTTTTTCCGGTGCAACAACCAGTGCATCATCAACCTCCGGTACGTGACGAAGATCGGCGCCGGCACGGTGGTGGTGGACGGGCGGGAGTTCTCCCTCAGCCGGATGCGGAAAAAGGCTTTCCTGGAGCAGCTCCACCGCTTTGCCGACCTGAGCTGGGAGGACGGGAACCGATGACCCCCGGCGAGCTGTGGACCCTGCTGGGGGTGGACTTCTACATGCTGGCGGCGCTTCTGGCCTGCTGCCTGGTGACGGGCCATGGGCTGACGCCCCGGCCCCTCTTCCCCGCCCGGCTGGCGGCGGCCATCGCGGCAGAGTGCCTGTGGGCCTACGGGTGCAGCTACCAGTGGCTGTTCGCCCCCGCCCCCCTTTGGGACGTGATGGGCATTGTCATCGTCAAGTACCTGGGGACGTTTCTGCTCACCGCCGCCGCCTTCCGCTTCTGCCTGCGGTGCGGCTGGACCGCCGCCCTCTACGGCGGCACCACCGGCTATATCCTCCAGCACTGCGCGGAGCGCACCACCGAGGTGGTCTGGGCCTTCCTCCCGTCCTGGCCCTCCTGGGCCTATAACCTGACTTTGGCCCTGCTGACGGCGCTGGCCTGCCTGTGCTTCGTGCTGGCCTTCCGCCGCCGGTACGACATCCTGGAGTACGACCGCTACGGCGGCGGGGAGAGCAATGTCATGCTGGTGACGGCGGCGGCGGTGGTGGGTGTGGTCATTGTGCTGGAGCCCATCATCCGTTACGAGTTGGGGCTGGACACCAACGCGCGGGTGATGGTATGCATCAACGTCATCTCGGTGCTGCTGTCCCTGCTGGCCCTGGTGGTCAGTATGTGCCAGATGCGCCAAGCGGAGTCCCAGAAGCGGGCCCAGATCGCTGAGCAGCTCCTTCACGCTGAGCGCAGCCGCTACGCCCTGGAGAAGGAGACGGTGGACGCCATCAACATCCGCTGCCACGACATCAAGCACCAGATCGCCGCCCTGGGGGACGTGGGGCGGGAGAAGGAGCTGCGGGAGATCGAGGAGCTGGTGAACATCTACGACTGCGGGTTGAAAACCGAGTGCGCCGCCCTGGACCTGGTGCTGTCCAACAAGTCCCTCATGTGCGCGGGGAAGGAGATCGTGCTCACCTGCGTGGCCGACGGCAGGCGGCTGAGCTTTATGGAGGACGCGGACATCTACGCGCTGTTCGGCAACATCCTGGACAACGCCATCGAGGCGGCGGACCGGCTGGAGGACAAGGAGAAGCGGCTCATCTCCCTGACAGTGCGCACCCGGAGTCAGCTGCTCATCGTTACCGAGGAGAACTACCACGACGGCACGCTGGTGCTGGAAGGGGGCCTGCCCGTCACCACCAAGGCGGACAAGCGGTTCCACGGCTTCGGGATGCAGAGCATCAAAATGCTGACGGAGAAGTACGGGGGCGACCTGCGGCTCCAGTCCCAGGCAGGCATCTACCGGCTGTCCATCCTGTTCCCCATTGTGGAGGATGTGGAAAAAAGAGGATAAAAACGGCGGGGAGTGTCCACATTGACGGACACTCCCCAAATTTTCCACCAGAAAAGTTGCGGAACCGACCGAAAAAGTTTTGTGCGGTTGAATCCCCTCCAACGACACGATACATTAAACGGGAAGCGCGGAGACGCGCAAAAAGTCCAAATCATATCTTTTATTTGGAGGGATTTTTGTGGCAAAAGAGAAAGGAAAAAAGAAGAAGCTGAGCGCCAAGGCGTTTACCGCCGTGGTGGCCTCCCTGCTGGCGGTGCTGCTGGCGTTTTCCATCGCGCTGCCCGTCGTCACCACCACCAGATATGACCTGGTGCTCCGGGACATCTTCGGGGAGACCCAGTTCAACACCGGCGGCGCACCGGCCGGGGTGGACGCGGCCTACTACAAGCGGGACATCGCCGACTCCAAGCAGCTCCAGGCCGACGAGCAGGCCTACACCCGCAGGGCCGGGGCTGAGGGCTTCGTGCTCCTCTACAACAAGGCTGAGGGCGGCTGCGGCCTGCCTGTGGCGGCGGGCTCCAAGCTGAGCCTGTTCTCCGCCTCCTCCGTGGACTTGCTGGCCGGCGGCACCGGCTCCGGCGTGTCCACCATCTCCAGCGACATGAAGACCGCCCTCACCGAGCAGGGCTTCTCGGTCAACGAGGCGCTGTGGAAGTTCTACAGCGACAACCACGGCTCCTACACCCGCGGCGGCGGCGCGGTGATGTACGGCTTCGCCGAGGACTGGTCCATCCACGAGGCCCCCATCTCCGCCATCCCCGCCGACGCTAAGAGCGAGGCGGAGGGCACCATTCCCGTGTTCTTCTTCGCCCGCACCGGCGGCGAGGGCCGTGACCTGGGCCGCCACATGGGCGACTTCGCCGCCACCGACGGGGACCGGGACAAGCACTACCTGGAGCCCGACTCTGTGGAGCTGGAGGTCATCCAGTACCTGAACGACAACTTCGACGACGTGATCATCGTGGTCAACACCAATAATGCCTTTGAGCTGGGCTGGGTGAAGGACTATCCCAACATCTCCGCCGTGCTGTGGGCCGCCGGCGCCGGCGGCGACACCTGCCGCTCCATTGCCGACGTGCTCAGCGGCAATGTGAACCCCTCCGGCCACCTGGTGGACACCTTCGCCTACGACGCTTTCTCCTCCCCCGCCATGCAGAACATGGGCGAGCAGATGCTGGTCAACGGCGGCGAGGACGTGAGCGCCGCGGTGTTCTACGACGAAGGCATCTACGTGGGCTACAAGTACTATGAGACCCGTTACGTGGACAAGGCCCTGGGCCAGGGCAGCGCCGGCGACTATGACTACGCCTCCACCGTCCAGTACCCCTTCGGCTACGGCATCTCCTACACCACCTTCGAGTGGTCCGGCTTCAAGATGGGCCAGATGGACGCCAACGGCGACATGGAGCTCTCCGTCACCGTGAAGAACACCGGCGATGTGGCGGGCCGGGACGTGGTGCAGGTCTACCTGAACGCCCCCTACACGGATTACGACAAGGCCAACTACGTGGAGAAGTCCGCCGTCTCCCTGGTGGGCTTTGAGAAGACCGGCGTCATCGAGCCCGGCCAGTCCGAGACCGTCACCGTCACCGTCAACCGGAAGGACTTCATCTCCTACGACGACGTGAAGGCCAAGACCTACATCCTGGAGGCGGGGGACTACCTGCTCACCGCCGCCGAGAACGCCCACGCCGCCGCCGACAACTTCCTGGCTTACAACGGCCAGACCGTGGAGCCCCTGTTCGGCGGGGCGGACGCCTCCTTCGTGGGCAAGTGGACCTACAGCTACTCCGGCAACGGCGGCGTGGACAACGAGACCTACGCCAAGTCCCTCACCGGCGCGGCTGTGACCAACCAGTTCGACCACGCGGTGTCCGACGAGTTCACCGCCCGTGACAAGTACCTCACCCGCCAGGACTGGACGGGCACCTTCCCCCAGACCCACGGCACCCAGGACGGCAAGCGGGCCAGCGGCTACAGCGAGAAGAACGGCCTGACCTGGGAGGTCCAGGTGTCCGACGCCATCCGGGACGCGATAAAGACCAAGGGCGTGGGCGCCTCCCTCACCCCCATGAGCGAGGAGGACGCCGCCACCAAGGCGGGCCAGTTCGGCAAGGGCGGCGAGCTGGAGCTCATCGACTTCCGGGGCCGTGACTTCGACGAGGTGGACGCCGAGGGCGGCTGGGACGCCCTCATCGACCAGATGACCACCACCGAGATCCACGACCTGATCCGCAACGGCGGCTACCAGACCCTGGCCAACGCCAACACCAGCAAGCCCCGGGCCATCGACTTCGACGGCCCCTCCGGCCTTAACGAGGGCGGCGTCACCCACGAGCCCTACTCCATCACCTACCCCTGCGCCGCCAACATCGCCGCCAGCTGGGACCGGGAGAACTCCTACTACCACGGCTACTACGTGGGCGAGGACGCCCTGGCCTGCGACGGCAACTGGGGCAGCCACCAGTATACCGGCATCATCTCCGGCTGGTACGCCCCCGCCATGAACATCCACCGCACCCCCTTCGCGGGCCGCAATTTCGAGTACTACTCCGAGGACGGCTTCATGTCCGGCGAGCTGGCCCGGGAGGCCTCCGTGGCCTGCGCCGAGAAGGGCGTGTACGCCTACATCAAGCATTTCGCCCTCAACGACCAGGAGGACTACCGCAACGGCCTGGTCACCTTCTCCAACGAGCAGGCCATCCGGGAGATCTACCTGAAGCCCTTCCAGACCTGCATTGAGGAGCGGGGCAATACCACCATCAAAACCCAGACGTACGACGAGTCCTCCAAGTCCTTCACCGAGGGCGAGGCGGACATACCTGCCGTCATGGCGGTGATGTCCTCCTTCAACCGCATCGGCTGCACCTGGGCGGGCGGCAACTACAGCCTGCTCACCGCCGTGCTCCGGGATGAGTGGGGCTTTGACGGCACCGTCATCACCGACTACGACAACGGCGGCTACATGGACACCGAGCAGTGCATCCGGGCGGGCGGCGACCTGAAGCTCACCGGCTACGAGGTAGACGCTCCCCTGGACATGAACAACCCCGCCTCCCAGTACCACGCCCGTCAGGCGGTGAAGCACATCCTGTACACCACCGTGAACTCCAACGCCATGAACGGCATTGTCCACGGCGTGTCTGTTGGTGAGCTGCCCTTCGCCAACTACTGGTTTATCCTCATCGCCGAGGCCGTGGTGGCCATCGCCCTCACCGTTTGGGGCGTGCTGGCCATTATGCGCCGCTGGAAGAAGGAAAAGACCGGGAACTGACCTGCCATTGAATTGCCCTGGTTCATTGCCATAGAAACGACCCGGTAAAATCACTTCCGGCATGGTCCGGCCCCATTGGGAAACAAAAAGAACGCGGTGGTTACATCGCGTTCTTTTTGTTTTCTGGAAAGCCATTCCCCGCCGGTCCCAGCTGATTCTCCGGTACCTGCAGCACCGAATACGGCGCCTCGTCCGCCGCCAAACTGCATTTTTCGCAGGTGCGTTCTGACATTTTATTATCAACACTGGCGCCGTTGGTGTTAGGCAATGCTGCTTTACACTCGCCGCATTTTTGTCAAAAACAAAGGAATACAATTACTGGAAAGAAAATCGAACAAAAATAGAACGAAATAAGAATAAAACGTAAAATATTGTAAAGACGGTGCGCGGCGTGGCCCAAAAACATAAAAAAACAAATAAAATTAGTGAAAAATGTAAATTTTGAGCAACAGTTCAAGATTTGGACAATTAATTACGACAAAAAATATCCTTGCATTTTTGGAAAATTGTGATACAATAAAAGCCAAGCCACAATGAAGGTGTGTTTTTGTTCGCTCAACAAATAGTTCAAATGTTTGATATACGGCGAAGATGCAGAATCGAATGTTTGAGGGCGGGCACAAAGCTGCCAGGGAAGGGAGAGCGGCGGAAACACCGCATGGTCCCGCTGGCCCGCAGGCGGAGAGCCGGCTCGGACGGGCCGGGCGCCGCCGCAGAAGACGCTCCAGCCGCACTACCGCGGGGCAGATCAGTCCGGTTCTACCGAAAGCTCCGCCTCCGCGGCGTCTGCCTTACAACCCGGTCCACTTATGGCGGTGAGGGCATATGCTGAACCCGAGGGCGGTTTTTATATTTCCCAGCGCGGTCGTTGACGGCAGAGGAGGGCGCAACGCATGACGAACAAGGAGCTCCAAAAACTGGGACGCCGGGAGCTTTTGCAGCTGCTGCTGGAACAGGCAAAAGAGGCGGAGCGCCTGGGCAAAATGCTGAAAGAAAACGACGCCCAGCTCAAGCAGCTGGAGGAGAGCTATGAGCGGCTGCGGGAGCGGTTGGACCAGAAGGACGCCGCCATTCGGGAACTGAAGGATACGCTCCAGTCGGAGCGGGAGAAACGAGAGGTGGAGCTGTCCCAAGTGGGCAGCATCGCGGAGGCGGCGCTGCGGCTCAACGGCGTGTTCGACGCCGCGCAGCAGGCGGCGGAGCAGTACTTGCAGGCGGTGCAGCAGTTCTACCCCTTGCCTGAGGGAGTAACCCCGCCTCCCATGCCGGACCTGTCCCGGCTCCAGGCGCAGGTTCAGGCTCAGGCCCAGTACCAGCAGCAGGCGCCCTGCCAGCAGGCTGTGTACCAGCCGCCGTACCAGCCTCAGCCATGGGTTCAGCCCCAGCCCCAGCCTCAAGGGCCGTTTCAAAGCCCGGACCCATTTCCCTATCAATCCTATCAGTTCCCATATTCCGACCCGGCGCCGCCGGTTGGCGGCGCGGAGAGCTATTCCCCGGCCCGTTCCGGCCGCACGGGGCAGGGAAAGCTGCCCTTTGGGGTGAAAAAGTCGAAAGAGAGCGGAAAGGCCACCTTGCTGTTCGGTTGGCAGCATCATTAGGAAACGGTGACTTATGAAAAAGGAAAAGCGCGGAAAGGACAGCCAGAACACGAAACTGGAAATCCCTACCATTGAACAGCTGGAGGCGGAGCTGGGGCGTGAAAAATACCGGTGGCGGTTTCGCCGGGTGATGCGCAGCACCATCTATGCGCTGATCACCGTGGCTGCGGTGGCTGTGCTGGTGGCCACGCTGTGGGTGCCGGTACTCCAGATCAGCGGCAATTCCATGACCCCGACCCTGACCGGAGGAGAAGTGGTGGTCTCGCTGAAGGGGGCCAGCTTTCAGCCCGGAGATATCGTAGCGTTCTATTATGACAACAAGATTCTGGTGAAGCGGGTCATCGCCGGGCCCGGCGATTGGGTGGATATCAGCGAGGACGGAACGGTGTATGTCAACGAGCAGGAGCTGTATGAGCCATATCTGGTGGAAAAGGCCCTGGGAGACTGCAATATAGAACTGCCTTATCAGGTTCCGGAGTCGAAAATTTTTGTCATGGGAGACCATCGCAGCGTATCGGTGGACTCCCGGAATTCGGCGTTGGGATGTGTGGCCGACGACCAGGTTGTGGGGAAGCTGATTTTTCGAGTCTGGCCGTTTCCGGCCTTCGGCCCCGTATAAAGTTTAGAAGAAAGAAACAGCTGAAGAAGGACAGCTTGCAGGAAAGGAGGATGCGCGGCCATGGATAAAAATCTGGCGAAGCAGGCGCAGCATTTTTTGAATACCCGGCACCAGGATAAGCGAAGGTCCCAGGTTTTGCGCGGGCTGGCGGTTGTGGTGGCGCTGGTCACCGTATGCGCGTTGATTATGCCTGCGGTAACCATGTCAAATCCTGTGGAGTGCGGTTTGGAAGAGCATGTTCACAGTGAGAGCTGCTGGATGGAACAGCTGGCCTCGCCTCAACCCCAGCTGGTGTGCGGCGCGGGCCAGTCCGGCGGGCTTGTGGTTCATACCCACGACACCCAGTGCTATGACATGGGAGGCGCGCTGGTGTGCACCCTGCCGGAGCTGGAATTCCACATCCATGACAGCTCCTGCTACCAGGAGCACCGGGCGCTGAGCTGCCAGGAGGCCGCAGAGCCGGGCCACACCCATACGCCCGCCTGCTACACCCGCTTGCGGGGGGAGCTTCAGTGCGGCCAGGAGGGCGGCGTCCATACTCACACCGAGGAATGCTATCCTATGGAGCCGGGGCCGGAAGCTGTGTGCGGCCTGCAGGAGGGTGAGGAACATACCCATACCTCTGAGTGTTATCTGGTCCGGGTCTATGAGAAGATGGTATGCGGCCTGGAGGAGAGTCCGGACACCACGCAGACCGACGAGGAGGGCAATGTCACCGTCATTCCGGGCCACACCCATACGGAGAACTGCCGAATGCCCAAAGACGAGCTGTGTGTATGCGGGCTGAAGGAGGGCCAGGGCCACGAGCACAACGACAATTGTTACGCGTGGTCGGAGGAGCTGAACTGCGGCGAGACGGAGCGGGAAGCAGGCCACGTCCACGGCGATGAGTGCTATGAGATCACCCAAATACTGGCCTGCCAGAAGCGGGAAACGCCCACCCACACCCATGGGGAAGGCTGCTACGGCGAAGGCGGCGCCCTGGTGTGCGGTATGGAGGAGACGGTGGTGCACCAGCATACGGCGGACTGCTTTATCACGCCGGAGGGCGGGCCGGAGCCGGTGCGCACCCTGGTATGCGGAATGGAGGAGCACACACACACCGAAGAGTGCTATGTGAAATTTGAGCCGGTGGAGCAGGAGGTTTACCACTGCGGACTGGACCTGCATATCCACAACGAGGCGTGCTTCTTTGAAAGCGGCGCGCTGTGCTGTACGCTGACCGAGCATGTGCATGACCTGTCCTGCCTGGAGCCCCCCGTTGTGGAAACGGAGGAGCCGGCGCCTCCCGAGGAGAGCGAAGGCCCGGAAGAACCCGCCCAGCCCGCGGGCGTGGAGCTGGACAAGACGTTTGAGACAGAGGTGGAGGGCTTCCTGGTGACCTTCCACGTCAGAGGCTTTGCCTCGTTGGCGGAGGAAGGGGAGGACGAAAGCATTGTGGTGATCCAGGATGAGGCCACCCCCCTGTCCTGGAGTCCAATGCGCAGAATGGCGCTGTCCATCGGGCTTCCTCAGGCAAACAGCGCGGACCCTGATATGGAAAATGAAGAGGGACCGGCTGCCGGTCCCAATCTGGATGATGTCTGTGACATCATCCAAGGCCCCCTGCCGCAGGAGCCCACCCTGCCGATGGAACCGGAATATGGGGATATGGACCCGGCGCAGCCCGCCCCGCCGGTGGAGTGGGGGGAAGCTGCAACAGACCCCGCCCAGCCCGAATTCCCGGCGGAGCCGGAGAGCGGCGGCAGCGCGCCCGTCCAGCCAGAACCGGAGCGGGAGCTGCTGGACCCGGAAAGGGTCAGCGTTGAGGTGACGACGGCGGACCGGGAGTCCGAGGAGTACCGGCGCTTTGTACAGATGGCGGAGGAGATGGGCGGAGAGCAGGACAATCTGTGGCTGACGGTGCTGTCCTACTCGCTGCTGTACGACGGCCGGCCGCTGGACGCCTCCGAATGCAGTGTTACGGCGAAAATCGCCCCCACACAGGAGCTGGTGGAGAACATGGGCGGCGCCCCCGTGTCCGCCGTTGAGGACGGGGAGCCGGAGACGGAGCCCGCGCAGGATGAGCCGGGCGAGGATTCCGGCAGCATCATGCTGGTGACCATGGGCATGGGCAAAGAGGACCTGGAACCGGTGGTGCAGGACGTCGTGACGGCGGACGCCGACAGCGTGGACGGCATCTCCGCGGCGGCGGTTCTGGAAAATGACGGATACGTGGCCTTTGCCGCCAGGTCCGGCGGGGATAAAATCTCTTATCAGGTGCAGTATTACGCCTATCTGACCCGGCTGGAGACGGAGACGGAGGCCGGCGGGCACGAAGATACAAGAGAGACGAAATATCTTCCCTTTATTGATACATCGGGAAACAATAAACCCGCAAATGGGAACATGAATCCCACAAGGAAATATCTGAAGCTGGCGACAAACACAAAGGAAGGGGAGTATGAACCGGGCAATACGGAGGGAAGCAGAAAAAAGGGCAACACCGGCACCGTCCAGACCTTGAAGGAGCTGAGCCGGATATACAAGGAACGTTCGGTGGAGTTTGTCCGGGCCATGGAGGGCAAGCTGACGACGCAGTTCCTGGACGGCGTGAAAAACGGCGTTGACGACGGGACCACGGAGGTTCAGCGGGCCGTTCACTATGAGCTGATGGAGATCTGGGTGACAAACGGCGACGACCATGCCGGACCCTGGACCATTTACACTGAGGGAGACAGGGCGTCGGCGACAGCGAATTTTGATGCGTATAAAGCCCTGTGCGCGAAAAACGGAGAGGCTGAACCGGATTTGACCGAGGTGCGCCCGAACATCAACCTGGACACGATTATGTACACCAACGACGCAGAAAAGGACACTGGGACGGGCACGGTGGTGATCGAGGACGAGAGCACCGTAATCCGTATGGTGTACAAGACCAAAAATGAAGACGTGCAGAATCCCAATGTGGAGTTCTATGACTACGACATCACCGATGGGGAGAACAACGTCATAGGAAAGGGTATCAACAGCTCGAGCAATTATCCGCAAGGCACGCAGGACGCGAAATTCGGCTTCGGCAACAACAACACCGGCACGGGGCTGGGCGACGAAACCATTGAGGTTGGCGGCACAAAATATTATATAAACAAGGCGAATAATGACACGACTTATGAAGGGCTGGCTTTCGGGCTGGTTACCGGAGTTCAGGGCGGACAGCCGGTATTTGCGTCCGGCATCTCGGCGCCTGCCCTGTTTGACCGGCGGGACGACACCGGAAAGCACTATTATGGGTTGGGCAGCAACGGTTTGCCAACCAGTTCGCTGACCTTTAACCGGGTGGGCGACACTTACACCCTGACCAACGCCAGAAGCCCCAGCCATTTCATAAGCGGCCTGGACCAGTTTACGTACCTGAAAAACCGGTGGAAAAAGACCACCGAAATCTGGTCCAACAACTTCTGGCCGATGGACAATAATAAAGACGCGAAGGACCCCATGTTCAACAAGAACGGGTATTTCGCAGACAGCGCAGACGGCGAAAAGAAGGGGTATCCGGAGAGCGACGACGGCCAGGCGCACAACTCCTATTTCGGCATGACCTTCTCCGTGGGCTTCACCCTGCCGGAGAGCTATGTGGGTCCGCTGGAGTACTACTTCTACGGCGACGACGACATGTGGGTGTTCCTGGACGGCCAGCTGGTGTGCGACATCGGCGGCGTTCACTCCTCCGTGGGCGAGTACGTGAACCTGTGGGACTACATTGCCGGGGGCCGCGAGGGCCATGGGACAGGCGAGCACACCCTCCAGGTGTTCTACACCGAGCGCGGCGCGTCCGGGTCCAGCTGCTGGATGCAGTACACCATCCCCAACATGTATCAGATCCCCATTCCCAAGGTGGACCGGACCGTGGGCCTGAAAATCGAGAAGCAGGTCAAGACCCTGGTGGAGGACGACAAGAATAAGAATTACGGCTTCACGCTGGCGCTGACCAACCTGCAAAACACGTATCCGGGCCAGGTATACGGCGCGGACGGCGAGCCGGTGGGCGGGCCGATCAACTTCGGCAGCACCGCGCAGGAATTCACCCTGAAGGATGGGCAGTACCTGCTGCTGAACGGCCTGCCCGAGGGCACGAATTTCAGTGTTACGGAGACCGACAAGCGGGAAACCGCCTGGACCTTCGTCTCGAAAGACAGGGCGGAACCTGTGGAGCGGGCCGATGAGGGCGGAGTGCTTGAAAAACCCATGACCGAGGTGCTCTTCCTCAACGGGTCCGAGGACGTATCCCCCCCGGGCGAGGGCGAATACGTCCTCCCGGAGACGGGCGGGATTGGCCTGTATACTTGGGCGGGTGCGCCGTTCCTGACGGCGGGCATCTGGCTTTGGTATAAAAAACTGACATGCGGGAAAGGGGGCGCGGTTTGAGCGGCACCCCCTATCCCTGAAAAACAGTTGAATAAGAGACCGAAAGGAGATATGAAAGATGAAGCATTTCAAGAAACTGGCCAGCGTGGCGCTGGCGCTGGTCCTGGCGCTGGCCATGGCCGTACCCGCGTTTGCGGCGGAGGCGGAAACAACAGGAACGGAAACAACAGGAACGATCACAATCGACAATCCGATTTCTGAGCAGAAGTATACCGCCCACAAAATTTTTGACGTCAAGTATGAGGGCGACAATTACAGCTATACCATTGATACAAGCAATCCCTGGTATAATGTGGTCAAGGCGTATGCGGAAAATTCTAAGAACGGCCTCACGCTCAAGGAAACGACGGCAGTGCCCGGCCTCTACATTGTGACCACAAGCGATGACTTCAGCGCCGCTGCTTTCGCCGCGTATTTGAAAAACCAGAAGGTGGACGATGAGGGTCTCAGCCTTACGCCCGACACCAATGGGAATGTGTCTGTCGACAACTTGCCCTTGGGCTACTACTTCGTCAAGAGTTCCACTGGTGTGCTGTGCAATCTGACGACCACCAACCCCGAGGTGACCATCCACGACAAGAATGAAGAGGCTCCTTTTGAAAAGACGGATAACAAGGACGACGTGGCGGACAAGCTGTTGATAAAGATTCTGAAGGAGCAATACCCTAATATCAACATTACCGTAATCGTGAGGGGGATGCCTGTGCTCAACGATGCAACCATGGAGGATGCCAGGGCAGTAGGGTTAACGGAG
>CANOBV010000008.1 GCA_947564255.1 uncultured bacterium | reverse complement strand
GTTCTGCCTGTTTTACAGGGCTATTCCTCTCCGGCTCCGGCAGGGTATTTTCTGCTTCCCTTGCCAACAGCAGTTCAAAGTTCTCCCGGCTTTCTGTCCATAACATCGGGTAAAACAATGTCGGGTCACGGAGCTGCACTTCCTCGTCGGAAATATCGTCAATCATAAACTCCGTTCCGTCAATGGTTACTATATCTCCAACCTTGTAATCCGGCTTTTCCGGTTCGACTTTCTCCGGCTCCCCAAAATGCAGCTTCTCAACGACCACATCATAGGGCAGGTTGTTTTTTTCGCCCGGATATATAGTTGTTTCGCTGACTGTTGGTTTTTCCGGCTCCTGCTCCTGTTCAAATGGCAAGTGATTTTTTGCATAGTTATCCGAATTCCTCCCGGCTTTTCTGGGCAATTTTCCACATATTCGGATATTTATTCATATATTCACTGGATAACTAGTATATTTATCCGTCTTGTTGTCCGGCTCCGCGGGATATTTTCTACAATTCCTATTGACAAGGTATGCTTTTTACGGTATGATTTCCCTGCGTAACGTTTGGAGATATCATGTCTCGCCTGTTTGCGGCGCGGCTCGAATGCTCAAAGATAAGGAGATGCCATACACCATGATATACGCGGACAATGCCGCGACCACCAAAACCAGCCCATTGGCCCAAAAGGTCATGCTGGACGCCATGGAACGCTTCTGGGGCAACCCCTCCAGCCTCCACACGCCCGGCCAGCAGGCCAGGGAGGCCCTGCAATCCGCCCGCGAGGCGGTGGCAAAAGCCATCGGCGCCCAGCCCAGAGAAATCTATTTCACTTCCGGCGGCAGCGAAGCGGACAATCAGGCCATCGCCAGCGCCGCCAAGGTGGGGGCAAAACGGGGCAAAAAGCACCTCATCACCACCGCCATCGAGCACCACGCCGTCCTCCACACCGTGGAGGAGTTGAAAAAGGATGGCTTCGAGGTCACGCTCATCCCGGTAGACGAGAGCGGCATCGTCAAGGTGTCCGACGTGGCTGCCGCCATCCGGGAGGACACCGCCCTGGTGTCCGTCATGTTCGCCAACAACGAAATCGGCACCATCCAGCCTGTGGCCGAGATCGGGGCCCTGTGCCGGGAGAAAGGCGTCCCCTTCCACACCGACGCAGTCCAGGCGGCGGGCCATCTGCCCATTGATGTGAACGCCCAGAACATTGATATGCTGTCCCTGTCCGGCCACAAGTTCCACGGCCCCCGGGGAGTGGGCGCGCTGTATGTCCGCCGGGGCGCCCCTCTGCTCACCCTCATCCACGGCGGAGCCCAGGAATCTGGCCGTCGGGCGGGCACGGAAAACCTCCCCGCCATTCTGGGCATGGCCGCGGCACTGGAGGACGCCGTTGCCCATATGGAGGAAAACGGCGCCCACGCCGCCCGGCTCCGGGACGCCCTCATCGACGGCCTGAGCCGTATTCCCCACGCAGCCCTCAACGGCAGCCGGGAACATCGTCTCCCCGGCAATGTGAACTTCTGTTTCGAGGGCATCGAGGGCGAGTCCCTGCTGCTGCTGTTGGATGACAAAGGCATTGCCGCCTCCTCCGGGTCGGCCTGTACCTCCGGCTCTCTGGACCCTAGCCATGTGCTTCTGGCCATCGGACGGCCCCACGAGGTGGCTCACGGCTCCCTGCGGCTCTCCCTGGACCGGGAGAATACCATGGAGGACGTGGAGTATATCATCAAGGCGGCCACCGAGGTGGTCAATTATCTCCGGGACATGTCTCCCGTTTGGAAAGCATTGCAGAGAGGAGAACGCGATTATGTTATACAGTGAAAAGGTGATGGACCACTTCCGCAATCCCCGCAATGTGGGCGAGATTGCCGATGCCGACGGCGTGGGCGAGGTTGGCAACGCCAAATGCGGCGACATCATGAAGATGTACCTCAAAATTGAGGACGGCGTCATTGCGGACGTGAAATTTGAAACCTTCGGCTGCGGCAGCGCCATCGCCACCAGTTCCATGGCCACCGAGCTCATCAAGGGCAAGCCGGTGGACGAGGCGCTGAAGCTCACCAACCAGGCGGTGGTGGAGGCCCTGGACGGCCTGCCCGCCCACAAGATCCACTGCTCCGTGCTGGCGGAGGAGGCGGTGCGCGCCGCCATCAAGGACTATTACGACAAAAACGGCATCGCCTATGAGCCCGAGCAGTTCTGCAACGGCGACTGCTCCTGCTGCCACGAGCACGACCATCACGAATAAGAGCCTGCATTCATGGCCAAAATTGCCGAATAAACGGGAATTTCTCTACAATCGGTATCTGAAAAATCCCCGGGCGCTCCACCGCCCGGGGATTTCAACTAATTTTAAGGGGTTGGGGCCTGCATGGTCTGACGCAATACAGGCTTCAAAACGCTGATTTGAGGCAGCAGCTTGAGCAGCGGTGTGCCCAGCACATAACACACCAGCGCCTCCGCTGGGATGAATTTGACAGCGTTCCAGCCGCAAGCTGCCCAGAAGGCGGTGTTCACTGCGCCGGTGTCCGTCCAGGCCCACATGGGAGACAGGATAAGTGCGTTGATGATCACGGGGGGCAGGGCCGCCAAGTACCATTTAGGCATCTTCATGGTAAGATAGGCTGCAATGGCGGTGGCCAAGGTGCCGAACAGCCAATCCAGCGGCCCATAAGGAGAGAGCAGATTCGTGAGGAAGCATCCCGCCACCAGCCCCGGCCCAGCAGCGGGGAACAGAAAGGGCAGCACAGTGAGGGCCTCGGCAAAACGGAATTGAACCACGCCGAAATCCAGGCCGAAAATGTTGGCGAAATATCCCATCACAGTGTACAACGCCGCCACCATAGCGGCCAGGGTCAGGTCACGGACAGAAAGCTTGCGCATAAAAATACCTCCAGCAAAATATTTAGAGTGCCAGCGCATTGGCACAGCGGCGGGCGTCCCTTCCGAAGGGGAACGCGCTTTCCCCTTCGCGGCTCTCTGCCCGCCGGTTGGACCGAAGTGGAGGTCGGTCACGAATATTTTACCACAGGCTGTCCCCCAAGTACAGAAAAAATTTTGACAAACCCCTTGACTCTCCCGTTACGTCATGGGTTACAGTGTCTTTCGGAGGCGAGCAAGATGAGGCTATCGGTCAGCGAGGCGGCAAAACGCGCGGGCGTCAGTGTGCGGACACTGCGCTGGTACGACGAGATCGGACTGCTGAAACCGTCGGAGACCACCCAAGCCGGATACCGGTTTTACGACGATTCGGCCATGGCGTCTTTGCAGCAGATTCTGTTCTACCGTGAATTGGGCGTGCCGCTGGAGCAGATCAGGCGTATCCTGTCCGCCGCAGACAACGACCGTACCGAAGCCCTGCAAAAGCACCGGACCCTGCTGCTGATGAAGCGGCAGCGGCTGGACGACATGCTGAGGCTGGTGGATGAGACGATTGGAGGTATCGCAATGTACGATGAGAGGCCAAAACCCACCCAGATGGACTGGGAGGCGGTGAAAAATCAATACGCCCAGGAGGCGGCAGAGCGCTGGGGGAACACCGAGGCGTTTCTGGAGAGCCGGGAAAGGCACGCAAAATACACCCCCGAGCAGGAGAAGCAGATCAAAGCCGAGATGGAGGAAATTTTCCGGTCCTTCGGCGCCTGTGCCAGCCCGGAAGGACCGGAGGCCCAGGCTCTGGTGAAACGCTGGCAGGAACACATCACAAAATATCATTACAGCTGCACCGACGGCATTCTGGCCTGCCTGGGGCAGATGTATGAAAGCGACCCCCGCTTTCAGGAAAACCTGGACCTATACGGCCCCGGCACTGCTCAAAAAATGAGCGACGCCATCGCCATATACTGTCGAAAGTGAGGCGGGCGTTGTCTCCTCGGCTTTCCGGGACCACACCAATACGCCAGGTGTATCGTAAAAGAGTCCGCTCCCAGCTTTTCAGGGAGCGGGCTCTTTTTGGCTGGGGGTGCTTTGTTCCTTGACAATCTGTGTAGAAATATGCAATATAGTCAGCGCAGCCGCTGTCCGGCAGAACCTGCCTGACCCAGTGTGGCGGATAACAAAAACTTTGATGCTCCGACTGCTGGATAAGGACGTCATCGGGGAGAAAAACTTTTCCTCATTTAGCCCGCAAGGGTGAAAACAAGGTAAGGCACATACGGTTTGAGAGTTTTGCAAACGGAGATTCCTGATATTACAAGAACTTTTCAGCGGAAGAGCAATAAATTCCTTTTTATCGGGCAGCTATCAGCTGCAGGTAATTATCCGCATAGTTATTTTGACGAAAAAATAAGAAACGGAACGTTTATCAACACGAACGGCAAAAGGGAGTTTTTCACCTTCCTCTTGCAAATGTCTGAAAAAATGGTATACTAAGGCAAAGATTTTGTCCCGGCCCCAGGAGCGGGGACAATCAGAACAACAGGAATCGAGGGAACACATATGGAACGTATCACCATCGCCTCCGTTTTCGCCGACGCCCAGCGGCTGGACGGCCAGACCGTCGTCGTCATGGGCTGGGCCCGCACCATCCGTGACATGAAGACCTTCGGATTTATTGAGCTCAACGACGGCTCCTGCTTCAAGAACCTCCAGGTGGTCATGGACGCCAATGCTCTGGATAACTACAAGGAGATTGCCGGACAGAACGTGGGCGCCGCTCTCATCGTCACCGGCACGGTAGTGCTTACGCCGGAGGCCAAGCAGCCTTTGGAGATCAAGGCCGCTTCCGTGGCGGTGGAGGGCCCGTCCTCTCCCGACTACCCCCTGCAGAAGAAGCGCCACGGCGTGGACTACCTGCGCACCATCCAGCACCTGCGGCCCAGGACCAACCTGTTCTCCGCCGCCTTCCGTGTGCGTTCCGTAGCCGCCCACGCCATCCACTGCTTCTTCCAGGACCGGGGGTTCGTCTATGTCCACACCCCCATCATCACCGCCAGCGACTGCGAGGGCGCGGGGGAGATGTTCCAGGTGACCACTCTGGACGTGAATAACCCGCCCCGTTTGGAGGATGGGAGCGTGGACTGGTCCCAGGATTTCTTCGGCAAGCGGGCCAACCTCACCGTGTCCGGCCAGCTCAACGCGGAGAACTTCGCCATGGCCTTCGGCAGCGTGTACACCTTCGGCCCCACCTTCCGGGCGGAGAACTCCAACACCCCCCGCCACGCCGCCGAGTTCTGGATGATCGAACCCGAGATGGCCTTTGCCGACCTGTCCGACGACATGGACGTGGCCGAGGCCATGATCAAGCACATTATCAACACCGTGATGGACAAGTGCCCCGACGAGATGGCTTTCTTCAACTCCTTTGTGGACAAGGGGCTGGCGGAGCGGCTGAGGCACGTGGCCTCCTCCGACTTCGCCCGGGTGAGCTACACCGAGGCGGTGGAAATTCTGAAGAAGAACAACGACAAGTTTGACTACAAGGTGGAGTGGGGGTGCGACCTCCAGACCGAGCACGAGCGCTACCTCACCGAGCAGGTGTTTAAAAAGCCGGTGTTCGTCACCGACTACCCCAAGGATATCAAGGCGTTCTACATGCGCCTCAACGACGACGGCAAAACGGTGGCCGCTGCCGACTGCCTGGTGCCGGGGATCGGGGAGATCATCGGCGGGTCCCAGCGGGAGGAGCGCATCGACGTGCTGGAGCGGCGCATGGCCGAGCTGGGCCTCAAGCCCGAGGACTACTGGTGGTATCTGGACCTGCGGCGCTACGGCTCCTGCCGCCACGCCGGGTTCGGCCTGGGCTTCGAGCGGATGGTGATGTACCTGACGGGCATCGGCAACATCCGGGACGTGGAACTCCACCCCCGCACGGCGGGGAATGCCGAGTTTTAATGCCGCTCCCCGCCGTAGGCGGGGAGCGAGTGTCCGCCGTTGCCGGGATGTGGAGCTCCACCCCCGCACGGCGGGCAGCGCGGAATTTTTAAGTAAAAGAGAGCACGCGCCGTTTTTCGCGGCGCGTGCTCTGTTGTTCACTGGAAGCTGTCTAAAATTTCCTGGACCTCCGGCCAGAGGCTGGCGGGGTCCGCCAATTCGCCATCGACACTGACCTTGTACATATTCCCGTCTTTGATGAAGAAGCTGATGCAGGTGCTGTATTGCCAGCCCTCCACCGCCGTGCGGTCGATGGTGAAGGACTCCGCCACACAGCCGTTGGGCATCTGGTAGCTGTCCAGCCGTTCCATCACCGCGTCGGGGTCTCCTCCGTACAGGGGGCCCACTTTCTCCGGGTCCCGGCCCCAGTGTTCCGTCAAGATCTGCAGCCAGATCTCGGCGCGGCCATCGGGGGACTTGCTCATCACATCGCTGCCCCAAATCTCCTGCTGTTCATCGTGGTAGAGCATCACCGTATAATTGCCATCCCAGCCCTGGGCCCAGGCACAGGGGATGTTCTCCCCCAGGTAGGCACGCACCTCGTCGAAGGTGGCAAATTCCCGGAACACGCGGCCCTTCGGATTTTCGTTCCCCGCTTCCCGGAAAGCGTCGCTGAACCGACTCACGGGATAGGTGGTCAATTTGCCCGTGACCGTATAGCCGCCGGACCGTCCCTTCCCGTCGATGTAGGGCTCCAGACGGGGCGCCCAGGCCTGGTACACCGCCGCCCCTGCCGTCCCCAGCAGGGCCGCGCACAGGCAGGCCGCCACCAGCCCCCACCGCCATGCGGCGGTTTTTTTGCGCTTTTGGACCATCCCGGCCTCCTCGATGAGGTCGTCCCCCACGCCGCCCATGGCCTGAAACAGTTTTTTGACCCTTTCCTCGTTTTTCACAAATAGCCCTCCTTTTTCAACGCTTTTTTCAGTCCTCGCCGCAGACGCAGCATCCGCTGGGCCAGCTTGGCCGGGGCCTCGCCCCGTTCCTCCGCCAGGTCCTGGAGGGGAACGCCGTACCAGTACCGCCGCAGAAACGCCGTCCGGTCCTCCTTGGACAAAGTCCTCAGCCAACGGTCCACGGCGGCGGACAGCTCTTTGCTCTCCAGCTCCCGTTCCACCCCGGAAGGAGCGGGCAGGCAGTCCTCCAGCTCGCTGAGGAGGGCCGCCGCGCCGCCGTACCGCTTTTGCGCATGGTCCCTGTTCCACCGGTTCAGCGCCAGATTGCGGGTCACCCGGGCCAGCCATGCCCCCAACCGCCGGGGCCGCTCCGGCGGAATGGCGTTCCACGCCTGGAGCAGGGCGTCGTTGACGCACTCCTCCGTGTCCTCCTCGCCGCCCAGGATGTTCCTGGCGATGGTTCGGCACAGCGCCCCATATTTTATCTGGGTTTCTCGGACAGCCCCTTCGTCCCGCCGCCAGTACAGCTCTACGATCTGCCCGTCGTCCATGCCCATCCTCCTCTATACTTTCTCTGAAGGCCTTCACTTCATAAGACAGCATTCCGCGATAGATATTGCCTTTTGTTTCAAAAAAAGCTGTCGGCCCTGGTGTGCGCCGTCTGGCTGTATTTCACATTAACTCATATTACAAAATACCGCAAGAATTTACATATGGTGGAAAATCTGAAAACTAATTCCATGCGCTGTCATTTTATACAAATATTAATCGTAATTTTCGTTATATTAAACGAAAATTCCAAATATATACCTAAATGTGTGCCGAACTGCATATAAAACGTTTAGAACAACATTTGGGTATATTTTTGAAATTGACGCCCATTTACAGTTTGGGGCAAAAAGCGGTATCATTTCGTTGCAAACGCTGCCCCGGAGCGGCAGCGGGGAGAAAATGAAGCAGAGGAGTGGTGTTTATGAAAAAGTTACCCCGCATCGCGGCACTGGCCTTGACTGCGGCGCTGCTGCTGTCCCTGTTTGGGTGCGGCGCGGCGGACGGCAAGACCCACCTCAAGTTCCAGATCTGGGACGTGGCCCAGCGCGAGAGTATGCAGGCCATCTGCGACGCCTACACCGCCAAGAACCCCGACGTGGTCATCGAGGTCCAGGTCACCAACTGGAATGAGTACTGGACCAAGATGGAGGCCGCCGCTGAGTCCAACACTATGCCGGACATCTTCTGGATGCACACCAACCAGATTTTGTACTACTCCGACTTTGGGATGCTGGCCGACGTGACCGAGCTGTACGACGACGTGGAGCCGGGCTACTACGAAAACCACTTTTCCGAGATTTCCATCGGCAACGCCCAAGGCACCGACGGCCGGATGTACGGCGTGCCCAAGGACAAGGACAACATCTTCCTGGTGTATAACAAGGAGATGTTCGACGCCGCCGGGGTGGCCTACCCCAACGCGGACTGGACCTGGGACGATTTGGTGAACGCCTCCCAGACCATCTACGACAAGACCGGCAACTACGGCTACATGGCCTACAACGACGACCAGATGGGCTATTGGAGCTTTGTCTATCAGGCCGGCGGGTACATCCTCAACGAAGATTTCACCCGCGCGGGCTTCGACCAGCCGGGCACCAAAAAGGGTATGGAGTTCTATGTGGGCCTCCAGCAGAACGACTGGTGCCCCAAGCAGGAGTACTTTGCCGAAAACGCTCCCGGCACCGCCTTCTTCTCCGGCATCGGCGCCATGTACATCGAGGGCAACTGGGAGCTGATGAACAAGTGCGTCAGCTTCCCCAATATGCACGGCAAGTGGGACATCGCCCCCATGCCCAAGTGCCCCGACCCGGTCAGCGGCGACGGCCGGGCCACCATCTCCAACGGCCTGTGCTACTCCACCGCCGCCCACGGCAAGACCCGGGAGATCGCCCTGGACGTGATCAAGTTCTTCGGCACCGAGGAGGCCCAGCTGCTGGCCAGCTCCTACGGCGCGGCTATCTCCGCCTATAACGGCACCGAGCAGCCCTACTTCGACGCCTTTGAGAAGGCGGGCTACGACATCGACGTGGGCATCGTCATGGACCAGTTCGAGTACGGCGTGCAGAACGTGAACAACTCTGCCAAGCCCAAGTGGAAGAGCCCCGTACTGGATGAGCTGAACAAGGTGTATGCGGGACAGCAGAGCCTGGATTCCGCCCTGGCCAAGATGCAGGAGATCGTGGACACCGAGACCGCCAAGAAGCTGGCGGGCGACTGAGAGGAGGGTCAACTGTGAAAAAGAACAAGCTGTCCCCGGCGGCCCGCCGGGAGCAAAACTGGGCCTATATCATGGTGGGCCCCACCATTATCGGCCTGCTGGTATTGAACATCTGGCCCTTCATCCAGACCATCTACACCAGCTTCTGCGAGCACTTGGGCTTCGGCCGCTACAAGTTCATCGGTCTGGCCAACTATGTGGAGATGTTCCAGACCCCTGAGTTCTGGAAGGCCACCTGGAACACCATCCTGTTCTGTATTCTCACCGTCCCCCTGGGGCTGTTCCTGTCCCTGCTGGTGGCCATGCTGCTCAACGCCAAGATCAAGTTCAAGGGCGGCTTTCGCACCATCTTCTTCCTGCCAATGGTGTGCGCCCCCGCCGCCGTCACCATGGTGTGGCGCTGGATCTTCAACGCAGACTACGGCATTCTCAACCAGATTTTCGGCACCGACATCAAGTGGATCACCGACCCCAACGTGGTCATGCTCTCCTGCGCCATTGTGGCCATCTGGAGTAACATCGGCTACGACGCGGTACTGCTGTTGGCGGGATTGCAGAACATCCCCAAAACCCTCTATGAGGCCAACAGCATCGACGGCGCAGGCAAGGTAAAGCAGTTCTTCACCATCACCCTGCCCATGGTGTCGCCAACTTTGTTCGTGGTGATGATCATGCGCCTGATGGCCTCCGTGAAGGTATACGACCTGATTTATATGATGGTAGAGGAGACCAACCCCGCCGTCACCAGCGTGCAGAGCCTGATGTACCTGTTCTATCGGGAGTCCTTTGTGGCGGGCAGCCGCGGCATGGGCTCGGCCATTGTCATTTGGACCGTCCTGCTCATCGGCCTGGTCACCGTGATCCAGTTCTACGGCCAGAAGAAGTGGGTCAACTACGACGTCTAAGGGAGGGCTGACAACATGAAACGAAGCTCTATGGAATCCTCCAAGACCCTGAACACCGTCCTCACCTACGCGTTCCTTATTCTGGGTGCGCTGATTATGATCCTCCCCTTTGTGTGGATGATCCTCACCAGCTCCAAGACCGTCCCGGAGAGCAATATGATCCCCGTGACCATCCTCCCCGAGCGCATCATGCTGGATAACTTTGTGGAGGCCGTCAAGAGCCTGCCCTTTGTGAACCTGTACCTCAACACCGGCCTGATGATCTTCTTCCGGGTGGTCTGCGCCGTGCTGTTCAGCTCCATGGCGGGCTACGCCTTCGCCAAGCTGGAGTTCAAGGGCAAGGGCCTGCTGTTCGGCATCGTGCTGGTGCAGATGTCCCTGCCCAGCCAGATCTTCATCATCCCCCAGTACCAGATGGTAGCCAAGATGGGGATGGCCAACACCATTTTCGCCCTGGTCTTCCCCGGCATTGTCAGCGCCTTCGGCGTGTTCTTCCTGCGGCAGACCTATATGGGCATCCCCAAGGAGATCGGCGAGGCCGCCTACCTGGACGGCTGCAACCAGTGGCAGACCTTCTATAAGGTCATGTTCCCGCTGACCGGCACCTCGGTGGCCGCTCTGACCATCTTCACCGCCGTGTTCGCCTACTCCGACCTGATGTGGCCCCTGGTGGTGAACTCGGACCTGAACATGATGACCCTCAGTTCCGGTCTGGCCACGCTGCGCGGCCAGTTCAGCACCAACTTCCCGGTGCTGATGGCGGGTTCCCTGCTGGCCATGCTGCCCATGGTCGTCCTCTACCTTATCTTCCAGAAGCAGTTTATCGAGGGCATCGCCTCCACCGGCGGTAAATAAGCCCACCCTCCCTCTTCGGAACAGCCCCGGCCCGTCCGGGGCTGTTCCCCTACCTTTGACCAATTTTCCCGCCGGGAGCAGGCGTAGATTTGTGCCATATTTTTCACGTTTCCTCTTGCCACCCGGTGAAAAATCCCGTACAATCACTGCGAAATACTTTATATTCTAGGGGGTTATCCCTATGATCGTACTCGATCAGGAAAACAAGGTTTTTACCCTGCACACCCAAAACACCACCTATCAGATGAAAGCAGACCATAACCGGGTGCTGCTGCACACCTATTACGGCCCCAGAATCCGGGGGGGCGACCTGTCCCGGCTCATCCAGTACGCCGACCGGGGGTTTTCCCCCAATCCCAGCGAGGCGGGGGATAACCGGACCTATTCTCTTGACACTCTGCCGCAGGAATATTCCTCCTGCGGTGTGGGGGATTTTCGGCTGCCGTCTATTGAGTTTGAACCGGAAGACGGGAGCCGTCTGGCCGACCTGCGCTGCACCGGCTATGAGCTGAAAAAAGGAAAGTATTCTCTGCCCGGTCTGCCCGCCTTTTTCGGCGGAGAGGAGTGGGAGACCCTGGTCATTCACCTTATTGATTCCACCTGCAAAGTGTCGCTGAAGCTGTATTACGGGGTGCTGGAGCGCTGTGACCTCATCACCCGCGCCGTCCAGGTGGTCAACCATGGGAGCCGGCCCGTCCAGCTGCGCCGGTGTGCCTCTCTGTGCCTGGACTTCCAACGGGGGGACATGGATTTCATCACCTTCAACGGCTGCCACGCCCAGGAGCGCAACCTGGACCGGGCCCCCCTGCGCCAGGGGGTGCAGAGTGTGGAAAGCGTCCGGGGCACCTCCAGCCACCACCACAACCCCTTCGTCATCCTCTGTGAGCACGGCGCCGACGAGGATTACGGCGCCTGCTATGGGGCCATGCTGGTGTACAGCGGTAATTTCCTGGCGGCGGCGGAGCGGACCCAATTGGAGAATAACCGTTTGCTGCTGGGTATCAACCCTTACCACTTTTGCTGGACCCTGGCTCCGGGAGCGGGTTTCACCGCCCCTGAGGCGGCGCTGGTATGCTCACCTCAGGGCTTTGGCCAGATGAGCCGCCAGTTCCACCGGGCCATTCGGGAGAACCTCATCCACGACCCCTGCCGGGGGAAGCGCCGCCCGGTGCTCATCAATAACTGGGAGGCCACCGAATTCCGGTTCGACGCGGACAAGCTGGTGGGTATTGCCAGGGCCGCCGCCCCTCTGGGCATCGAGCTGTTCGTCATGGACGACGGCTGGTTCGGCTGCCGGGACAGCGACCGCAGTGGCCTGGGGGATTGGTCGGTCAACGAGGAAAAGCTGCCGGGAGGGCTGGGAGCGCTGGTGCCCAAAATTGAAAATCTGGGTATGTCTTTCGGGCTGTGGATTGAGCCGGAGATGGTCAGCGAGGACAGCGCTCTTTACCGGGCCCACCCGGACTGGGCCCTTCAGGCCCCCAACCGGCCCTTTGCCCGGGGCCGAAGCCAGCTGGTGCTGGACTTTTCCCGCAAGGAGGTCCGGGACCACGTCTACGGGAGCATCAAGCAGGTGCTGGCCAGCGCGGATATCGCCTACGTGAAGTGGGACATGAACCGCAGTCTCACCGACGTGTGGTCTTCCGCTCTTCCCGCAGACCGGCAGGGGGAGCTGTTCCACCGCTTCGTGCTGGGGGTGTACGATATCCTGGAGCGGATGCGCCGGGACTTCCCCCACATACTCATTGAGGGCTGCTGCGGAGGAGGAGGGCGGTTCGACGCCGGCATGCTCTACTACACGCCCCAAATCTGGTGCAGCGACAACACCGACGCCATCGACCGGCTGGCCATCCAGTACGGCACCTCCTTCTGCTACCCGGTGTCCGCCATGGGGGCCCATGTGTCCGCCGTCCCCAACCAGCAGACCGGGCGCTGTGTTCCCATGGAGACACGGGGCGTGGTGGCTATGGCGGGCACGTTCGGCTATGAGATGGACCTGAACCACACCACACCGGAGGAGAAAGAGACCATCAAACGGCAGGTGGCCTTCTTCAAGGAGCACTATGAGCTCATCCAGAGGGGGGACTACTACCGGCTGGCCGACCCCTTCCGGGACCCTTTCACCGCTTGGGAGCAGGTGTCTCCCGACCGCCGGGAGGCTTTGGTGTCTCTGGTGTCCCATTCCAACCATGCCGCCGCGCCTTTCCGCACCATCCGCCTGAAAGGGCTGGACCCGGACGCCCAATACCGGGTAAACGGGGAGGAGGTATGGCCCGGCGACGTGCTGATGGCGGCGGGCTGGCCCATGCCCATGCCTGCGGGAGACTATCGGTCCATGCAGCTGTATCTTCGAGCAGAGTAAAGAAACATGTGCACCCCCCGCGGCGGCGGGGGGTGCACAATGTGTTACCCGATAAACTGTACGCTGTTTACGCACACGAAGTACAGACGATTGTCACAATCATTGGACAGAACCAGTACATTTCCTACGGTGCCCAGCAGGGCGGCGTTTTTGAGTACCAAAAGCCCGGCCGTCAAGGATACCCGACGGCTGAGGTTGTTCTGCGCCAGGGTGGACAGCAGCCCCGCCGCGCAGCAGCAATCCCGGCTGTCGCAAGCGCAGGAACAGTAGGGCTGTCCGCAGGAAGAACCTACCGGATTCAGCCGCTGGGCCAGAAGGGTGCGGACACACCGGAAATTCCGGTCTGCGACCTCCCCGGCGGTAAGGTCTCCCTCCGCCGGAGCGGATGCGATCTGGATGACCACCGCGTTCAGCTCGCACAAGTTCACCTGGCTGGCGGTAAACGCACAGCTTTTCCCGGAGGTGGTATACACTGCGGCATCGATATCGATCAGGTCACAGCTGCACGGAGAAAATCGCCGGAAGCTGCCGGAAAGAGAACCCAGGTTGTCGCTGGAACAGCAGGGGACGGGCGGAGCGGGCCGCTTCTCGGCGTCCACGTCCGCTTGGCCGTCCGGGGCATCATCGTTTTCGGCGCCGCTGCCGGTCCCGGAACCGCTATGGGGCTTGCCCCCCTGGAGGACAGCCCCGGCGGTGTAAGTGCCGGTCAGGAAAGCGGCGGCGTCAAAGTCCAGAAGGCTGGAGACCTGTTCGTCACACAGCAGGCCCAGCGCCGCCCGGAAGCTCTGCTTGCAGCAGCAGCCTTCCTCCACCTGAGGGGGGTGGGGACAGGGCGCGGGAGCGGGACGGCAGCAGCAGATCATCTGCTGGCAGTACTCCGGTTCCTGGCCGCAGCCGTCGGGGCAGTCGGGGGTGACGGGGGGCATGGTCCCACCGCACCCGCAGCCGGGTGCGGCGGGCTGCGGACCGGGGCGGCAGGTCCCGGCGGCGAACTCCTCCGCGGACATGGCATAGCCCTTGGCGGGTCCGTTCAGATAGAATTGACTCATGAGAACGCTCCTTTCACCGGCCCCGGCCCAGAGGGCCCGCATCCCCCGCCGGGGCCGGAATCAGGCGCGGGAGAGGCGGGCGCAACGCCCGCCTGGGTGCACTCCAGTCTATGCCCCGTGCCGTTTCGCGGACACCTGGAGGAATCCCCTGTCCCATAAAAGGGATGAATAAAAATTATAATTCTCATTTATCTTGAGATTGGTGTTGACACCCACCACAAGATATAGTATTATAATGGAGCGCCCCAAGTTCAGCCCCAATTCCTTCCAGGGCGGAGCGGTCCATACAGGCCACCCCGGCGCAAAAAGTACCATATTGAGAAGGGAGCCCGCCCCATGAAAGTTATCAAAAGAGACGACTCCATTGTGGAGTTTGACCGCGCCAAAATTGTCGCCGCCATCCGGAAAGCCAATCAAGCGGTGGACGAGCCTTACCGCCTGGACGACGGGTCTATCGACGCCATCGCAGACGCTGTGGCGTCCACCAAGAGCCGCAAGCGCCTGCTGGTGGAGGACATCCAGGATATGGTGGAGACCAAGCTGATGGCCGCTGGAAAATACGAGCTGGCCAAGGCGTATATCATCTACCGCTACACCCGTGCTCTGGTGCGCAAGGCCAACACCACCGACGAGTCCATTCTGGCCCTCATCCGCAATGACAACAAGGAACTGGCGGAGGAGAACGCCAACAAAAACACCGCCATCGCCTCCACCCAGCGGGACTACATCGCCGGCGAGGTGAGCCGGGACCTGACGAGGCGCATCCTGCTCCCCGAGCACATCTCCAAGGCCCACGACGAGGGCGTGCTCCATTTCCACGACGCGGACTACTTCGTCCAGCACATCTTCAACTGCTGCCTGGTGAACATCGGCGACATGCTGGACAACGGCACCATGATCAACGGCAAGCTCATCGAGCCCCCCAAGAGCTTCCAGGTGGCGTGTACCGTGGTCACTCAGATTATCTCCTGCGTGGCTTCCAACCAGTACGGCGGGCAGTCTGTGGAGATGAGCCATCTGGGCAAGTACCTGCGGGTCTCCTATGAAAAATACCTGCGCCGCACCCGGCAGGCCGCGCCGGAGCTGGACGACGCCACGGTGGAGAAAATTGCCGCAGCCCGCACCAAGGACGAGCTTCGGAGCGGTGTGCAGACCATCCAGTACCAGATCAATACCCTGATGACCACCAACGGCCAGTCTCCCTTTGTCACATTGTTTCTGGTGCTTCGGGAGAATGACCCCTATATCAGGGAGAACGCCGCCATTATTGAGGAGATTTTGTCCCAGCGGCTGGAGGGCATCAAAAACGAGAAGGGTGTGTACATCACCCCCGCTTTCCCCAAGCTGGTGTACGTGCTGGACGAGTGCAACAACCTTACCGGCGGCGAGTACGACTATCTCACCGAGCTGGCCGTCAAGTGCTCCGCCAAGCGGATGTACCCCGACTATATTTCCGCCAAAAAGATGCGGGAGCACTACGAGGGCAATGTGTTCTCTCCCATGGGATGCCGGTCCTTCCTGGCCCCCTGGAAGGACGAGAACGGGAATTACAAGTTTGAGGGCCGGTTCAATCAGGGCGTGGTGTCCATCAACCTGCCCCAGATCGGCATTCTCTCCGGCCAGGATGAGGACAAGTTCTGGCCCCTGCTGGAGGAGCGGCTTCAGCTGTGCTTCGAGGCCCTCATGTGCCGCCACAACGCCTTGAAGGGCATTCGTTCCGACGTGTCCCCCATCCATTGGCAGTACGGCGCCGTGGCCCGGCTGGATAAGGGAGAGACCATCGACAAACTGCTGTTCGGCGGCTACTCCTCCATCTCTCTGGGCTACATCGGGCTGTACGAGGTGACAAAGTTGGTGAAGGGCTGCTCTCAGACTGAACCCGAAGGCGAGGATTTCGCCTTGCGGCTGATGAACCATCTGCGGGCCACCACCGACCGCTGGCGTAAGGAGACCAACATCGGCTTCGCCCTCTACGGCACCCCGGCGGAGAGCTTGTGCTATCGCTTCGCCCGCATCGACAAGAAACGATTCGGCACCATCCCCGACGTGACGGATAAAGGCTACTACACCAACAGCTATCATGTTGATGTGCGGGAGAACATCGACGCGTTCTCCAAGTTCACCTTCGAGAGCCAGTTCCAGAAAATCTCCTCCGGCGGCTGCATCTCCTACGTGGAGATCCCCAACATGCGCCACAACCTGGAGGCCCTGAAGGACGTGGTGCGGTTCATCTACGATAACATCCAGTACGCTGAGTTTAACACCAAAAGCGACTACTGTCAGGTGTGCGGATACGATGGGGAGATCATCGTCAACGAGGACAACGAGTGGGAGTGCCCCATGTGCCACAACAAGGACCACGCCAAGATGAACGTGACGAGGCGGACCTGCGGCTATCTGGGGGAGAACTTCTGGAATGAGGGGAAAACCAAGGAGATCGCGTCGCGCGTCCTCCATCTCTAAAGAACAGACGCAAACGGGGCGGATCTCCAACCGCCCCGTTTCACACCCCCAATCCGAGCGTTCCGCCACTGCGGCGCAGTCCGGTCGGCCCGACCACTCCCAATGACCAGACACCGGCGGCAGCACAACTAGAAGCACCAGCGTCGAAAGCTGCACGCGCCGGAAGGTCAACTCAAGCGTACCGTACAGGGTGTCCCCGTAAAGGGGTACATAGGGGCAGAGCCCCTATGCGCACTCTTTGCCTACTTTCTCTTGCGAGAGAGAAAGTGGGCCCCCGGAGGGCACACTCTCCAAAGGAGGACTCTATGAATTACGCGGCGATCAAATGGGCCGACGTGGCCAACGGCCCCGGCGTGCGGGTGTCCCTGTTCGTTTCGGGCTGCACCCACCGCTGTCCCGGCTGCTTCAATGAAGAGGCCCAGGACTTTAACTACGGCCAGCCCTTTACCCAAGCGGAAGAAGAAAAAATCATTCAGGCTCTGGCCCCCACCCACATCAAAGGCCTGTCCCTGTTGGGAGGCGAGCCCTTCGAGCCGGATAACCAGCGCGCCCTGCTGCCCTTTCTGCGCCGGGTGAAAGCCCGCTTCCCGGATAAGGAGGTCTGGTGCTATTCCGGGTATACTCTGGATGAAGAGCTGTGGAAGGACAGCCGCGCCCGGTGTGAGTGTACCGATGAGATGCTGTCGCTCATTGATGTTTTGGTGGACGGCCCCTTTGTAGAGGCAAAAAAAGACCTGAACCTGCGTTTCCGAGGGTCCGGCAACCAACGTATCTTGAACGTCCCCGCCAGTCTGGACGCCCGCGCCCCCGTCCTCTGGGACGGGGAGACGACTATCCAGCCCATTAAATAAACAAGGAGGATTTTCCATGGCCTCTTCTGTCCCTGCCAAGCGGCTGGACCCCCGTGCTAAACTGCCCGCCTATGGCTCCCCGGATGCCGCCGGGGCCGACCTGTACGCTCTCATCGACAGCCGTATCACCATCGCCCCCGGTCAGACTGTCCTCATCCATACCGGGCTGGCCCTGGCTATTCCCCGGGGCTATGTGGGGCTGGTGTGTGCCCGTTCCGGTCTTGCCACCAAACGGGGCCTTGCGCCGGCGAACAAGGTGGGCGTCATCGACGCGGACTACCGGGGGGAGCTGATGGTGGCTCTCCACAATCACAGCGGCGAAGCGCAGGTGATAGAGGACGGCGACCGGATGGCTCAGCTGCTTATTATCCCTTGTTCATCGTTCCAGTTTGAAGAAGTGGATGATCTGGACGGCACCCAGCGGGGGGACGGCGGTTTTGGCTCCACCGGCACAAAATAAAAAGCGCTGCCAAGCGGTAAAGTCATAAACGGAAATATGAGGCGTGTGTTTTCCCGCCAACCGGCATTCTTCGAGATATGAACCAGGCTCTTACACAGCGAGAGGAAAGGTGCAAAATGTTTGGCAGACGAAAAAAACAACATGCTGTGCCCTATAACAAAACGGGAAAAATTCCTGTTATCCGCTCCAGCATCTGTACGGGGGAACAGGTGGCGGGTTTCAAAGACTTGGCCAGTGGAAGATTTGAGGAACTGATGCTGATTCAGAATAGCGATAATCTTCAGGAATTCCTGACACGGTATCAGGTGGAGGAAGCTGAAATCAAACGGGAGTGGTAGAGGGGAACGCAGTTCGCAAAAAATATTTTTGAACGCTGACAATTTTCAAACAAGCCCTAAACAAGAAGCCATGAAATCTTTTGATTTCATGGCTTCTTGTTTAAACCTGGTAATTTCTGTTGAAAAATATGAGCAGGGCCGCCAACGCCTATCCGTGTAGGTTGCGCCACTCTCCGGCCGACACTCCTTCCAGCTTTTTGAAGACCCGGGAGAAGTGGGCGGTATCCGCGTAACCCACCCGCTCAGCGATCTCGCTGATGCGCAGGGCGGGGTCCTCCAGCAATTCCTTGGCCCTGCGCATCCGTTCGGCATTGAGCAGGTCATAGAAGGTCTGGCCCCCGTGCCTATTCAACAGCTTGCTGAGGTGCCACTGGCTGACAAAACAGTGGTCCGCCACGTCCTGGAGGGTCAGCTTTGACCCGCAGTGCTGGGCGATATACGCCCTGGCCTGACGGACAATAAAGCTGTTGGCGGTGTCCTCCGGTTCCCGGTCGCTTTCCGGTTCCTCCGGCGGGAGCCGGTCCAGCACGCCGGTCATGAAAGCCAGGGCCTCTTCGAGCTCCTCCATTTTGGATGGCTTGAGCAAAAAACGGGCCACCCCCAGCCGGATGGCCCGCTGGGCGTACTCAAAGTCCCGGTAGCCGGTGAGTACAGCGATCTGCATCCTGGGAAACTCCCCCTTCAGCCCCGCGAGCATGGTCAGGCCGTCCTCCCCTGGCATTTTGATGTCGGTGAACAGGATATCCGGCCGGTGTTCCCGAATGGCCAGAGCGCCGGAATCTGCGTCGCCGGCGGTGGCGGCTACCATGCAGTTGTGGGCCTGCCAGTCCACCACCCGCCGCAGGCCCTCTACTATGAGAGCTTCGTCATCCACCAGCACCACCTTATACATGTCCGACACCTCCCGGCACGATGGAGCCTTCCTTCGTCAGCGGAGGAGGAAGACCCTGTTGTCTTGATTATACCCGTAAAAGCGCGTGAACACAAGCCTTCATCCTTTGATAGCCCCGGCAGTGAGGCCTTTGATGATGTGCTTTTGGAGCATGACGTACACCGCCAGCACCGGGATGACGATGAGCACCACCGACGCAGCCATCAGCCCGTAGTCCACCCCGGCCTGGGAGCTGATCTCGTTGAGCAGCAGGGTGATGGTCTTTTCCCGTGGAACCCGGAGGAAAAAGTTCTGGGTGAACAGGTCGTTGTAGCTCCACAGGAAGGAGAAAATGGCCACCGTGGCAAAGGAGGATTTGGCGGCGGGCATGATGATGTGGAAATACACCTGGAATACGTGGCAGCCGTCCACATAAGCACTTTCCTCCAGCTCAATGGGCACCGACTCAATGAACCCCATGAGCACAATGGTGGCAAAGCACAGGTTGCCCGCGATCTGGGGCAGGATGACGGCCAGCAGGCTCAGCCAACGGTTCCCGCTGCTGGCGATGTGCCAGGCGGCTTCCATGCGGAACACTGGAATAATGGTGGAAAACACTGGAAACATCATCCCCGCCATGATCAGGCTGTAGCAGACGCCGCGCAGCTTGAAGCGGTATCGCACCAGCCCGTAGGCCGCCAGCCCCGCTAAAATCACCACCACGATGGTGACGGAAACGGACACGATAAGGCTGTTGAGATAGGCGTTGCCGAAGTCGAATCGCTCCATAGCCTTGATGTAGTTGTCCATGGTAAAGCCGTTTCCCGGCAGCGGAATGGAGAAGGAATCTTTACGGATAAGGCCCTTTTCCCGAAAAGAGTTCAAAATGACCCACACAAAGGGGTACAGGGTGGTCAGCGCCCAGACGGTGAGGGCCCCATAGGTGCAAACCTTTGCCGGCGTTATTTTTCTGCCCATGACGCGCCCTCCTTACAAATCGTTCCGGGGCTTGAACACCCGGTTGGCCACGTTGGACAGCACCACCCCCAGCACCACGATGAGCATGGCGATGGCGGAGCCGTAGTCCACATTGCCCCGGTTGAAGGTCTGGTCGTACATATAGGTGCCGGTGAGCCAGCCCTGATTCTGGGGCATTCCGGCCCCGAACATGACCCAGGGCAGGTCGAACACCTTCAGCGCCCCGGTGATGGCCAGCACCAGGCAGGTGCACAGCACATTGCGCAGCAGGGGCAGGGTGATATAGCGCACCTTGTCCAGCCCCACGCAGCCGTCCAAAGCGGCGGCCTCATAGAGGTCGGAGGGGATATTGTTCAGCCCCGTCACCAGAATGACAAAATAGAAGCCCACATACTGCCACATGACTGGGGTGAGCATGGTGGCCAGGAAGTGGTCGGAGCCTTTCCAGTCCACACTCTCGGAAATAATGCCCAAACCGATGAGCAGCTGGTTGAGCATTCCGCTGGGATACAGAAAAATCAGGTTGAACATCAGGCCCAGGGCAGTGGCGGAGATCACAATGGGGAAAAAATACAGCGTTCGGAACAACTGGGCTCCAACCCGGATAGAGTCCACCAGCAGGGCCAGAATCAGGGCGATGCCCACCTGAAACACCACGGTGCAGATGGTGAGGATCACCGTATTGCCCAGGGCGGTGCGCAGCTTGGGGTCGGTGAACAGCTGGGCGTAATTGGTCCACCAGGGGTCGTTGAGGCCCTGAGCGGGAGAGCCCAGGCCGGATATGTCGGAAAAGCTGTTGATGATATTCTGAAGGAATGGGTAGTACAGGTACAAAATAAGAAACAGGAACGCCGGAACCAGAAATACCACCAGCGGGCCTTTCTTTTTATACAGGGTGGAGCTTGAGTTCATAGACAATCACTTCCTTTACCGTAAGGGTAAAATGGGACCGGAGGCCGCCCTGAAAGATCCAACCCGCAACCCGGCGGAGCGGTTGCGGGTTGGAAATGAGAGGCGGAGGGGCGGACGGGGCTTTCGGCAGGGCCGGAAGCGAAGTCAAGCGGACTTTGCGTCCAATCAGTTGAGGGCGATGGCGGCGGCCACGGCGTCCTCGGCGGTCATGTCCCCGGTGACCACTCTCTGTACGTTGGCAAACAGCTCGGCCTTGCATTCCGGAGACACGGCGTCCTGCACCGCGCCTACCACGCCGGTGATGGCGCCGTTGGCGTCGGCGGCGGACTGCTGGAGTTCATTGAGGCCGGAGGGAGAGGCGCCGTTCTTCAGGGCGGTGACCTCAGTGGTGACGAAATTGGACATCACATCGTCAGAGGTCATATGCTCCACGAACTTCACGGCCGCTTCCCGCTTGGCGGGGTCGTCCCAGGCCTTTTTGGTGATGAAGTAGCCCATGGAGATGCCGCCGATGGCCTCGCTGGCCTTGCGCTCGCCCTTGGCGGGGACGTAGGAGATGGCGAACTCCTCCAGATGCTCGGGATAATTGTCCACAAAGTGGGTGACCTTCCAGGAGCCGTCGATGAGGAAAGCGGCCTCGCCGTCGCCAAAGAGCTGGACGGTCTCCGGGTCGGTGGCGGTAAGGGTGTTGACGGGGAAGAAGCCCCTTTCATACAAATCCTTGATATCGTTCAGGCCGGCGGCCCACTTCTTGCCCACGGCGTCATCGGCAGAGGCAGGAATATCCAGCTGGCTGTCCAGGGTGCCGTTGTTCATGACGCAGAACTCGAACCAGTAATGGGGCACCTCGAACAGAGAGCAGGCGATGGGGGTGTAGCCCTTGTCCTTGATGGTCTGGCAGTCGGTTAGGAATTGGTCCCAGGTGTAGTCCGGGCCGGGAACGGCTACGCCGCAGTCAGCCAGAACCTTGGTGTTGACGAACATGTTCTCCCAGAAGCCGGAGGAGGGGATGGCGTAGTTTTTGCCGTCGGAAGCCACCGCCAGCATGGAGTCCCGCATGTTGTCGGCGTAGTCGGGGTAAGCAGCCCGGATGGTGGCGATGTCTACCACCTTGCCCGCCTGGATGATGGGCTCGGCGTCGGCGTTGGTGAAGAAGAAGAGCACGTCGGGCTCGGTGCCCGTCTCGAAGTCGGTGAGCACCTTCGCCTTCCACTCCTCATTGGAGGTGCCGGAGGCGTCCTGGACCTTATTGCCTGTGGCGTCTTCATAGCCCTTTACGGCATTTTCGTAATTCTTCCGGTTGCCATCGTCGCCGCCATAAGAGGTGACCACGTTCAGTTCCACCGGGGTATTGGGTTTCCCGGTCTCCTTTCCGCCGGAGCCGGGCTTGTCGGCGCAGCCCGCCAGTAAGCTCAGAAGCATCACAGCCGCAAGGGTCAATGCAAACAGTCTGTTCTTTTTCATAGTATAACCTCCCTAATTCCGCAGGGGATATCCCCCAGTTGTTTTGTGCAATATTATCATACACCTTTTTTCCTTGAAGGCGAATAACCCCGATTGCCATTTCTTGTATATCGTTGCCGGACGGCGGACCGCCCTGCGGCCAGGGGGCAAGCTGAGACAAAAAACCACAATTTTCGGCCATGGACCGCTCCGGCACCGGGCATGTCTGCGAAGGCCAAACCTCCGCTATCCGTCGGCTCGCGCCACAATGAGCCGGGCAACCACCGCACTCCCCTCCCCCCGGAAAATGGACATGCCGCATTCCGGACCGTAGAGGATGCGCAGGCGCAAATTCACATTGGCAATGCCGATATTGCCCGAGGGTTCCCCGGCCGTATCGTAATCCGGGGAAAGCAGACGGGCGATGTGCTCCTCGTCCTGCGCAGACAGCCCGCCGTCGTTCTCAATCTCCAGAATGAGAAAGCGCTCCTTTAAATAGCCCCGCAGAGCCACCCGGCCTTCCCCGCCGGGACGGATGCCGTGCTCCACCGCATTCTCAATGACGGGCTGGAGGATGAGCCGGGGCACCCTGCACTCCATCAGTTCAACCGGCAGTTCAATGTCCACAGTGAGCCGCTCGCCAAAGCGCTGGGTGACAATGTAGAGATAGGCATTGACATAGCGCATCTCTTCTGAAAGGGGAACCTCCGGCATTCCTTTTCTGTCCAGCGCCGCATCCAGCACAGTGGACAGGGCCTCAATCATCCTGGACGCCTGCAAGTCGCCGCTCATCCGGGCCTGCCAATTGATGCTTTCCAGCGTGTTATTCAAAAAATGGGGGTTAATATGGGCCTGGAGGGCCTTGATCTGGGCGTCCCGCCGGGCCAGTTCCTCCTGGTAGAGGCAGTCAAACTGAGTCTGGAGCTGAGCGGACATTTGATTAAAGGAATCGGTGAGGTAGTCAAACTCCCGGCTTCCGGCCGCACAGGCGACCTGCCGCCCCCACTGGCCCCGCTGTATGTCCGCCGCGCCGTCCATCAGTGCGCCGATAGGCTGGGAGATTCTCCGCCGGAAAAAGCGGAATGTGAACAACAGCAGCAGCAGCAGGGACAGCCCCATGGCTCCCAACACCCATCGGTAAGCTCCGAAGCCTGCCAGCAGCACCGAATAGTCCGCCTCCGCCCTCCCATACAGGGTGAAATCCCGGGTTCTCACCGAGTGCTCCAGGGTTTTGTCCCCGGGCAGGGGCGGGGCATCCCCTTTGACGGTGAGGGCGGTACCCGGCCCCAGCTCCACCGACACCGACGACGCCCACCGCAGCAGGGACAGGTCCTCAAAGTAGTAAGGCAGGTCCAACGCCAGCGCCAATACGCCTATGGGCCGATAGTCGTGCCCCATCAGGTTGCGCACCAGATACACCTGACCGTCCCGCTCCAGGAAGCCAACAGCGGTATCCAGTCCGGCTGCCAGGGAGGTGACTGCCGAAAGGTCCTCCTGCCAACGCTCCCGCACCTGGCTGGACAGCAGGCCGGAGCTGCCGTTGACCACTGTAATGGACCTGTTTTCCGGAGCGTCGGACAGGCAGACCACAGCGTAGCGAAACCGGCTGTCCGACTGGTATAGGCGGTTGAACAGGTCATAGCACCGACGGTAGAGCAGGGCATAATTCCCGTCCCGCCGATACTGATTCCAGCCCTCTCGCAATTCCGGGTCATAGGACGGCAGACGGCTGGCCTCCACAGCGCTCTCCACCCTGTCCGCCCCCATTTTCAGGTTGAGCTGAAACTGTTCCTCAATAGACCGCCGGGACTGCCGTCCAAGCCCCAGGGTCAGGTAGCCTCCCAATGCCCCTGCCGCCAGCACCATGGGCAGCAGCCAGCACAGCAGAATGATGAACGTCATCTGTCCCCGCAGGGAACGCTGACGGTGGGTTTGCGCCATGACAGGCCCCCCTCTCTTTTCCATATGATATAGTGAACAAAGTTGAAAAAGTGCAAATGCACTTTTTCAATCAGCGTGCCGCCGGCACGCTGACGCGCGAAGCGCGCTTTGTTCACTATGAAGTGCAGGTCAAGGCCGCGAATGCCGCCTCCAATTGATATTTTTTGAACTCACTTGACTATACCATAAACAGGACCGCTTTTCCAGAATAAAAAACGGGGGCCTTGGGCCCCCGTCCGAGCTTGGAACCTGTATTCAAAACCGAAACCGCCGAAAGGCCCGGTCGGGCGGTGAATTGAGGCTGTGAATACAGGTGTTTATTCCATGTTGCGGCCCTCCAGGCCCAGAAAGCGCTCCATACAGGCGGCAATCTCTGCCGCCCGCTCCATAGTGCCCATCTCGCAGAACACCCTCAGCAACGGCTCAGTGCCGGAGAACCGGGCCACCACCCAGCCGCCGGCCTTGAAATAGACCTTGCAGCCGTCGGCATAACTCACCTTTTCGATGTCCAGGCCGAAGTCGGGCAGCTGCTTGTCCACCATGACCAGCTGGTGAATGCGGGCCTTCTCCTCCAGGGAAAAGCGGTAGCCCCGCTCGGCCATCTCAAACGCGCCGTAGCGCTCCACGATCTCCCGGTACAGTTCGGAAAGCCGCCGGCCTGTGGTGGCCATCATCTCCACCAGCAGGGAGGCGGCGTAGATGCCGTCCTTGCCCTGAATATGGCCCCGGACAGTGAGTCCGCCGGAGCTCTCCCCGCCGATCACCGCCCCGGTCTCCAGCATCTTGCCGGAGACGTGTTTGAAACCCACCGGCACCTCGTAGCAGGTCTCGCCGAATTCCCCGGCGATGGCATCCAGCAGGTGGGTGGTGGCGATGTTGCGCACCGCCGCCCCGTGCCACCCCTTGTAGCGCAGGAGATAGTAGTACAGCAGGACCAGAATTTTGTTTGGATGAAGGAATTCGCCCCGGTCGTCGATGACCCCCAGACGGTCGGCGTCGCCGTCGGTGGCGATGCCGATGTCACAGCCGTTTTCCTCCACAAAGCTTTGCAGGCCGATGAGGGTCTTGCTGTTGGGGGCGGGCAGTCTCCCCCCAAAGAGGGCGTCACGCCGCTCGTGGATCACGTCCACGTCGCACCGGGCGGTGATGAGGATGGTGCTCAGCGCCGTCTTGGACACGCCGAACATGGGGTCCAGCACCACCTTCAGTCCACGGGAGCGGATGGCGTCCATGTTCACCGACCGAATAATAGAGTCGATATAGGCGTTCATGGGGTCCACAATCTGGATCTGTCCGGTGCGGATTCCTTCCTCATAGGGAACCAGAGGGACTTCACCTTCTGGGAGGGCGGCAATATGCGCCTCAATGTCGGCAGTGATGGTCTCGTCAGCGTCCCGGCCCCCCTTGGTAAACACCTTCACTCCGTTGTAGAGGGCGGGGTTGTGGCTGGCGGTCACCGCCATGCCGTAGGACAGTTCGTAATAGCGCACAGCGAACATAATCAAGGGGGTTGGAGCCTCCCGCTCCACCACCATGCAGGGCACCCCCGCCCCGGCCATCACCTCGGCGGCCCAGTGGGCGGCCTCCTTCGAGAGAAACCGCCGGTCATAGCCCACCAGAAAGCCCCGCTGAGCCACCCTCTCATCCGCCATTTTCCGGGCCAGGGCACAGGCCAGCCGCTGGACATTGGCGCGGGTAAAGCCATCCCCGATGATAGCCCGCCAGCCGCCTGTTCCAAATTCGATGCTCATGTGTTCTCTCTCCTTCCCATGATGACCGTGACCTCATTGACGCTCCCCGGTTCTTGTGCGGGGATGAGGCCGTCCAAAACCAGCCCGTTGCAAACGGTCGATACGACGCCTTTCTCCACTCCGTCCGGATTTTTTACCGTGATTCGGTATTCCGCCCCCCGCCACACCCGTGTGATTCGGAACTCCCGCCAGTCCGCCGGGACGCAGGGGTCGATGAGCAGCCCGCCGAACTGGGGCCGCACCCCCAGGATATACCGGGTGGCGGCGAAGTAGCTCCAGCCGCCGGAACCGGTCATAAAGGGGTGCCGGGCCCGGCCGAAGGCGGAGTGGTCAGGCCCCATGATGAATTGGCAGTAGGAATAGGGTTCGCTCTGCCGTACCTCTATTTTATCATTTTGCGCAGCCGGACACAAGGCATGGTAAAATTTCATGGCGCGCTCTCCCCGGCCCAGCAGGGCCTCGGCGCACCAGGCCCAGGGGTTGGAGTGGGAAAAAATAGAGCCGTTTTCCTTCACGCCGGGATAGACACGGGTGATGAAGCCGATAGCGTCGTCGGGTATGGTATAGGAGGGGGCGTTGAGCCGCAGGCCGTAATCCGTGTACAGGTATTGATCCACCGCATCCATGGCCTTGACGGCCCGTTCCCGCGGGGCCGCGCCGGAGAGCACCGCCCAGGCATTGCTCTCCAGATGGACCCGGCCCTCGGTATCGGTACGGGTGCCGATCCTCCGTCCGTCGGCGGTGATTCCCCTGAGATACCAATCTCCATCCCACAGCTCCCGCTCACAGGTCTCAATGACGCTGCGCCGCATGGCTTCATAATGAACGGCATCCGCCGCCCGGCCCAGTGTCCGGGCGGCGTCCACGAAATACCCCAATGCCCACACATGGAGGAAGGACACCATGGCGCTCTCCCCGCCCCCCAGATTCAGACAGTCGTTCCAGTCCGCCCGGAGGCCCTTGCAGATGCCGTGAGTCCCCACCTGGGCGGCAGAGAAGTCCAGAATCTTTTTCAAATGCTCATAGACCGTCCCCGTCCCGCCGTCGGCATAGCCCACAGCCTCGTCGAAGAAGGACCGTTCTCCCGTCTCCCGGACGTACTCCACCACCGCCGCCACCAGCCACAGCGCGTCGTCGGCGCAGGCGTCTGCCAGACCGTGGACAATGGACGCCTTGTCCGGGGTGGGAATGACGGTGGGGGACTTGTAGGGGGGAGTTTCGGGCTGAGGGTCGAACCATGCCGGGTCAAAGAGGTGGAGGCCGTAGCCGGAGGAGGTCAGCCCCTGCATCAGCTGCATGAGACGTTTTTTGCACCCCTCTGGGTTGGAGTGGGGGATGGTCATGGCGTCCTGAGCGGTGTCCCGGTAGCCCAGCCCGGTGCGGCCTCCCACCTCAATGAAAGAGGCGAACCGGGAGAACATCACGTTGATCTCGCTCTGGTACAGCGTCCAGGTATTGAGCATCACATCCATGTCTTGGTTCGGGGTGGATACCTGGAGCTTGGACCGCTTGTCCGCCCAGAACTGAGCCAAATCGCGGAAGGCGGCATCCACTTTGGACGGCTGGCTGTATTTCGCCCGGACGCGCCGCCCCTCCTCCAGACCGCCCTCCCCCAGTATCCAGACCAGCCGGGCTTTCTCGCCGGGGGCCAGAGTGAGCCGTTTTTGCAAAACAGCACAGTGGTTGTTTCCCTTTTCGGAGGAAGAAAAACATGTTCCCCGTTCCACCGCCAGGGGATTGGACTCCGTGCAGTAGGGGCCGATGAAGCTGTCCCTGAGACAGTCGAAGCCATCGGGAGCAAAAGAGGCCGCCATGAATTGGTGGGTTCCCTCGTAAAAGAGCTCATAATCAATGATTTCGTCTTCATACCGGCTCCCGGCGCAGTACAGGGACATCTGAAAATTCTGGTTGTCGATGGGGATTTGATGATAGGAGAACTCAGCGTAAGAGCACACGCTGAGCGAGCGGGTCCGTCCAGAGGTATTCTCCAAAGACAGGTCCCACAGTTCAACAGCCTCCCCTCGCGGGATGAACAGGGTCTGGGCGGCCCGGATACCGCCCCGGCGGCACTCGTATATGGAGTAACTCAATCCGTGGCGGCACCGGTAATCTTTCAAATCGCCTCCGCAGGGCTGCCAGGACACAGACCAGTATTCCCCGGTGTCATCGTCCCGAAGGTAGATGTAGTGGCCGGGGCGGTCCATGGGCACCCCGTTAGGCCGGAACCGGGTGATCCGGTGGTGTTCCGGACTTTTGTAAAAGAGATATCCTCCGGCGGTGTGGTTGACCACGGCGGCCAGGTCCTCCACCCCCAGGTAGTTGGTCCAGGAGGCGGGCACGTCCACTCGGTCGATGACGTACTCCTGTCTTTCTTCGTCAAAATGTCCGTATTGCACAACATACCACCCCAATAACTTGTTGATACTGTTATTATACTCTCTTCCATGCGGCAGGCTATGGCAGATGATGCGTTCTTTTGCCGCTGATTGTCAGATATGAGGCGCAAGGGCGCGAAAACGGGGACACCGCCTGGAGCGGAATCCCCGTTTTTAGAACTTGTATTCACAGCCGAAACCAGAGGAACGGTTTTTCCCCTGAACCGAGAGAACAAAGCTGTGCTGCTTTGCGGTAGAATCAGTGGGCAGCGTCTTGTTCCAACAGTTTGTCGATGGAGACCAGCTTGACACAGAGCGCAAAAATCTCCATGGCGGTCCGCAGGTCCTCCGGGGATGGATAGGTGGGAGCGATCCGGATATTGCTGTCGTGGGGGTCCTTGCCGTAGGGGTAGGTCGCGCCCGCTCCGGTCATCACTACGCCGACTTTTTTGGCCTTGGCTACGATTTCCTTCGCACAACCGTCAAGGGCGTCAAAGGAAATGAAATACCCTCCTTTGGGCGTCGTCCATGTCCCGATTCCAAGGCCCCCCAGCTCATTTTCCAGCGTGCTGCTCACAATCTCAAACTTGGGGCGGAGGATATCCGCATGGAGGCGCATATGTTCAACCAAACCGTGAATATCGCCGAAGAACCGCACATGACGCAGCTGATTTACCTTGTCGTGGCCAATGGTCTGGATGGCCAGCTGCATTTTGATGTCTTCCATATTATTTGGAGAAGTGGC